>NZ_JBNXUN010000010.1:0-182513 GCF_050563525.1 Falsiroseomonas sp. HC035
CGCCGTGGTGGGCGGCGCCGGCGAGGGTGGCGAGGGCGAAGGCTCCGGCGGGGCCGGCACCGGATCCTGCGGCGCGGCAGGCCCGGGCTGTTCGCCCTGCGCCACGGCCGGCGGCTCCTGGTTCGTGAACTCCACCGTCATCGCCATCTCGACCGGCGGCGGCAGCGGGCGGACATAGCCATACAGCAGCCCGGCGACGCCCAGCAGCACATGCAGGCCGAGCGACACCGCGGCCCAGCGCCGCAGGGCGCGGTCCTCGGGCTCGGGCTGGAGGAGGAGGGCGACCAAGTGGCTACCTCGGCGCCCGGCCCTGGGGGGATTCGGCCAGCAGCGCGACTCGGGAGAAGCCGGCGGAGCTGACCGTGCCCATCACCTCCATCACGCGGCCATAACTGATGGCGCGGTCGCCGCGCACGAAGATGCGGCGCTCCGGCGTGCCCGGAGCCTGCTGCTGGCTGGTCAGGATGGCGCGGAGCTGCGGCACCAGCGCGTCCAGGGCCACTTCGGATTCCTGCAGGAAGACGCGGCCATCGGCGGTGACGGAGATGGTCAGCGGTTCCTGTTCCTGGTTCAGGTTGGCGGCCTGCGTCTGCGGCAGGTCCACCGGCACGCCCACCGTCATCAGCGGCGCGGCGACCATGAAGATGATGAGCAGCACCAGCATCACGTCGACCAGCGGCGTGACGTTGATCTCGCTCATCGGCCGGTAGCTGGCGCGGCCGCCGCGCACCGATTTACGGCCTCCGAAGCCACCGCCCGCCATGGCTCAGCCCTCCACCGGCTGGCGCGCCGGCGTGGCGCGGGCCGGGCCGGCCGCGGCGGTCTCCGACTGGCGCGACAGGATGGCACCGAATTCGGCGGAGAAGGCATCCAGCCTTCCGGCGAAGCGGGCCAGGTCCGTCGCCAGCTTGTTGTAGGCGATGGTGGCGGGGATGGCCGCGATCAGGCCGATGGCGGTGGCGAAGAGAGCTTCCGCAATGCCCGGCGCGACGACGGCAAGGTTCGTGCTCTGCATGCCGGCAATCGCGGAAAAACTGTTCATGATGCCCCAGACGGTGCCGAACAGGCCGATGAAGGGCGCCGCCGAGCCGACGGTCGCCAGGAAAACCATCCAGCGCTCGAGCCGGTCCATCTCACGCTGGATCGACACCATCATGGCGCGCTCGACGCGTTCCTTGAGGCCGGTCACCGCCAGGTCGCTGGTCATGGCGCGGCCGGAGGACCGGCGCCATTCGCGCATCGCGGCACCGAAGACGGCGGCGATGGGATGGGTCGGCGCCTCACCCTCGGCGGTGAACAGGTCCTCAAGGCTGCCGCCGGACCAGAAGCGGTCCTCGAAGCCATCGGCGGCGCGGTTCACCTTGCGCAGCTGCGTCAGCTTCTCGAACACCACGGCCCAGACCCAGACCGAAGCAAGCAGCAGCGAGACCATCACGGCCTTCACCACCCAGTCGGCCTGCAGGAACAGCGCCCACAGCGAAAGGTCGTGCGCCATGGGGGCCAGGGCCTGCGTGGTAACATTGCCCAAAGGCGTAACTCCTCATCATCCCCGCCGTCGGGCATGGGCCCGGTGGCGTCGCATCAGGTGGCCAGATCCCCCAGCGCCGCTCGCCACGGCTGCGGCAGGCGGGTGGGGCGCAGGCTGTCGGCGGCGACGCAGACCAGCCCGACCCGAATCCGCGCCAGCACCGCCTCCCCCCGCAGCACCGTCTGCGTCAGGTCCATGGAAGCGGCGCGGAGGTCGCGCAGGCGAGTCGTGACCAGCAGCGCCTCATCGAGTCGCGCGGGCGCCACATACTCCACTTCGATGCGCCGCACCACGAGCATCGTGTTGTAACTTTCCATCATAAGCGAATGCGGCAAGCCCATGGCCCGCAAGGATTCGGTGCGCGCCCGTTCCGCCCATTTCAGGTAGTTGGCGTGGTAGGCCACGCCGCCCGCGTCGGTGTCGTCGAAGTACACCCTGATGGGGAAGCCATCGTCCGGTTTCATTCGGATACATCCGGCGCCGGCGGCAGGGCGGCCAGAAGGTCGAGCTGTGCCGAAAGCGTGGCGGGCGGCATCAGGCCGAGGTGGCGCCAGCCCGGCTCGCCCAGCATGCGGCCGCGCGGGGTGCGCAGCACCAGGCCCTCCTGGATCAGGAAGGGCTCCACCACCTCCTCCAGCGTATCGCGGCTTTCGGCCAGCGCGGCGGCCAGCGTCTCGACCCCCACCGGGCCGCCATTGTGGTGCTCGGCGATGCGGCGGAGGTAGCGGCGGTCCTGTGCATCCAGGCCGAGCGCATCGACCTCCAGCCGCAGCAGGGCGTTGTCGACCATCGGACGGTCCGCGGCGCGGCCGGAGACCAGCGCAAAGTCGCGGATGCGGCGCAGCAGCCGGCCGGCGACGCGCGGTGTGCCGCGGGACCGCTTCGCGATCTCCAGCGCGCCGTCCTCGGTCAGCGCGAAGCCGAGTTTCTCCGCGCCGCGGCGGACGATCAGCAGCAATTCGTCCACCTCGTAGAATTGCAGCCGCAGCGGGATGCCGAAGCGGTCGCGCAGCGGCTGGGTCAGCAGCCCGGCGCGGGTGGTGGCGCCGACCAGGGTGAAGGGCGGCAGGTCGATCCGCACGGTGCGCGCCGCCGGCCCCTCCCCGATGATCAGGTCGAGGCAGAAATCCTCCATCGCCGGATACAGGGTTTCCTCGATGGCGGGTTGCAGGCGGTGGATCTCGTCCACGAACAGCACGTCGCGCGGCTGCAGGTTGGTCAGGATCGCGGCGAGATCCCCGGCCCTTTGCAGGATGGGCCCGGAGGTGGCCCGGAAGCCGACGCCAAGCTCACGGGAGACGATCTGCGCCAGCGTGGTCTTGCCGAGGCCGGGCGGGCCGAACAGCAGGACATGGTCCATCGCCTCCGCCCGCTGCCGCGCGGCGCCGATGAAGACCTGGAGGTTCTCGCGCAGCGGCCGCTGGCCGATGAATTCGGACAGGTTCTGCGGGCGCAGGCTGCCCTCCGCCGTGTCCTCCTCCTGCCGGCGGCCGGCGGTGAGGCGGTCGTCGCTCATCTGGGAGCCATATCCTTCAGTGCCTCGGTGATCAACGCGGTCAGCGTCGCGTCCTCACCCAGGCGCCGGGCGCCGCGGGCGACGGCGGCGGAGGCCTCCGGCCGCTTCCAGCCGAGGTTGACCAGGGCGGAGATGGCATCCGCCTGCGGGCCGGCGGGTTCCGGCGGCAGGCCGGGGCCGGCGGCGCCGACGCCATCGGCATCAGGCATGGCGCGGCCGACCGCCCATTTCTGCATCGCCGGTTCATCGACGATGCGGGTGGCGGTGGCGGCGCCGAGGCCCTTCACGTCGGCCAGCCGCTTCCTCTCCTTCGCGGCGATGGCGCGGGCGAGTTCGCCGGGCGCCAGGCCGGACAGCACCAGCAGGGCCTTCTGCGGGCCCACGGTCTTCACCTCGATCAGGGCTAGGAAGGCATCTCGCTCGGCGGCGTCAAAGAAGCCGAACAGCGTGATGGCGTCCTGGCTGACGCGGGTCTCGACCAGCAGCTTCTGCACACCCTCCCGCGCCGTCAGCCGGTCCAGCGTCTTGCGGGAGCAATGCACCAGGTAGCCGACACCGCCCACGTCAAGGACGCAGGCGCCTTCCTCGACGGCTTCGACCACGCCGCGCAGCGACCCGATCATGATGCCGCGGCCTTCGCGACGGCGGCGGAGAAGGCGTTCCGGGTGCTGCGGTGATGCGCGTGGCAGATGGCGATGGCCAGCGCATCGGCGGCATCGGCGCGCTTGAAGGTGACGCCGGGCAGCAGGTGGCGGACCATGGCCTGCACCTGTTCCTTGGCGGCATGGCCGTTACCGACCACGGCGCGCTTCACCTCCATGGCGCCGTATTCCCGCACCACCAGCCCGGCGAGTGCCGGCGCCAGCAGCACCACGCCGCGCGCCTGGCCGAGCTTCAGCGCGGATTCGGGGTTTCGGGCGACGTAGGTGTGCTCCACCGCCGCCTCATCCGGGGATTGTTCCGCGATGATGCGCGCCAGTCCCTGATGCAGCGCCAGCAGGCGGTGATGCAGGTCGTCACCGGCATGGGTCGAAACCACGCCCTCGGCACAGAAGCGGAGGCGATAGCCGTCATGTTCCACCAACCCCCAGCCGGTGTGCTGAAGGCCGGGATCGAGGCCGAGGATGCGAATCGGGCGGGAAGCCATCCCGCCCTTCTAGCAGATGCGACGCCGGCCTACCCCAGCACCGCCAGCCCATCCGCCGCCCGCACCCCCTGCCCCGCCGGAAGCACGAACAGCGGGTTGATCTCCGCTTCCAGCAAGCGGTCGCCGAGTGCCTCACCCATGCGGGAAAAGCCGAGGATGGCGGCGACCAGCGCCGGGACATCGGCCGCGGGGGCGCCGCGATACCCGGCCAGGATGCGGGAGACCTTGAGGGACGCGATCATGTCCTGCGCATCCCGTTCCGTCAGCGGCAGCATGCGCAGCACGGTGTCGCCGAAAATTTCGGCTGCGGTGCCGCCGGCGCCGAGCAGCACGGCGCTGCCGAGATGCGGATCCCGGACGAGGCCGAGGATCATCTCGATGCCACCGGAAACCTGTTCCTGCACCAGCAGCCCCTCCGCCTCCGGCAGCTTCGCCAACAGGCGGGCGCCGACTTCGGTGACCTGGTCGGGCGCCACGTTCAGCACGACGCCGCCGATGTCGGATTTGTGAGCCAGGTCGCGAGCCAGCAGCTTCACGACCAGCCTGGCCCCGAGCCCGGCTGCGGCGGCCTGCGCCTCGGCGGGGGTGCGGGCGGTTGCCTCGCGGGTGGCGGGGATGCCGAAATGCGCGAACAGCGCCTTGCTTTCGGATTCGTTCAGCTTGCCCGTGGGAAGCTCCGGCAGCGCAGCGGCCCGGCTTTCCGTTGCCGGCGCAGGGGCCGGGCGGGCCAGCGCGGACAGGATGGCGGCAATGCCCTCCGGCGTCGTGCTGGCGGGCACGCCGCGCGCGTTCAGCCCGGCCGCGATGTGCGGCGCGTGCGGGCTGACATAAGCGATGACCGGCTTTGCCGAACCGCCGCGCGCCTCCAGGATCGAATCGGCGACGAGGTCCGGTTGTGCCAGGGCGGAACTGCCCACCACGACCACCAGGCTGTCATAGCCCGGGCTGTCCAGCAGCGCGGCGATGGCGCCCCGGAACAGGTCCGGCCGCAGCCCGGCCAGCGTGACGTCCACCGGATTGCCGATGCTGGCATCGCCGATCAGCGCCGCAATGCGCGCGGTGGCCTCGGCATCGGGCGGCGGCAGGGTGCCGCCGGCAAGGCCCACCGCATCTGCGACCAACGCACCCGCACCGCCCGTGGAAGTCAGCACCGCGACGCGGAAGCCGGCGGCACGACGGCCGAGAGCCAGCGCGGCGGGGATTTCCAGCAGGTCGGAAAACCGCTCGGCCCGCAGCACGCCGAGGCTCTGGAAGAAGGCGTCGTACATGCGATCAGCCCCCGCCATGGCGCCGGTGTGGGAGATGGCGGCGAGCGCCCCGGCCTCGGACCGCCCGACCTTGAAGGCAACCACGGGCTTCCCGGCGGCGGCGGCGCGGCAGGCGGCGCGGCGGAACGCCTCCGGGTTGCGCAGACCCTCCAGGTACAGGGCGATGGCGGTGGTGGCGGGGTCGTCCACCAGCGCGTCGAGCATCTCGGCGACCTCGATATCGCCTTCGTTCCCGGTGGCGACCAGCTTGGCGAAGCCGATGCCGGCTGCGGCGCCGCGCGACAGCAGCGCGCCGAGGATGCCGCCGGATTGCGAGACGACGGAAAGCCCACCCGGCGGAAGATTTTCGACTTCCAGCGCGCCGGAGGCGCTGAGCACGATGTGGTCGGTCAGGTTGACCACGCCGATGGTGTTCGGGCCGAGCAGCCGCATGGACCCGGCGGCACTCTTCAGCGCGGATTGTTTTGCGGCGCCGGCCTCGCCGGTCTCGCCATAGCCGCCGGCGAGCACGATGGCGGCCTGGCAGCCGCGCGCGGCCAGGTCGCGCACCGCGGCCTCGGCGCGTTCCGGACCGACAAGCACGATGCCGACATCCGGCGCGCCGGGCAGGCTGGCGACATCGGGGTAGCAGCGCAGGCCGGCGATCTCGGCCACGCGCGGGTTCACCGGCCAGACATCGCCGGCGAAGCCGTGCTTCAGCAGGTAGCCGACCGGGCGACCGCCGGTCTTGGTGGCATCGGCGGAGGCGCCGACCACCGCGACGCTGCGCGGCCGCAGCAGGGTGCCGAGGGCGCTCACTTGGTCTTCTCGAGGAAGGCGGCGACGGAGGCGCGGTGTTCGGCGGTGGTGTAGCAGATGGCCTGGGACTGGCTGCCGATGGCGAGCACCTGCTCGAAGCTGGACTCGAGGCTGCGATCCAGCGTCGCCTTGGCGAGCGACAGGGCGGCGGCGGAATGCGTGCCCATCTGCGCCGCCCAGTCCTGCGCGGCGACCGCCAGCTCGGCGTCCGGCACCACGCGATCGGCCAGGCCGATGGCCAGCGCCTCCGCCGCGCCGACGCGGCGCGCACTGAACACCAGTTCCTTGGCGCGGGCGAGGCCGACGCGGCGCGGCAGGAAATACATGCCGCCGCCGTCCGGGATCAGGCCGCGGGCCAGGAAGCTCATGGTGAAGTGAGCTTTCTCGCCGCACAGGATGAAGTCGCAGGCCAGCGCGACGTCGGCGCCGAGGCCGGCCGCCGCGCCGTTCACCGCGGCGATCACCGGCTTCGGCATGTGGTGCAGCAACGTCACGGCGCGATGCGTACGGGACTGCCGGCGCCAGCCATTGATCGCCACCTCCTCCGGCGGCGCTGCGAGCCGGCCTTGCATGCCGCGCACATCGCCGCCGGCGCAGAAGGCGGTGCCGGCGCCGGTGACGACCAGCGCCTTGATCGCCGCGTCCGCCGCCACTGCCTCCAGCGCCTCGATCATCTCGCCGCGCATGGCATCGTCGATGGCGTTGCGCACCTCCGGGCGGTTCAGGGTGAGCGTGGCGATGCCGGATTCAACCGTCAGCAGGATGGCGTCGGACATGGGGATCGGTCCCTTACTGCACGCGCAGGTTGGCGCGCTCGACCACGCGAGCCCAGCGTTCGCGGTCGGAGGCCAGAAGTCGGGTGAAATGCGCCGGCTCCGGGCTGGGGGCGATCTCGTCGACGCCCGAGGCGATCAGGCGGCGCTTCACATCCTCCTGGTTCATCGCGGCGACGGCGGCGGCGTGCAGCACCGCGATGCGGTCCGCCGGGGTGCCTGCGGGAGCGAGAAGCCCGTACCAGGTGGAGCTGTCCAGTTCCGGAAAGCCCTGTTCCACACTGGTGGACAGGTTCGGCAGGGCGACGCTGCGCGACTGGCCGGCGATGGCGATGGCACGGATCTTCTCCGCCTCGATATGCGGCTGCAACGGAGCGGAGGCGTTGGTCAGCAGGTCCAGCCGGCCGGCAATCAGATCGTTCAGGGCGGGGCCGGTGCCGCGATAGTGGATCGGCTCCATCTCGATGCCCAGCACCACGCCGATCATCGCGCCGAGCGCATGGCCGTTGGTGCCAACGCCCGGCGTGCCGAAGCGCAGCGGCTCCCGCCGTGCCTTGCCGAGGGCCTGGAGTTCGCGAAGGTTCGTGGCCCGCACGCTGGGATGCACGGTGATGACGTTGGGCGAGGCGCCGAGATAGGCGATCGCCGCGAAGTCGCGCACGGGGTCATAGGGCAGCCGCGACTGGACGAGCGATGAGATGACGAAGCTGCCGGACCCGGCCAGCAGCATGGTGTGGCCATCCGGTTCCGCCTTGGCGACCGCGTCATTGCCCAGCACGCCGCCAGCGCCGCCGCGATTTTCCACGACGACGGGCTGGCCGAGGCGCTGCGCCATGGCATCGCCGAGCATGCGGCCGACCACGTCGTTGCTGCCGCCGGCGGTGAAGGGAATGACCATGCGCACCGGGCGGGTCGGGAAGCTTTGCGCGCGGGCGACGCGGGACAGGAAGGCGGGAGCGGCGAGGGCCGTGAGGCCCAGAAGGGCGGAACGCCGGTTCACCATGGGATGTGTCCTCCGTTGTTTGGCGGGCCTTCAGACGGGTCCGCGCAGGGTGATGTGTGGGCTGTCGGCGGCCCGAGGGCCAGCCTGGGATGCTTGCCCTACCCCAAGCCTGCATTATGCTTGCCCCATGCCGGACGCCCTGCCGCCGCTGATCTCGCTGCACACCTTCGCACTGGTCGCGGAAACCGGCAGCCTGACCGCGGCCGGCGCGCGGCTGAACCTGACCCAGCCCGCGGTCAGCCGGCGGATCCGCGAGTTGGAGGCGGCGCTGGGCGTGACGCTGGTGCATCGCGGCGCCAATGCGCTGCGGCTGACCGAGGACGGGCTGCGCTATGCCGCGGCGCTGCAGAACGCCTTCGGCGCCATTGCCGCCGCGACACTGGCCTTGCAGGGCGCCGCCGCGCCGCCGTTGCGGGTGCGGGCCTACACCACCTGGGCGATGCGCTGGCTGATTCCGCGCCTGCCGCGTTTCCGTGCGCGGCATCCGGGGGTCGAGGTCGAGGTGGTCACCTCCACCACCCCGGTGGTGGATTTCGCGCGGGAAGGGCTGGATGCGGCGATCCGTAGCGGCCCGGCCGGGGCGCCACCGGCGCGCGGCGCGGTGCGGCTGCAACCCGTCGATGTCGCGCCCTATGCCGCGCCGGGTGCCGCCCGGCTGGGCCTCGGGCAGTTGACACTGCTCGGCAGCCGGGTGCGGCCACGCGACTGGGCCTGCTGGTTCGCCGCCGCCGGAATGGCCGCGCCGGCCGCGCCGCCGCTGCTGTTCGAGAGCAGTTCGCTGGCAATCCAGGCGGCGCTGGAGGGGCTCGGCGCCGTCATCAGCCCGCCGGGCTTCGTCGAGGAGGATGTGCGGCGGCGGCGCCTGAAGCGGCTGTCGCCGGTGCTGGCGGCAACCGGCGACCACTACTGGCTGCTGCTGCCGCCGGGCGCAGCGCGGGACCGCGGCGAGGCCTTCCGGGACTGGCTGCTGGAGGAAGTCGCCGCCATGGCTCGCGAAACCCCCTCGCCTCCGGCGCTGTCATCGGCCTAACCTCGGGCTGTCATCGCACTGTCACGACAAGAGGCTAAACGCCCGGCATGCCAGATACACCCGCCTCGCCTGGCGAGATTCGCCTCCAGGGCATCGCCAAGTCCTTCGGCGCGACCCATGCCTTGCAGCAGGTGACGCTGGCGGCCCGGCCAGGGACCTTCCTGGTGCTGCTGGGGCCGTCCGGATGCGGCAAGTCCACGCTGTTGCGAGTGGTCGCGGGGCTGGAGGCACCGACGGCGGGGCAGTTGTTCATCAACGGGCGCGAGGCCACCGGCCTGCCGCCGGCCGCGCGCGGCATCGCGATGGTGTTCCAGTCCTACGCGCTGTTCCCGCACCTGTCGGTGGCGGAGAACATCGTCTTCGGCCTGCGCGCACGCAGCGTCCCGAGCGCCGAACGGCAGGCCCGGCTGAAGCAGACCGCCGAGATGATGGGGCTTGCGGCCCTGCTGGATCGCCGGCCGAGCCAGCTTTCCGGCGGCCAGCAGCAGCGCGTGGCGCTGGCCCGTGCCGTGGTGGCGCAGGCGCCGATCTGCCTGATGGACGAGCCGCTGTCGAACCTCGACGCCAAGCTGCGCGCGGAGATGCGGCGCGAGATCCGCGCGCTGCAACAGCGCCTCGGTATCACCATGGTCTATGTCACCCACGACCAGGCCGAGGCGATGAGCATGGCCGACCAGGTGGTTCTGATGCGCGACGGCCATGTCGAGCAGGATGCGACGCCGGCCGAGTTGTACGCGCGCCCCGCCACCACCTTCGCCGCCAGCTTCATCGGCACCCCGCCGATGTCCCTGCTGCGGCTGGTGCCGGGCGCGCAGGGCGCGGAGGTGGCGGGCGCGCCGGGCGTGGCGGTGGCGGCGCGGGAAGCCGCCGGGGCCACGCTCGGCATCCGGCCGGAGGAAGTGGTGCCGACCGATGGCGCCGGCCTGCCGGTGCGCGTGCTGGCGGCCGAGTTCCTTGGCGCGGAGACGGTGCTGGCCTGCGCCGTGGGCAACGGCGCGGAGGTGATGCAGGCGCGCATCCCGGGCCACCACGCCATGCCCGCCAACACCACGCTGCGGCTGCGCCTGCCGCCGGCGCTGCATCTGTTCGACACGGCGACCGGACGGCGGATGCCGGAACCGGTGCGCCAATCCGCCCTCGCCTGAATTTCGGGAGACCTTCCGCCATGACCCTCACGCGACGCCTCGCCCTTGGCGGCCTTGCCGCCGCCCCGCTGCTGTCCGCGCCTGCCCTGCGGGCGCAGGCGCCGGTGGAGATCGTGTTCAACTATCCGATCGCCGTCGGCGGCCCGATCACCCGCATCATCGACGGCTACTGCGAGGATTTCGCGCGCGAGAATCCGGGCTTCCGCGTGAAGCCGATCTATGCCGGCTCCTACCAGGACACGCTGACGAAGACGCTGACCGCAATGCGCGGCGGCGACGCGCCGCAGATGGCCTGCCTGCTGGCCGTCGATATCTTCACCCTGATCGGCGAGGACGCCGTGCTGGCCTGGGACGACCTGCCCGGCGTCGACCGTGCCTGGCTCGATGGGTTCTATCCGAGCTTCCTCGAGAACAGCCGCACCGCCGGCAAGACCTGGGGCGTGCCGTTCCAGCGGTCCACCGTGGTGATGTACTGGAACAAGGAAGCTTTTCGGGAAGCTGGGCTCGACCCGGAAACACCGCCGGCGGACTGGGCGCAGCAGGTCGAGTTCGCGCAGAAACTGACGAAGCGGCAAGGTGACGCCACCAGCCAGTGGGGCATGCAGATCCCGTCCTCCGGCTTCCCTTATTGGCTGTTCCAGGGGCTGACGACGCAGAACGACGTGCGGCTGATGAACGCCGAGGGCAACCGCACCAACTTCGCCGACCCGAAGGTGGCGGAGGCGCTGCAATACTGGATGGACCTGGCGATGAAGCACCGCGTGCATCCGCCCGGCATCGTCGAGTGGGGCACCACGCCGCGCGATTTCTTCGAGCGCAAGGTGGCGATGATGTGGACCACCACCGGCAACCTGACCAACGTGCGCCGCAACGCCCCCTTCCCGTTCGGCGTCGGCATGCTGCCCGCCGGCAAGCGTCGCGGCAGCCCGACCGGCGGCGGCAACCTGTACCTGTTCAAGTCGGCCAGCGCCGCGCAGCGCGAGGGCGCGGTGAAGTTCGCCCGCTTCCTGACGACGCCGGAACGCGCCGCACAATGGGGCATCGACACAGGCTATGTCGCCGTGACGCCCGCGGCCTTTGAGACGCAGGTGATGCGCGCCTATGTCGCGGAGTTCCCGCCCGCCGCCGTCGCGCGCGACCAGTTGCCGCATGCGGTGGCGGAGCTTTCGACGCAGGAGAACCAGCGCGTGACCAAGGCGCTGAACGACAACCTCCAGGCCGCGCTGACCGGCCGCAAGCAGGCAGGCCCCGCCATGGCCGATGCGCAGGCCGAGGCCGAGCGAATCCTTCGCAGCTACCGCTGAAGAAAAGGAAATAAATGCCATGACACGTCTCACCCGTCGCGCCGCGCTGGTCGCCGGCGCCGGCCTGCTCGCGGCCCCGCGCATCGGCGCGGCGCAGAATGTGCGCGAGCTGACCTTCTACTTCCCGATCGCGGTGGGCGGCCCGATCCCGCGCATCATCGACGGCTACTGCGAGAGCTTCCAGCGCGAGAGCGGCATCAAGGTGAACCCGGTCTATGCCGGGTCCTACGGCGAGACGCTGACCAAGGCCGTCACCGCCATCCGCGGCGGCAGCGGCCCGCATTTCTCGGTCCTGCTGGCGGCGGAACTGCACAGCCTGCGGGACATGGACATCCTGGCCCCGGTCGAGGAGGTGGATGCCAGCCCCGGGGTGCAGGACTGGCTCGGCGGCTTCTTCCCTGCCTTCATGGCGAACAGCCGCGCCGACCAGAAGACCTGGTCGGTGCCGTTCCAGCGTTCCACCAGCGTGTATTTCTACAACAAGGACCTGTTCCAGGCGGCCGGGCTGAACCCGGAGGCGCCGCCGCGCACCTGGGCGCAGTTGGTCGAGGCCGGCCGCGCGCTGACGAAGGATGGGCGCTGGGGCGTCAAGCTGTCCAACAGCAGCGGCAACGGGCAGTGGACCTTCGGCGCGCTTGCGAACCAGGTCGGCCACAAGCTGATGAACGACGCAGGGACGGAGGTGTACTTCACCGATCCGCGCGCCGTGGAGGCCGCGAATTTCTGGCGCGACCTGGCCTTCACGCACCGCATCACGCCGCAGGGGCAGACGGATTGGGCAGTGCTAGCGCCGGACTTCCTGAACCAGACGGCGGCGATGATCTATTCGACCACCGGCAACCTCACCAACATGCGCACCAACGCCCGCTTCAACTTCGGCGTCGCAGGCCTGCCCGGCAAGGAAGGCCCGCGCACCGTGGTCGGCGGCGGCAACCTGTACATCTTCAAGAACGCCAGCCCGGCCGAGCGCGCAGCGGCACTGCGCTTCATCCGCCATGTCACGGCGCCTGAGATGGCGGCGGATTGGTGCATCCGCACCGGCTACCTGGCGGTTCGCGAGGATGCCTGGCAGACCGAGGCACTGCGCAAGCATACCGAGCAGGTGCCGGCGGCGCTGGTCGCCAAGGAACAGATCCCGGTCGCAACCGGGGAGCTTTCGACGTACGAGAACCAGCGCGTCTACAAGGCGCTGAACGACAACCTCCAGGCGCTGCTGGCCGGGTCGAAGACGGCACAGCAGGCCATGGCGGACACCCAGGCGGAAGCCACCCGCGTGCTGCGCTCGTTCCGGCGGGCCTGAGCCGGTGCCGTCCCGCACCACGCTGCACGCCTGGCTGCTGCTGAGCCCGGCGCTGGTGCTGCTGGTCGGCTTCACCCACTACCCGGCGATCGCCACATTCTGGCATTCGCTGTTCACCACGCCGCGGGCCAACCGGCCCGCACGCTTCATCGGCGTTGAGAACTACGCGGCACTCGCCGATGACCCGGTGTTCTGGCAGGCGCTGTGGAACAACCTGATCTACGCCGGCGCCACCATCCCGCTGTCGATCGGCATCGCGCTGGCGATGGCGCTGTGGGTGAACGGCAAGATGCGGGGGCGCACCGCGCTGCGCATCGCCTTCTTCACGCCGACCGTGCTGCCGATGATCGCGGTGGCGAACCTGTGGCTGTTCTTCTACACGCCGGATTACGGGCTGCTGGACCAGGTCACGCGCTTCCTGTTCGGCTGGGGGCCGACCAACTGGATCGGGCAGCGGGAGACGGCGCTGGGCGCGATGATCGTGGTGGCGGTCTGGAAGGAGGCCGGCTTCTTCATGATCTTCTACCTGGCCGCGTTGCAGGCAATCCCGCCCAACCTGTACGAGGCCGCCGCCATCGAGGGTGCCTCTCGCGCCCGGGTGTTCTTCCGCGTCACGCTGCCGCTGCTAGGGCCAACCACACTGTTCATCGCGGTGAATGCGGTGATCAACGGCTTCCGGCTGGTGGACCACATCATCGTCATGACGCGCGGCGGGCCGGACAATGCCACGGCGCTGCTGCTGACCTACATCTACGAGGTCGGCTTCCGCTTCTGGGATACCGCGACGGCCTCCGCCCTCACCGTCATCCTGCTGGTGATCCTGGCGGCGACGGCGGCGCTGCAATTCATCTTTGCGGAGAAGCGGGTGCATTACCGATGAAGGCGACCCGCCTGCTGGAAACCGCGGCCGCCTGGCTGCTGGCGCTGGTCTGGGTCGCGCCGCTGCTCTACGCGATATGGGCCGCGATCCACCCCACCGGCTATTCGACGCGGTTCGAGCTGTTCGCGCCGCTGACGCTGGAGAACTTCGCGGCCGCCTGGGATGCGGCACCCTTCGCGCGCTACTTCCTCAACACGTTCGCCCTGGTGACGATGGTGCTGGTGGCGCAGTTCGTGCTGTGCACCCTGGCCGCCTTCGCCTTCGCGCGCGGCAGCTTCCCCGGCAGCGGCATCCTGTTTGCGCTGGTGCTGGTGCAGTTGATGATCATGCCGGACATCCTGCTGGTCGAGAACTACCGCAGCATGCGGACGCTGGGCCTGGTGGACACCATCCTGGCGATCGGCCTTCCCTACATGGCCAGCGCCTTCGGCATCTTCCTGCTGCGGCAGACCTTCAAGCAGGTGCCGAAGGAGTTGGAGGAAGCGGCGCGGGTCGAAGGCTGCGGCACGCTCGGAATCCTGCTGCGCGTCTATGTGCCGCTGGCGAAGCCGACCTACCTGGCCTACGGGCTGACCAGCGTGTCCTACCACTGGAACAACTTCCTCTGGCCGCTCGTCATCACCAACAGCGTCGAGACGCGGCCGCTGACGGTGGGGCTTTCCGTCTTCGCCTCCACGGACCAGGGCATCGACTGGGCGATCATCAGCGCCGCGACGCTGATGACCTCGGCGCCGCTATTGCTCGGCTTCCTGCTGTTCCAGCGTCAGTTCGTGCAATCCTTCATGCGGGCGGGCATCAGGTGATGCGCGCCAGGTAGTCGTGGCCCATCCGCGCATAGGTCAGCGGATGCGCCTTGGCCGGGTCCTGCTCGGCCTCCACCACCAGCCAGCCTTCATAATTCGGCAGGTTTCGGAAGACCGCGGGGTAGTCGACGCAGCCATCGCCGGGGACGGTGAAAACGCCTTCCAACACGGAGTCCAGGAAGGACAGGTTCCGCCCCAGCACGTCCTGCATCACCGCCGCACGAATATCCTTGCAATGCACATGCACCACCCGCGCCGCATGGCGCTGCGCGGCGCGCACCGGGTCGCCGCCGGCGAAAGTTAGATGGCCGGTATCCAGCAGCAGGCCGACGTCGCGCGTACCCTCCATCAGGCGGTCCACCTCCGACTCCGCCTCGATCACCGTGCCCATGTGGTGGTGGTAGGCCATGGCGAGGCCACGGTCGCGCAGGCGGCGCGCCATCTCGTCCAGGCGCGGCATCAGCACGTCCCACTGCGCGGCCGCCAGCACCGGGCGGTGGTGCAGCGGCGTCTGCTTTTCGCCGTGCACGCTGCCGGTGACCTCGCAATGCACCATCGCGGTGCAACCGAGGGCGGAGAGCAGCGCGATATGCGGCTCCGCCTCCGCCATCTCGGCCTCCACGTCGCGCTCCAGCAGGCGGGAGCCGTACCACCCGGACACCAGCGCCAGGCCATGCCGGTCCAGGATCGGGCGCAACTGCGCGGCGGTGCGGGGAAACTTGTTGCCGAGTTCGACTCCGGCGAAGCCGGCCAGCTTGGCCTCCGCCAGGCAGGTCTCCAGCGGAGTCTCCGCGCCGAGCTCCGGCATGTCGTCATTCGTCCAGGTCAGCGGGTTGATCCCGAGCCGCACCTTCATCGTCACTGAACCCCCTGCTTGCGTCGCGCCGTCTCATAGCCCTGCCGCGCCGCCACCTGCGCCGCGCCGCGCGGCGCCGCGCTGACCGGAACGTCCCACCATGCGCCGCCTTCCGCCGTGCTGGCGGCCGGGTCGGTGTCGATGACCACGACGCTGGTGCGCTTGCTGGCCAGCGCCTTCGGCAGCGCAGCCTCCAGCCCGGCAATGCCATCGACCTTCACCGCATGGGCACCGAGTGCCTTCGCATGCGCGGCGAAATCGATGCGTGGCGCGGCATCCGGCAGCAGGTTCAGGAAGGGCTCGCCGCCCGAGGCCCGCTGCAACCGGCTGATACAGCCGAAGCCGCGGTTGTCCAGCACCACGATGGTCAGTTTCGCGCCGAGCATCACGCTGGTGGCGATCTCGCTGTTCATCATCAGGTAGCTGCCGTCGCCGACCAGCACCACCACCTCCCGCTTCGGGGCCGCCAGCTTCACGCCGAGCCCCCCGGCGATCTCGTAGCCCATGCAGGAAAAGCCGTACTCGACGTGGTAGGAGGCCGGATGCGTCGCGCGCCACAGCTTGTGCAATTCGCCCGGCAGGCCGCCGGCGGCGCAGACCATGATGCCATCCGACGGCATCGCGCGGTTGACGGCGCCGAGCACCTGCGCATCGGAGGGGAGCGCGGCCTCGCGTGGCTTCGGCGCGGCCGTGATGCGCTCCACGCTGCGGTGCCAGCGACCCGTCGCCGTCACCGCCTTTTCCTGCCACGGCCGCGGCGCATCCCAGCGGCCGAGGCCGGCATCCAGCGCCGCCAGGCCACGCGCCGCATCCGCCACCAGCGGCAGCGCGCCATGCTTGAAGGCGTCGAAGCCCGCGACGTTCAGGCCGATCAGCGTCGCCGCCGGGAACAGGGCGCGGGAGCCGGTGGTGAAGTCGGCGAGCCGCGTGCCGATGGCCAGCACCACATCCGCCTTCTCCGCCAGCGCATTGGCGGCGGCGCTGCCGGTGACGCCGATGGCGCCGGCATTGCGCGGATGGTCCCACGGCAGGCTGCCCTTGCCGGCCTGGGTTTCCGCCACCGGCACGCCGTGGCGATGCGCGAAATCGGCCAGCGCGGCCTCCGCGCCGGCATACTTCACGCCGCCACCGGCCAGGATGAGCGGCCGTTTCGATTCGCGCAGCAGCGCCACGGCGTCGTGCAATTCGTGCTGGTCGGGTTCCGGCGCGCGGGGGCGGTGCAGGCGCTTGCGGAAGAAGTCGGTGGGCCAGTCAAAGGCCTCGGTCTGGACATCCTGCGGGAAGGCGATGGTGGCGGGGCCGCACTCCGCCGGGTCCGTCAGCACCCGCAGCGCTGCGGGCAGTGCCGCCAGAAGCTGCTCCGGGCGCATGATCCGGTCGAAGTAGCGGGAGACCGGGCGAAAGCAGTCATTGGCGGAGACGGTGCCGTCGCCAAAGTTCTCCACCTGTTGCAGCACCGGGTCCGGCCCGCGGCCGGCGAAGACGTCGCCGGGCAGCAGCAGCACCGGCAGCCGGTTCACATGCGCCAGCGCCGCCGCCGTGACCATGTTGGTCGCGCCCGGCCCGATGGAGGTGGTGCAGGCCATCATCCGGCGCCGCGCATGGGTGCGGGCATAGGCGATGGCGGCGTGCGCCATGGCCTGTTCATTGTGCGCCCGGAAGGCCGGCAGGGCGCGGCCCATGGCGTGCAGCGCCGGGCCGAGTCCCGCCACGTTGCCGTGGCCGAAAATCGCCCAGACACCGCCGAACAGCGGCATGGTGCGGCCCTCCAGCTCGGTCATCTGGGCGGCGAGGAAGCGCCAGGTGGCCTCCGCGGCAGTCAGGCGTATGGTGCCCATGATTTCGGTCCTGGACGTCCTCGGCGGTCTTCCGCCGGAACGACGGAAAGGCCAGTGTTACGGTTTGATGACAGGCCCCACAAGCGGCCACTCGGGAACAAGCATGCTGCATTTCGCACAGTTCGGCGCCGGCCGCATCGGCGCCATCCACGCGGCCAACCTGGCGGCCAGCGGGCGGGCCAGCCTGCGCCATGTGGTCGACATCCACGCCCCGGCAGCGGAAGCCCTGGCGGCGCGGCACGGCGCCCGGGTCAGCGACACGGCGGCCGCGCTGGCGGACCCGGAGGTCGGCGCGGTGATCATCGCCAGTTCGACCGACACCCATGCGGACCTCGTCATCGCGGCGGCCCAGGCCGGCAAGGCGATCTTCTGCGAGAAGCCGATCGACCTGTCGCTCGCGCGGGTCGACGCCTGCCTGGAGGCGGTGGCCGCGGCCGGCGTGCCCATGCTGGTCGGCTTCAACCGCCGCTTCGACCCCAATTTTGCCGAACTGCGCCGCCGGATCCAGGCCGGCGCGATCGGGGCGGTCGAACAGGTGGTTATCACCAGCCGCGATCCCGGCCCGCCGCCGGTCACCTACATCAAGGTCTCCGGCGGGCTGTTCCGGGACATGACGATCCATGATTTCGACATGGCTCGCTGGATGCTCGGCGAGGAGCCGGTGGAGGTCTACGCCACCGGCGCCTGCCTGGTGGACCCGGCCATTGCGGAGGCCGGTGACATCGACAGCGCTATGATCGTGATGAAGACCGCCTCCGGCCGCATGGCGCACATCAACAACAGCCGCCGCGCCGCCTACGGCTATGACCAGCGGGTGGAGGTGCATGGCAGTGGCGGACGGCTGATCGCCGGCAACCGCATCGGCACCACGGTCGAACAGGCGGACGCCATCGCGGTGACCAGCGACAAGCCGCTGCACTTCTTCCTGGAGCGCTACGCCGAGGCCTACCGCATCGAGCTTTCGGCGTTTCTCGACGCAATTCGGGACGGCACGCCGATGCCGGTGGGCGCGGAGGATGGGCGGCAGGCGCTGGTGTTGGCGGATGCGGCGCTGCGGTCGATGACCGAGGGCCGTCCGGTGCGGCTCGGATGAGGATTTCACTTGCCGGCCGCCGTATCCTGGTCACCGGCGGCACGCAGGGCATCGGCGAAGGCATCGCTCGTGCCGCCGCCGAGGCGGGTGCCTCCGCCATCTGCATCACCGGGCGCGACACGACCCGTGGCGCGCAGGTGGTGGAGGCGCTGCGCGGGCTGGGCGCGGCGGCGCATTTCGTGCAGGCGGACCTGGCGGATGCCGAGGCCACCGCCGGCATCGTCGGCGCGGCCGAGGCGGCGCTGGGCCTGATGGACGGGCTGGTGAACGCGGCGGGGCTGACCGACCGCGGCACCATCCTCGACACCGACGTGGCGCTGTGGGACCGGCTGTTCGCGGTCAACGCCCGCGCGCCCTTCCAGTTGACGCAGGCATTCGCCCGGCGACTGGTGGCGGCGAAGCGGCCCGGCGCGGTCGTCAACATCATCACCATGTCGAGCCATGGCGGGCAGCCCTTCCTCACCGGCTATTCCGCCTCCAAGGGCGCGCTGGCGACGCTGACGAAGAACACCGCCTTCGGGCTGCGGGAGCACCGCATCCGGGTGAACGGCCTGAACATCGGCTGGGCCGACACGCCGGGCGAGCACGCCATCCAGGCGCGGGACGGACGCCCACCCGATTGGCTGGAGACGTCGGAACCGGCGCAGCCCTTCGGCCGGCTGATCCGGCCCGCCGATGTCGCGGGCCTCGCGACCTACCTGCTGTCGGATGCGGCGGAGATGATGACCGGCGCCTTGATCGACTTCGACCAGAACGTGATGGGAGCCTATACGTGACGAGATCCGAGTTGCAGCATCGCATGCAGGTCGCCGCCGCCATCGCGGAGTCCGCCGCGGCGCTGGCCTGGCAGATGCGCGCCAACGGCCTGGCGGAGACCACCTTCAAGGGCGCGCAGGATTTCCTCACCGAGGCCGATGGCGCGACCGAGACCTTCATCCGCGCGAAGCTGGCGCAGCACTTCCCGGACGACGCGATCATCGGCGAGGAGCAAGGCGGCGTCGCGGTGGGCGACGGGCCGGTGTGGATCCTCGACCCGATCGACGGTACCTCCAACTTCTCCCGCGGCAGCGACCGCTGGTGCGTCTCCATCGGCATGGCGCTCGGCGGCCGCGCCGTGCTGGGCGCCATCGCCCGCTACGCGCCGGCCGAGGTTTTTGTCGGCGCGAAAGGCTGCGGCGCGACCATGAACGGCCAGCCGATCCGCCCCGCCACCACCACGGACATGCGGCGCGCCATCATCGAGGTGGGCTGGTCCATGCGCCGGCCGCTGGCTGCCTTCCACGACCTGTCGCAGCGCACCATGGCGGCGGGCGCCGGGCTGCGCGTCGGGGGGTCCGGCACGCTCGGTCTCGTGGAATCAGCGGTGGGGCGGCTCGATGGCTATATCGAGCAGCACATCAATTCCTGGGACGCCTGCGCCGCCGTTGCCATCGCGCGGGAGGCAGGGTGCTGGATCAACGGCTTCGACCAGGGCGACTGGATCGCGGAGGGCAATCCCATCGGGATTGGCGCGCCAGGCCTCGGGATGACCCTGGAAACCTTGATGAAGGCTTGAGTGGGCAGCGTCGCCCGGCTTTAACTGAACCGTCACGAACAGCGCCACGGACCTGCCCGATAAGGCAGGCCGCCACCAGGAGGTTCCCCGTCCATGCCCATCACCACCCGCCATCTGCTGGCGACCGGCCTCGCCGCCGCCTTCTCCGCCCTGCTGCCCGCTGCTGCCAGCGCGCAAGGCAACCTGACCGTCTATTGCTCGGTGCAGGAGGAATGGTGCCGGCCGATGATGCAGGCCTTCGAGCGCGCCACCGGCGTACGCGTCGCGATGACACGCAAATCCTCCGGCGAGACCATGACGCAGATCCGCGCCGAGGCGGCGAACCCGCGCGGCGATGTCTGGTGGGGCGGCACCGGCGATCCGCACATGCAGGCGGCGGAGGAGAATCTGACGGCCGAGTATCGCTCGCCCCGCATGTCCGAACTGCATGATTGGGCGACCCGCCAGGCGGAACAGGCGCGGCACCGCACCATCGGCATCTATGCCGGCGCGCTCGGCTATTCCTACAACGCGCCGGAACTCGCCCGGCGGCGCATCGCCGCGCCGACCTGCTGGGCCGACCTCGCCAAGCCGGAGTTCCGCGGCGAGATCCAGGTTGCCGACCCCAACACCAGCGGCACCGCCTATACCATGCTGGCGACGCTGCTCCAGGTGATGGGCGAGGAGCCGGCCTTCACCTTCCTCAAGGCGATGCACCGCAACGTGAACCAGTACACGCGCAGCGGCGCCGCGCCGGCGCGCGCGGCGGCGACTGGCGAGACGCTGGTCGGCATCACCTTCCTGCACGACGCCGTCAGCCAGAAGATCAACGGCGCGCCGGTCGAGATCGTCGCGCCCTGCGAAGGCACGGGCTACGAGATCGGGTCCATGTCCATCATCCGCGGCGCGCGGAACATGGAAAACGCGCAGCGTTTCTATGACTGGGCGCTGAGCCCGGAGGCACAGGCCATCGCCGGGCAGGCCAACTCCTACCAGTTGCCGTCCAACCGCAACGCGCCGATCCCGCCACAGGCGCCGCGCTTCGAGAATATCCGCCTGATCGACTACGATTTTGCGAGATGGGGTTCGGCGGCAGAGCGCACGCGCGTGATCAGCCGCTGGGAACGCGAAGTCCGCGCCGGCGCGCGCTGATCCTTGTGGGATGGGGCCGGAGTGACCTCCGGCCCGGCCTGCACATGACCACCCTGGATAGGCTCTGACGCCATGGGGGCTTCGACCCTGGCCCGGGCGGCGCTGGCTTGCGCCGTCTTCGGGCTTTTCATCGCCCCCTGGCATGGCCTGCAGGACGGGTTGGCTGAGCTTTCTGCCTGGCCCGGCGGCACCGCGGCGCCGCTGGCGGTGTTGCTGGCGACCGGCACGCGCTGGTGGCTGTGGCCGGTGGCGCTGCTGCTGGCGGTGGCCGTGCCCGGCGTGCTGCGCCGAAGCGCCTCCGGGGGGCTGCTGCTGGCGGTCGGCGCCGGGCTGGTGCTGGCTGTGCTCGGCTCTGGCTACAGCATCGGGCTGAACGGGCTGGAGTGGCCCTGGCTGGCGCCGCTGCTGGGCGCGCCTCCGCCGCAACCCTCGCTGGGCTGGGGCGCGCTGCTGGTGCTGGGGGGCAGCATCGGGCTGGTCGCGGCCGGACTCGCCGCACGTGGAAAATTCGGTGCGGATGCCTTCGTGGCCTTCCTGGTCTGCGGCTGCGGCTTCCTGCTCGTGCTGTTCGTGTTCCTGCCGCTGGTCACCATGCTGTCCGCCGCGCTGTATGAGGACGGCCGCTTCGCCCCCGCGGCCTTCGGCGCAAGGCTGGCGGCGCCGGAGGCCTGGAGCCTCGCCTGCCTGTCGACCACGCAGGGCTGCGGCGTGGTGTGGAACACGCTGCTGCTGGCGACGCTGACGGCGGTGATCTCCACCCTGCTTGGCCTCGCCTTCGCGCTGCTGGCGGTGCGCGGCGGGGTGCGGCGTGGGCCGCTCGGCTCCGGCGCCTTCCGCGCCATGACCATCCTGCCGCTGATCACGCCACCTTTCGTCGTGTCGCTGGCGCTGATCGTGCTGTTCGGCCGCACCGGCATCATCACCGGCCTGATGTGGGACTGGTTCGACATTCCGCGCTCCCGCTGGATCTACGGCCTGCCGGGCGTGCTGCTGGCGCAGATCCTGGCGCAGGCACCGATCGCCTTCCTGCTGCTGGACGGCGCGCTGCGCGCCATCGCGCCGAGCCTGGAGGAAGCGGCCTCCACCATGGGTGCGAAGCGGCGCGTGGTGTTCCGCACGGTGACCTGGCCCCTGCTGAAGCCGGCGCTGGCCGCCGCCTTCCTGCTCGGCTTCGTGGAAAGCCTGGCGGATTTCGGCAATCCGCTGGTGCTCGGCGGCGATTTCGACGTGCTGTCGACGCGCATCTTCTTCGCCATCGCCGGCGCGCGGCATGATCCGGGGCGGGCGGCCGCGCTCGCTCTGCTGCTGCTGGCGATCACGCTGGGCGTGTTCGCACTTCAGGCGCTATGGCTCGGCAAACGGCGCTACACGACCGTAACAGGCAAGGGCGACAGCGGGCTGCCGGCGCCGCTGCCAAAGGGGCTGAAGCTGGCGTGCTCCGTCGTGGTCTGGCCGTGGATGATCTTCACGGGTGCGGTCTACGGCATCATCCTGGTCGGCGGCTTCGTGCACGACATCGGCCGCGGCGATCTTTCGTTCACCTGGCGCCATCTCGGCACGGGGTTCGAGGTGGGCTGGTTCGACGGGCCGGCCTTCATCGGCAGCGCCTGGGACAGCCTGTTCACCACCATCCAAGTGGCGGCCATCGCCGCGCCACTCACCGCCGGCCTCGGCATCCTGCTCGCCTGGCTGATTGCGCGCCAAAATTTCCCCGGCCGGCGCGGGCTGGAATTCATGACGATGCTGTCCTTCGCCATCCCCGGCACCGTGGTCGGCGTGTCCTACATCATGGCCTTCAACGTGCCGCCGATTGAACTAACGGGCACCGCGCTGATCCTCATCCTCTGCTTCGTCTTCCGCAACCTGCCGGTCGGCGTCCGTGGCGGCATCGCGGCGCTGGCGCAGATCGACAAGTCGCTCGACGAGGCCAGCGCCACCATGGGCGGCGGCGCCTTCGACACGCTGCGGAGGGTGGTGCTGCCGCTGCTGCGGCCGGCCATCGTCACCGCGCTGGCCTATTCCTTCGTCACCGCGATGACAGCGGTCTCGGCCGTGATCTTCCTGGTCTCGGCGCGGCACAACCTGGCCACCGTCTACATCGTCGGCCGCGTGGAGGCCGGGGAGATGGCGCTGGCCATCGCCTATTCCACGGTGCTGATCCTCATCATGCTGGTGATGGTGCTGGGCATCGAGAAACTTGTCGGGCGGGTGCAGACCGGGCGGCGCGCCGTCGCCGTGGTCGCCCCCCCGATCCGCGCCGGAGCCTGAGCCGATGTCTGATATCGCCATCAACTTCGACCGGGTGACCAAGGCCTTCGGCCCGGTGCGCGCGGTGGACGAGGTTTCCTTCCAACTGCCGCGCGGTGCGCTGGTGACGCTGCTCGGGCCTTCCGGCTGCGGCAAGACGACGACGCTGCGGCTGGTCGCGGGGCTGGAGCTGCCGACCGGCGGACGGATCGAGATCGAGGGCCGCGACGTGACGGGGCTGGCCGCCGCGGAGCGCCGCATCGCCATGGTGTTCCAGTCCTATGCGCTGTTCCCCCACATGAACGTGCTGGAGAACGTGTCCTACGGCCTGCTGGTCAATGGCGCCCGCAAGCCCTCCGCCGAGGCTGAGGCGACGGCCATGCTGAAGACGCTCGGGCTGGAGGGGTTGGGCCAGCGCCTGCCCTCCGAACTGTCCGGCGGCCAGCAGCAGCGCGTCGCCGTGGCGCGCGCGCTGGTGCTGCGGCCGAAGGTGCTGCTGTTCGACGAACCGCTGTCCAACCTGGATGCGCGGCTGCGGCGGCGGGTGCGGGAGGATATCCGCGACCTGCAACGCAAGCTCGGCCTGTCCGTGGTTTATGTGACGCATGACCAGCAGGAAGCGCTGGCGGTCTCCGACCTGGTCTGCGTCATGCGTGCCGGGAAGATCGCGCAGATGGGCACGCCGACCGAGTTGTATGACGACCCGGCGGATGCCTTCATCGCCGACTTCATGGGCGAGGCGAATGTCGTGGCCGGGGAGGTGCTGGGGCCGGGGCGCATCGCGCTCGGAGGCGTCGCGCTGGACGTGGCGATGCGGGCGCATCCGGCCGGGCCGGCGCAGATTGCGGTGCGGCCGGAGTCGATCCTGCCGCAGCCGGAGGGCGCGCCCGGCTTGCCCGGTCGTATTCAGCGCGCCGCCTTCCTCGGCCAGACCCGGGAGTATGAGGTGGAGACGGCGGCGGGCATGCTGTTCGTGGTGACGCCGGCGGCCAGCCCCGCCTTCGGCATCGGCGATGCGGTGTCCTGCACCATGGGCCGGGTGATTCCGCTGCGCGACGCGAAAGGATGATGGCGATGCACATCGACTACTACCTGTCCCTCGGCAGCCCTTGGACGCATCTCGGCGCGTCCCGGATCGAGGCCCTGGCCGCGCAGCATGGCGCGACGATCCGGCCGATCCCCTGCGATTTCGGCGGCACCGTGTTTCCCGGCTCCGGCGGCCTGCCGCTGCCGAAGCGCAGCCCGCAGCGCCAGGCCTACCGGATGCAGGAGTTGCGGCGGTGGCGGGAGGCGCTGGGCATCCCGATCCACCTGCAGCCGAAGCACTTCCCTTCTGACGAAGCGTTTTCCGCCGCCTGCGTCATCGTGGTCCGGGAAACCCAGGGCGACGCCCCTGCCCTGCGCCTGGCGCACCGGATTCTGAAGGCGCTGTGGGAGGAGGAGGCCAATCCCGCGGATCGCGCCACGCTGACCCGGTTGATCGACGAGGTCGGACTCGATGCCGCCGCCGTCACGAAGCTGGCCGAGGACCCGCGCTGGCCAGCGATGCGGCAGGCGGACAGCGAGGCGGCGCTGGCCCGCGGCGTGTTCGGCGCGCCGAGCTACGTGATTGGCGAAGACATCTTCTGGGGCCAGGACCGGCTGGAGTTCGTGGCCAGGCGGCTGGCTCAGGCGGCGTAGCGCGTCAGGGCCAGGTCGCCAGCGTCGATCTCCGGCGGCTTGCCGCTGATCAGGTCGGCCAGCACGCGGCCGGAGCCGCAGGCCATGGTCCAGCCCAGCGTGCCGTGGCCGGTATTGAGGAATAGGTTCGGGTAGCGAGTCGGCCCCACCACCGGCGTGCCGTCCGGCGTCATAGGGCGCAGGCCGGTCCAGAAGCTGGCGGTGGAGGGGTCGCCGCCGCGCGGGAACAGGCCGGACACCGAGTGTTCCAGCGTACGCCGGCGCGGGCCGCGCAGGGTGGTGGAGAATCCTGCAATCTCGGCCGTGCCACCGACCCGGATGCGGTCGCCGAGCCGGGTGATGGCGACCTTGAAGGTCTCGTCCATCACGGTGGACACCGGCGCGGCTTCCGGGTCCGTCACCTTCAGCGTCAGCGAATAGCCCTTCACCGGATAGACCGGCACGTTCACGCCCAAGGGACGCAGCAGCTTTGGCGCGTAGCTGCCGAGTGCCACCACGTAGCGGTCCGCCGTGATGCGGCCCTGGTCGGTGGCGATGCCGGTGATCTGGCCACCCTCGGCCTCGATCGCCTGGATGGTGATGCCGTGGCGGAAGGTGACGCCGGCGGCCGCGGCCAGCGCGGCCAGGCGCTGGGTGAACAGGAAGGCGTCGCCGGTCTCGTCGCCGGGCAGGCGCAGGCCGCCGACATACTTGCCAGGCACCAGGGCCAGGGCCGGTTCGGCCACGGCGCAGCCGGCGGCGTCCAGTACCTCATGCGGCACGCCGGTTTCGCGCAGCACGGCGGTGTCGGCGCCCACGGCATCGAGCTGCTTCTGGGTACGGAACAGCTGCAGCGTGCCCTGGGTACGCTGGTCGTACTGGATGCCGGTCGCACCGCGCAGGTCGCGCAGCGCATCCCGGGAGTATTCGGCCAGGCGCACCATGCGGGACTTGTTGATGTTGTAGGCGGCCTCCGTGCAGTTCGCGAGCAGGCGGGCCATCCAGCCGTACAGGCGCGTATCCATCAGCGGCCAGACCACCAGCGGGCGGTGGTGCATCATCAGCCACTTCAGCGCCTTCACCGGGATGCCCGGCCCGGCCCAGGGCGCGGAGTAGCCGGGCGAGACCTGCCCGGCATTGGCGAAACTGGTCTCCATGCCGGCGGCTGGCTGGCGGTCCACGACCGTCACCTCATGCCCGGCCTGGGCCAGGTACCAGGCGCTGGCGACGCCCACCACGCCGCTGCCAAGCACGACCACCCGCATCATCATCCCCCATCCGCACCGAAGAATGAGGATAGCCGGTGGAAGCGACGAATTTCCTGCCCATTCCACGCAGGATCGGTCGCAATGACTCGTTCGGTGCATTAATCTGCGGCAAATTTGCAGAAAGTTGCGCATGGACGAGACGGACCGCGCCATCATCCGCCACCTGCGCGCCGATGGCCGTATGCCAAACGCGGCGCTGGCCGAGGCAGTGGGGCTTTCACCCTCTGCCTGCCTGCGGAGGCTGCGACTGCTGGAAAGCCGCGGCACCATCCGCGGCTACACCGTGCTGGTCGAGGAACCGGCGGTGCAGGGCGTGGTGGTGGTGATCGTGCAGATCACGCTGGAACGCCAGACAGACGACCATCTGCGCCGATTCGAGGACGCGGTGCGCCGCTGCCCCGAGGTACGGGAGTGCTACCTGATGACCGGCATTGCCGACTACCTGCTGCGGGTGGAGGCGCGCGACGCGGCGGATTACGAGCGCCTGCACAAGGAGGCGCTGTCCCGCATGCCGGGGGTGGCGCGCATCCAGTCGAGCTTCGCCATCCGTACGGTGATCCGCGGCGGCTAGGTGCCGAAGGTGACGCGACCCTCGGCATCGATCGCCCAGGCCGGATTCCAGGCGATCTCCCAGGCGTGGCCATCGGGATCTTCGACATAGCCGCGATAGCCGCCATGCGGCGGCGCGTCACCGGGCCGCAGGATGCGCCCGCCTTCGCTGGCGAGGCGGTGCATCACCGCCTCCACCTCCTCCGCCGAGCCGACATTGTGGCCGAGCGCGACGGCACCGGGTGGCGACGGACCACCATCCCTCCGCATGTCCTCCTGCATCGGGCGGCGCAGCCAGGTGCCCAGCATCAGGCCGTTCATCTGGTAGAAGACGATCTCCGGGTTCTCGAAGACCGGCACCCAGCCGAAGCCCCCGGCATAGAAGCGGCGGGAGGCGGCGAGGTCGGTGACGCCGAGGGTGACGACCGAGATCTGCTGGGGCATGGGGCGGCTCCCGCGGTTGGTCGGCAGAGAATGAACCCGGACGCGCTGCGTTTCATCACCCGTGCTGATGTACGGCATCTCCCGTGCGGCATGGCGCATCCGGACCGGAACCCCCAACTTCCGCCTCAACGCAGCGGCGCCATCCGTGCCGCGCCCAGCCTAGAGGATGCCCTATGACCGCAACTACCGACCTTTTCGGCCCCGTCCAGCTTGGCGACATCAGGCTCGCCAACCGGATCGTGATGGCGCCGATGACCCGCAGCCGCGCGCCGGGCAACCTGCCCAATGCGCTGATGGCGGAATATTATGCACAGCGTGCGACTGCCGGTTTGATTATCACCGAGGGTACCGCCCCCGCCGCCAATGGCCGCGGCTACATCGACATTCCGGGCATCTACAGCGAGGCCCAGGTGGCCGGCTGGCGCGCCGTGGCGGATGCGGTGCATGCCAAGGGCGGCAAGATTTTCGCCCAGGTGATGCATGTCGGCCGCATCTCGCTGCCGGAATTCCAGGATGGGGCGGAGCCGGTGGCGCCTTCCGCGGTGACGCCCGCCGGGCAGATGTACACGCCTTCCGGCATGAAGCCGCTTGGCCAGCCGCGCGCGCTGGAGGAGTCGGAGATCGAGGCGCTGGTCGAGGCCTATGGCCAGGCTGCCCGCAACGCCATCGCGGCAGGGCTGGACGGCGTCGAGATCCACGCCGCCAACGGCTACCTGCCGGGCCAGTTCCTGGCGCCGAACAGCAACCAGCGGACGGATCGCTGGGGCGGGTCGGCCGAGAACCGGGCGCGCTTCGTCCTCGCCATCACCGATGCCGCCGCCAAGGCGATCGGCCCGGCCCGCGTCGGCGTGCGGCTGAGCCCCGGCAACCCATTCAACGACATCGCCGATCCGGATGTGGAGGGAACCTACACGCCGGTGGTGCACGGCCTGTCCGGCAAGGGGCTCGCCTATCTGCACTTCCTCGATGCCAAGCCGGCCTTCGACGTGATCGGCCTTGCACGGCAGCACTTCGACGGCAAGATCATCCTGAACGCAGGGTATGACCGGGCGCGGGCCCAGGCGGACCTGGCCAGCGGGCGCGGTGACCTGGTGGCCTTCGGGTCGAAGTACATCTCGAACCCGGATCTGGTGGAGCGGCTGCGCCGGGATGCGCCGCTGAACCCGCCGGACCAGGCGACCTTCTACGGCGGCGACGCGCGCGGCTACACGGACTATCCGGCGCTGGCGGCGTAACGCGGGGCGTACCCCTCACCCAACCCTCTCCCCCAAGCGGGGAGAGGGTTTTTTTCACCAGCCGATGGCGCGGGGCAGCCAGGTGGCGAGCCCTGGCGCGAAATACACGATGGCCACGGCCGCGAACTGCATGGCGACGAATGGGATCACGCCGCGGTAGATATGCCCGGTGGTGATCTCCGGCGGCGCCACGCTGCGCAGGAAGAACAACGCCCAGCCGAAGGGTGGCGTCAGGAAGCTGGTCTGCAGCATCACGCAGATCAGCGTCGCCAGCCACACCGGGTCCACCCCCGCCTGCGCGAAGATCGGCAGGAACAGCGGCACGGCGATGTAGCTGATCTCGATCCATTCCAGGAAGAAGCCCAGCACGAAGACCAGCACCAGCATGAACCAGATGTCCGCGCCGACGCCGCCCGGCAGGAAGGCGAACAGGTCCTCCACCAGTTGCTCGCCGCGCAGGCCGCGGAAGGCCAGCGCGAAGACCTGGGCGCAGATCAGGATGAACATCATCATCGCGGTGATGCGCGCGGTTGAACGCAGCGTCTCCACCACCAGGCTCCAGCTCAGCCGTCGCCCCAGCGCGCAGACGATCAGGGCACCGAGTGCGCCCATGGCCGCGGCTTCCGTCGGCGCCGCGATACCGGCGACGATGGAGCCCAGCACGGCGAAGACCAGGCCGAGCGGCGGCGCGATGACGCGCACCAGCTTCACCAGCAGCTGCCGCACCGAGGTCAGCGCCCGTTCCTCGGCCGGCACCGCCGGGACCATGTGCGGGCGGACCATGCCGAGCACCAGGATGTAGGCGCAGTAGATGCCGGCCAGCATCATGCCGGGGAACACCGCCGCGGCGAACAGCGTGCCGACCGAAAGGTTCATGATGTCCGATAGCAGGATCAGGATCAGGCTCGGCGGGATGATCTGGCCGAGCGTGCCCGAGGCGCAGATGACGCCGCAGGACAGGCCCGGGTCGTAGCCGCGCCGCAGCAGGGCCGGCAGCGTCAGCAGGCCGAGCGTGACGACGGTGGCGCCGACGATGCCCGTCGTGGCGCCCATCAGCACGCCGACGAAGACGATACCGAGGCCGAGCCCGCCGCGCAGCGCGCCGGACAGGCGGCCCACCACCTCCATGAGGTCCTCGGCGAGGCGCGATTTCTCCAGCGCGACGCCCATGAAGACGAACAGCGGGATCGCCAGCAGCGAATAGCTGGTGACGACGCCGTAGATGCGCGCCGGTAGCAGGTTGAACAGCATCGGCCCGAAGCCGAGCCAGCCGAAGGCGAAGCCGGAGACGGCGAGCGTCAGTGCCACCGGCATGCCGAGCATGAGCAGCCCGAAGAACGCCACCAGCATGAGGATGGCGTAGATTTCCGAAAGCGGCATGAGGTCCTCAGCGCAGCCGCGCAAACGCGCGCAGCGTCTCCGCGATGAATTGCAGCAGCAGCAGGGCGAAGCCGGCCGGGATGAAGGCCTTCAGGACGTAGCGGTAGGGAATGCCGCCCGGATTGGCGGAACCCTCGTCCTGGCCCCAGGATTGCAGCACGTAGCGCCACGAAAGCTGGATCACCAGCACCGAAACGACGATGCCGGCGACACCGGCCAGCACATCCACCAGCGCCTTGTTGCGCTCGGAGAAGCCGGCATACAGCACATCGACGCGCACATGCTCCCCGTGCCGCAGCGCGTAGGCCGCGCCGATCAGCGCGATGGGCGCCATCAGGTGCCACTCCAGCTCCTGAGCCCAGACGCTGCCGAGCGAGAAGCCGTAGCGCAGTAGCACATTGCTCGCCATCACCAGCACCAGGGCGGCGACGGCGAGCGCGGAAAGCTGGCCGATGCGATCGACGAGCGTGTCGATTGCATCGGCCGTGCGGGCGAGACCCTGCATCAGGCCGGGCGGATCTTCGTGTGGTAGGGCACTTCGCTGTAGGTCGACCAGGCGTCGAACTTCTGCTTGTAGGCCATATAGCTGTCGTGGACACGCCTGGTGGTCGCGTCGCGCGCGACGGCCTCGGCCAGCACCGTCTCGGTTTCCGTGCGCAGGCGAGCGACGACGGCATCCGGCAGTTGGCGCGCGTCGACGCCCTGGTTCTTCACCAGGTCCTCCATCGCCTCGGCATTGTTCTTCTGGCACCAGGCTTCGGAGATGACGTTGCAGGCGGCAACGGCGTTCTCGACGATGGCCTTCAGATCGGCCGGCAGGCGGGCCCAGGCGGCCTTGTTGATGATCAGCTCGGATGCCGTCGCGGTCTCATGCCAGCCGGTGGTGTAGTAGTGTTTCGCCACGCGCTGCAGACCAAGCTGGCGGTCGAGGTAGGGCCCAACGAATTCCGCGGCGTCGATGACACCGCGTTCCAGCGCCGGAAAAATCTCGCCACCCGGCAGCAGCCGGACATCGACGCCAAGCCGCTGGTAGACGCGCCCGGCGAGACCCGGGATGCGCATCTTCAGGCCCCGGAAATCCTCGACGGTCTCGATCGGCTTGCGGAACCAGCCGGTCATCTGCACGCCGGTGTTGCCGCACAGGAAGGGCACCAGGTTGAAGCGGTCATACACTTCCCGCCACAGGTCCAGGCCGCCGCCATCGTACATCCAGCCGTTCAGGCCCTGGTAGTTCAGGCCGAAGGGCACCGCGGTGAAGTACTGCGCGGCGAAGGTCTTGCCGGTCCAGAAATAGGCGTTCGCGTAGTTCATCTCGACGATGCCGGAGGAGACGGCATCGAAGCCCTCACCCGCCGGAATCAGCTCGCCCGCACCGAAGAACTGGATGCGGATGCGGTTGTTCGACATCTTCTGGATGCGGTCGATCAGGTCCTTCGCGGACCCAGGGCCAGTCGAATAGAAGGCGGCCTGCGGGCCGTAGAAGCTGGTCATGCGCCAGTTGAAGGTGGTCTGCGCCGTGGCGACGGCGGGCGCGGCCAGCGCGCCGGCCGTGCCGGCGGCGGCGCTGGTGAGGATGTTGCGACGCTGCATCCAAGTCTCCCGGTTTCGTGCCGGCGCCTCGGCGGCGCCGCTTTTCACGGCGGGGATCAGCAATTGGCGTGCCAGCACGAAGACCACCCTGCGCCCCTCTTGCGGGGTGGAACTGCGTCATTTCGTGCCCGACCTGCACCGGGATAAGGCACCGGGGCGGATTGGCGTGCGCGCCAAGCCGGCCTAGCCTCCGGCCGAACAGCAGTGAGCGCACAGCATGTCCGAAGCCGCCGAGCCCTATGACCTGATCCTGCGCGGCGCCGTGGTGCTGTCCGACCGTGTGCTGGCAGATGGCCATGTCGCCATTCGCGGCGAGCGCATCGCCGCCATCGGCGAGGGCGTGCCGCCGCCCTCGCATGCCGTGGCGGACCATCGCGGAAAGCTGATCCTGCCGGGCCTGGTCGATGGCCACATGCACACCTCGAGCAGCACCGGCTGGCCGGGGATCGAGGGGGCGACGATGACGGCGGCGGCCGGCGGCGTCACCACCGTCTGCGACATGCCCTACGACGTGCCCAATCCGGTGACCTCGGCGGCCATCTTTGCCGACAAGGTGGGCTGGGTGGGCCGCCTCGCGCATGTCGACATGGCGCTGTACGCCACCATCCGGAAGGACGCGCCGACCGAGGATGTGGCGGCGCTGGCCGAGGCCGGGGCTTCGTCCTTCAAGGTCTCGACCTATGAATACGATGCGCACCGCTTCCCGCGCATCGACCACCCGACCATGCTGGCCGCCTTCGCGGAGATGGCGAAGACCAACCTGATGGTGGCGGTGCACAACGAGGACCAGGAACTCGTCGTCAAGCTTTCGGATGCCGCCAAGGCCGCGGGCAATACCTCCCCCATCTGGCACTGCCGCACGCGGCCGCCGCTGGCCGAGAGCATGGCGGACCTCGAGATCTTCGAGATGGCGCTGGAGACCGGCGCGCATGTCCACATCGCGCATTCCTCCATCGCGCGCGGCTTCGAACTGGCGAAGCTGTATCGCGGCATGGGGGCCCGGACCTCGGGCGAGGCCTGTATCCAGTATCTCTGCATGACGGAGGACGACATCGTCCGACTGCAGGGCTTCGGAAAATGCAACCCGCCCTTCCGCAGCGCGGCGGAGGTGGAGCGCATGTGGGGCGCCATGGCGGCGGGCACCGTCGCCTATGTCTCGACCGACCACGCGCCCTGGCCGAAGGCGAAGAAGGAATACAATGGCGACATCTTCGCCATCGGCGCCGGCCTGACCGGCATGCAGTCCTTCGCGCCGCTGATGTACACGCTGCTGGCGGAACGCGGATTGCCCCCCACCGCCATGGCCCGCATGTGTTCCGAGGAACCGGCGCGCTACCACGGGCTCGACCCGAAGAAGGGCGGCATCCGCATCGGCGCCGACGCGGATTTCTGCATCCTGGAGACCGGCGACTTCGTCTTCGACGAGCGCATCATCAAGGACCGTGAGGATGCGCGCTGGTCGCCTTATCACGGCCGCGCCATGAAGGCGCGCGTCGCCGCGACCATCCTGCGCGGGTCCGAGATCTGGAACGGCACGGAAGTGAAGGCGAAGCCCGGCACTGGACGGTTCGTGCCGCGCCAGCACACGCGCAGCGCGCTCGACGGATGAGCGGCGCGGACCACTCCCTCCGGCACCTGGCGGTGGAGCTCACTTTGGCGGTGGCGGAGCATATCGCCGATGCGACGCTGGCGGCCGGTCGCCATGCGGGGTTGCTGCCGCTGACCGTGGTGGTGCTGGATGGCGGTGGTCATGTGGTGGTGCAGAAGCGGGAGGATGGCTCCGGTATCCTTCGGGCCGAGATCGCGCACGGCAAGGCTTACGGGGCGCTCGGCATGGGCATCGGCAGCCGGGTGATCCGCGACCGGCTGCGGGACCGCCCGGCCTTCCAGTCGGCTATCGCCGCGGCCAGCGAGGGGCGTTTCATTCCGGTTCCGGGCGGGGTACTGATCTGCCGTGCCGACGGTGCCGTGGTCGGCGCCGTCGGCGTCAGCGGCGATGCCTCCGACAAGGATGAATATGCGGCCATCGCCGGGGTGCGGGCCGCGGGATTGCTGCCCCACCCCGAAACTCCCGTGGAGAATTGGCGCGATGCCGGACTTTAGCCTTTCGCGACGCGCCTTGCTGGCCGCCGGCGGCGTGCTGCTCGCCGCCCCTGCCCTGGCGCAGGGCTATCCGGATCGGCCGATCCGCCTGGTGATCCCCTTCCCGGCCGGTGGCCCCACCGACGTCTATGCGCGCTTCTATGCGGAGCGGATGACGCGCGAGCTTGGGCAATCCGTGGTGACCGAAAACCGTGGCGGCGCCGGCGGTGCCATCGGCGCGCTGGAAGTGGCCCGCGCCCGGCCGGATGGGCACACGCTGCTGTTCGGCACGGCGTCGACCCACGCGCTGTACAACCTGGTGACGCGGCAGCCGCAGTATGATGCGGCGAAGGATTTCCTGGCGGTGGCGACGCTGGGCGGCGGGCCGCTGTGCTGGCTGGCCAATCCTTCCCAGCCGGCGACGCTGGCGGACTTCCTGGCGGCGGCACGCGGCGCCAATCCGCCGATGGCCTATGGCTCGCCCGGCACCGGCACGCTGATGCACCTGGCGACCGAGATCCTGAAGCGGGAGGCGGGGGTATCCCTCAGCCACATCCCCTACCGCGGCGCGGCGCCGGCGATGAACGACCTGGTGGCGGGCACGCTGGCGCTGGCGGTGAACACGCTGGGCGCCGGGTTGCCGCTGCACCAGGGCGGGCGGGCGCGGATGCTGGCGGTGGCCTCCGCCGCCCGCGCGCCGCAGGCCCCCGACGTGCCGACAGCGGCGGAGGTGCTCGGCCGGCCAGGCTTCACCGCCGTGCTGTGGCACGCGGTCTTCGCGCCGCCCGGCCTGCCGGCGCCGGTGCTGGCGCGGCTGTCGCAGGCGACCAATGCGGCGTTGGCGGATGCGACGTTTCGCGCATCGTTGAACGCGGCCGGGATCGAGCCCGCGGCACCGGGCACGCCCGAATCGGCGGCGGCCCACATCGCCGAGGAACAGGCGCGCTACCGGCCGATCGTCGAGGCGATCCGGCCTGAGCTGGATGCGTGAGGTCCCGACAGGTGGTCGTGGCGCCGTGATCCGGCTAAACGCCGGGGCCTGAAAGCACGTTCAGGGTCCCGGCATGAAGCAACCCCACTCGCGCCGGCCGCAGGGCCAGCGCTGGATCAAGCGCCCGCCCCGGCCTTCCCGTGGACAGCCTGTGGCGCCGCCACCGCGGGTCGGGCCGGGCTGGCAGCATGCGCTGATGGCGACCGGCACCGGGCTCGCCACCGGCATCGTGGGCGTGGTGCTGGCGCAGGTGGCCGGCGCAGGGCCAGGCGTGCCGGGCTTCGCCGCAGGGCTCGGCTTCTGCCTCGGCTTCATCCTGCTGTGGCGCGGCTTCGGCGGCACGCGGCAAGACATCAGGAACCTGTTCAAATGAGCCGAACCCTCCTCATCGCCGGCGCCCAGATGGGCCCGACCCAACGCGCCGACAGCCGGGCGCAGACCCTGGCGCGGCTGGTGGCGCTGCTGGAACAGGCCGCCGCGCGCGGCGCGAAGCTGGTGGTGTTTCCCGAACTCGCCTTCACCACCTTCTTCCCGCGCTGGCCGATGGATCGCGATGCGCCGGAACTGCTCGGCAGCTTCGAGGCCGCGATGCCGAACCCGCAGGTGCAGCCATTGTTCGACCGGGCGCGCGCGCTCGGCGTCGGCTTCTACATCGGCTATGCGGAGCTGACGCCGGAGGGGCAGCGCTTCAACAGCGCCATCACCGTGGGGCCGGATGGCACCATCCTGTTCAAGTACCGCAAGATCCACCTGCCCGGCTCGGATCACGTGAAGGACGGGCAGAAGTACCAGCAGCTCGAGAAGATGTATTTCGAGTACGGCGACATGGGCTTTCCCGTGGCGCGCGGGCCGGAGGCCTGGGGCTGGCCGGTTCTCGGGATGCTGGTCTGCAACGACCGCCGCTGGCCGGAAGGCTGGCGCTGCCTGGGCCTGCAGGGGGTCGAGCTGGTGATGGTCGGCTACAACTCCGCCGCCTATGACCCGAATGGCGGCGAGGGGGAGAGCGAGGTGCTGCGGACCTTCCACTCGATCCTGGCGGCGCAGTCCAACGCCTACATGAACGCCACCTGGGCGATCGCGGTGGCGAAGGCGGGGGTGGAGGACGGCGCCGGGCTGATCGGGGGGTCCTGTATCGTCGACCCGAACGGCGTGGTGGTGGCGCAGGCGCAGACCACGGCGGATGAGGTCATCCTGGCCGAGGTGGATTTCGACGCCTGCCGGCAGGGCAAGGAGAAGATGTTCAACTTCGCCGCGCATCGGCGGCCGCAATGGTATGGCCGGATCGTCGAGCAGGTCGGGGTGGTGGCGCCGGATTGAAGTTACCCGCCGGGGCTTGGCGAAGGGCCGTCTGGCGCGGCATATCGCGCCTGTCGAACCGGAGCATCCGCCGCATGACCCGCCGCCTCACCGTCGCCGCCGCCCAGATGGGGCCGATCCAGAAGGCGGAGGGCCGCGACGTGGCCGTGGGCCGCATGGTGCGCCTGATGGAGACGGCGCATCGCCGCGGGGCGGAGGTGGTGGTCTACCCGGAACTGGCGCTGACCACCTTCTTCCCGCGCTGGTACCATGAGGACCTGGCCGAGGCGGATCAGTGGTACGAGCACGCCCTGCCCTCCAATGAGACCGCGCCGCTGTTCGATGCGGCACGGCGCATGGGGATGGCGTTCCACCTCGGCTACGCCGAGATGACGCCGGACGGGCACCGCTACAACACCGCGGTCTTCGTCCACCCCTCCGGCGAGATCGTGCTGAAGTACCGCAAGGTGCACCTGCCCGGGCATGTCGAGTACGACCCGGTCCGGAAGGTCCAGCACCTCGAGAAGCGGTATTTCGAGCCAGGTGATCTCGGCTTTCCCGTGGTTCGCGCACCGGTCGGCAGCGCCGGGCCGGTGAATGTCGGCATGATGATCTGCAACGACCGTCGCTGGCCGGAAGCCTGGCGCGTGCTCGGGCTGCAGCAGGTGGAGCTGGTGATGCTCGGCTACAACACGCCGAGCCTGAACATGGAGAACCGGGGCTTCGAGGCGCATCACCTGCGGGTCGCGCACAGCCACCTGTCGATCCAGGCCGGCTGCTACCAGAACGCCACCTTCGGCGTCGGCGTCGCCAAGGCGGGGACGGAGGACGGGCACGAGCTGTTCGGCCATTCCATCATCTGCAATCCGCAGGGCGAGATCATGGCCCAGGCGACCTCCTGGGACGACGAGGTGATCGTCGCCGACTGCGATCTCGGCATGTGCGAGCTGGGCCGCAACACGATCTTCAACTTCGCCCGCCACCGGCGCCCGGAACACTACACCCGCATCACGGCGCAGACCGGAAGCGAGGCGCCAGCGATCTGGACACCCACGGGCTGAGGCCCGTCTGGCGGTTCACGCTGCATCGCGGTAATCTCCGCGCCCGTTCGCAAGGTTGTCCCCCGCATGAGTGAAGCCTCCGCCTACCCGGTCCTGTACCGCGTCGTCGCGACGACAGAACTGCGCGATGGACCCGGCGAGGACCAGAAGGCCATCCGCACCCTGCCGATCGACCAGGTCCTGGTGCTGGTCGGGGAAGCCGCGGATGGCTGGGTGCCGGTGGAGGCGCCGTCCGGCCAGAAGGGCTTCGCGCCGTCCGCCATGCTGCGCCGGCAGGTGGCGGGTGCCAAGGCGCCGAGCCATGTCACCGAAACCTTCCCTTGGCGCAACGTGGACCGCGTGAACCGCGAGCCGAAGATGCTGCATCCGGCGTTCCGCGACCGCGCACTGCGCACGGTGGCGCGGCTGAACGAGGAAGGCGTTCCGTTCGGCATCTACGAAGGCATGCGCGGCCCCTGGCGCCAGAACCACCTGTATGGCTCCGGCCGCAGCCGCCCCGGCCGCATCCTGACCCCGGTCCGCGCCTTCGAGAGCCTGCACCAGTACGGGCTGGCGGCGGATTTCGTGCTGGCGCTGGAAGGCCGCTGGTCCTGGGATGCGGAGGAAGGCCAGTCGCACATGTGGGACAGGCTGCATCAGGTCGGCGCGGAGGAGGGCCTCGTCTCCAAGCCCGGCGAAACGCCGCATCTGCAACTGGCCGATGCCGACCTCGCGGAGTTGAACGCCGGCCGCCTGCCGCACAGCAATGACCGGGCCTGGACCACCGCCTTCACCTGGATGGTGGAAAGCTGGGACGGCAAGCCCGCCGGCCCCAAGCTGAAGTAGCCCAAGCTGAACTAGCAGCCGCTATTCCGCAGCCTGGGCCAGCGCGGGCCGGGCTGCGATCACCGCCTGCAACGCCAGCGCCACGGCGGCCTGGCAGGGTTCGATGACCGGCACGCCGCAGGCGGCTTCCACAGCCGCGCGGTGCGATGCCATGCCGGCGCAGCCGAGGATCACGGCCTCCGCCCCCTCCCGGACCAGGGCCTGCGCCGCGCCGACCAGGGCGGTGCGTGGGGCGGCGGGGTCCGTCAGCAACTCCATCGGCAGGTTCAGCGGGATGTGGCCCGCAAGCCGGCCCTCCACCCCCATCGCCTGCAGGGCGCGGCGCTGGCGCGGCAGGGATGGGTCACCGAACGCGATCAGCCCGAAGCGGTCGGCCCGCGCCAGGGCGGCGGCCACGGCACTGCGCAGCGGGCCGAAGACCGGCGCGCGGGTCACCGTCCGGATCGCGTCGACTCCGGGATCGGAGACACAGGCGATGACGTAGGCGGACGCGGCCTCGCGCTCCACCAGGCGGCACAGCGGCTCCGCCACGCCGAACCAGTCCCGCCAGGTGACGACGGCGGGCGGGCCACCTGCCATCTGCATCACCTCGATGCGCGGCAGTCCGGGGGCGCGAAAGCCGGCCAAAGCGGCGTCGATCCCGCTGGTGCAGCTGGCGCTGCTGTTCGGATTGATCACCAGGATCCGGTCCGCCATCGCCCTGTCTCCTCCGTCGGCCGCGAAGAACCCTCGCGCCGCATGCCGCGTTGGGGCAAGATCGGCGGGCGGGCGGTGCCGGGCAAGCCCTGATCCAGACCTTGATCGCCTTCACCCGGCAGGACATATTGCACCGCACAACGGCGGGACCGGCGGAGGGGCACACACTTCCGCGCGGTGACACGCCGAAAGGAATGCCAAATGACGCGCTGGGAGCCCGACCGCTCGGCACCCGCCCCGCACACCACGCCGGTGACCTCTGCCTGGACGTCGATCTGGCGCGGCGCGCGCAACCGTTGTCCGGTCTGCGGAGAAGGCAAGGTGTTCCAGGGCTATCTGCGCCTGGTGGATGCCTGCGAGGTCTGCGGCACGCCGCTCGGCCGGCTACGAGCCGACGACGCGCCGCCGTATTTCGTCATCTTCATCGCCGGGCACCTGCTGATCCCGCCGGTGCTCTGGATCGAACGCGCCTACATGCCTCCGATGTGGCTGCACATGGTGGTCTGGCTGCCCGCCTTCACCATCGCCTGCATCCTGCTGCTGCGACCGGTGAAGGGCGCGACGGTTGGCTGGATGGTGCGCCTCGGCTTCGATGGCAGCGAGCACGGCACCCCCGAGGCGCCGCCCAGACCGCGGACGCCGGATGCCTGACAGCGCGGCGCCGAAGCCGGAGCGGGACCTGGTGCGCGTCGAGCTGCCCGATGGTCACGCGCTGCTGCCCAGCCCCTACGCGGAAGCCGATCGTCGCCAGGCGGTGGAGGACCTGCTCGCCGGCAACCGCTTCCGCCCGGCGGGACTCGGCCCGGGGCCCTTCGGCTTGGCGATCGCGGTGCGCGACGGCCGGCTGATGCTGGAGATCCGCGACGCGAAGGATGCGCCGCTGCACGCGCTGGTCCTGGCGCTCGGGCCATTCCGGCGGCTGATCAAGGACTACCACATGGTGGTCGAGAGCCATGAGAAGGCGGTGGCGGAGGGTGGCTCCGAGGCTCGCATCCAGGCGATCGACATGGGCCGCCGCGGGCTGCACAACGAAGGTGCGGAATTGCTCGCGGCGCGGTTGGCCGGCAAGGTCGAGATCAACTTCGAAACCGCGCGCCGGCTGTTCACCCTGGTCTGCGCTCTGCACCAGCGCATCTGACCCGCCGGCACCTCAGCACATGCTGCAGGTCAACAGCGGCTGGTTGTGGGACTCGCACATCGCGACGCCGCCATTATCCGGCAACGGCCTGTTGTTTTTGGGCAGGGTGTTCATGGAGGCGTCGAGGTTGACCTTCTTGTCGCCCAGCTTCCGATTCATGTCGCGCAGATAGGCCACGATGTCCGTGGGCTCCCACCCCTTCCGCTTGGACAGGAAGTCAGTCGCCTGGAAGCCCCTGGTGTGCTGGTCCGAGCCGCCGGCCCGCAGCGCGCGGATCACGGTCGTGGAGCAGTTCTTCTTGATGACGTGGTAGGAAGCGGACTCGTAGGCGTAGCCGGCCCACCAGCGCTGCATCGCCTCCGTGTCCAGGACGCCGGCGGCGATCCGGACGATCATGTCGGCGCCGCGGCCGCCCTCGTCGCTCACGTCGTGCTGGTAGCTTGGGTTGCAGCGATGCTTCACCTTGTAAACGTTCGTTGTGCCGATCACCCTGCCGAGGAACGCCGCCATCCGTGGATGGGTGTCCTGGTCCACGGTGTATTGCCGCCCATCCTGCTCCGGCCACCAGGAGATATAGGCACCGCCCTCGATCCAGAGCGAGGAATGCCCCCAGGCGCCACCATCGCCGCCGCGGCTGTGATTATGGGATGGCCCGCCCCTCGCTGAGGCGCCCTGGGATAGGGTTGCCTTTCTCGAGGAGGAGGAGGCCACGATGTCGGAAGTTGCGGTTCTCGGTATCGACTTGGGCAAGACCAGCTGCAGCGTTGTGGGGATGTCGGCGAACGGGCAGGTCGTATTCCGGCGGCGTGTGGCGCGGGACGGCATCCCGGCGCTGCTGGGCAAGCTGCCACGTTGCGTGGTGGCGATGGAGGCGTGCTGCGGCGCGCACTATGTTGGTCGTGCCGCGGCGGTGCTCGGGCACCAGGTCCGGCTGATGCCACCGGAGTATGTCCGGCCATATGTGAAGGCGCAAAAGAACGACGACCGTGACGCGGAGGCGATCGCCGAGGCGGCGACCCGCCCAACGATGCGCTTCGTTCCGCTCAAGGCCGAGGCGCAGCTCGACGTGCAAGCACTACACAGGGCACGCGAGCGCCTGGTGGCGGAGCGGACGGCGTTGATCAACCAAATGCGCGCCCTGCTGTTGGAGCGCGGGATCGTGCTGCCGCAGCGGCGCCGCGCCGTAGCGGCCTGGGTCGACGCGCCTCGCGATGAGGACGCACCCGACTGCCTGAGCCCGCGTATCCGTCGGCTGGTGAGTGACATGCGGGCGGAATTGGCAGAACTCGACCGGCGTATTTCGGTCTTCGACGAGGAGTTCGCCGCGAGCGCACGGCAGGACGAGGCGGCGCGGCGGTTGGCGACGGTGCCGGGCATCGGGCCGATCAACGCGACGGCGCTGGTCGCGGCGGTGGGCGATGCGAGCGCGTTCGGGCGAGCACGCGACCTCGCGGCCTGGCTCGGGTTGGTACCGAAGCAGGCAACGACGGGAGGCAAGCCGAAGCTGCTCGGGATCACCAAGCGAGGCAGCCGCTACCTGCGCAAGAACCTGATCCACGGTGCCCGCGCGGTGCTGCCAAGGCTGGCGGCGACAGAGACGCATCTGGGCGCCTGGCTACGCGGCCTGCTCGAGCGGGCGCACAAGAACACCGTGGTGGTGGCGCTGGCGAACAAGCTGGCGCGCATCGCATGGGCGCTGCTGGCGCGCGGGCGGACCTACGAGGCGGCGGCCGCGGCGGCTTGACGCGAGGGTGAGATCGGCCAGGGCGAGCGGAATACCGGTCGCCTTGGCCCAGGAGGTCTGCGGGAGGTGGTGACAAAGATGGCCTGACAGTCGATCGGCGGCACGGCAGCCTGGTGTATTGAACGGCCTCCGAGGCCGCTGTGATTTTAAGGCCCGGGCCGCGCGGATCTCCATCTTGGCAGGGAGCTTGCTCCGAGGCCGGATACGTTCACGCAGACTGCTCAAGCCAAGGATGTCGACACAGCTTGCAGACGGGGCGGGCCATACGTTCCAGTTGTAGACCCAGACGCTGGCCATGTTCCTATCCTTGGATTCGATGACGTAACGAACACGGACTTTGCGACCGAAGCGGCGGCGGGGCAAGACGGCACTGCGTCTGGCGGCAGCGGTTTCGCGTCGCTACATGCCGTCGCTGGCAGGGTGGGAGCGAGTGCTTGAAGATCGACGGCGTCCCCTATCGCAGCGTCTGGGTCGAACCCTCGGACGGCTGGTCGATCCGCATCTTCGACCAGACCAAGCTGCCCTGGTCGCTCGACATCCTGCGGCTGACTGAGGTCTCGCAGGTGGCGGAGGCGATCCGGTCCATGCAGGTACGAGGTGCGCCGCTGATCGGCGCGGTTGCCGCCTATGGCGTGGCGCTGGCTCTGCGGGCGGATGCCTCGACGGAGAACCTGGACCGCGTGGTGGCGGCTCTGGGCGAGACGCGTCCCACAGCGATCAACCTGCGCTGGGCGCTGGCCCGGATGCGGGCGGCGCTGCACAACCGGGCACCGGCTGACCGGGTCGCCGCCGCCTATGCCGAGGCCGCCGCGATCTGCGACGACGACGCGGAAACCTGCCGCCGCATCGGCGAGCACGGCCTGCCGTTGATCGAGTCCGCGGCGCGCGGAAAATCCCGCGTCAACGTGCTGACGCATTGCAACGCCGGCTGGATTGCGACGGTGGATTGGGGCACGGCGCTGGCGCCGATCTACATGGCGCATGATGCCGGCCTGCCGGTGCATGTCTGGGTGGACGAAACGCGCCCACGCAACCAGGGCGCGGCGCTGACGGCGTGGGAACTCGGCCGGCATGGGGTTGCGCATACCGTCATCGCGGACAATGCCGGCGGCCACCTGATGCAGCATGGCGAGGTGGACCTGGTGATCGTCGGTACCGATCGCGTGACCCGCAACGGCGACGTCGCCAACAAGATCGGCACCTACCTGAAGGCGCTCGCGGCACGCGACAACGGCGTGCCGTTCTGGGTGGCGCTGCCGCATTCGACGCTGGACATGTCGGTGGCCGATGGCGTGGCGGAGATTCCGATCGAGGAGCGCAGCGCGGCGGAGGTCACGGACCTGACCGGCCGCACCGCCGATGGCCGGATCGAGACAATTCGCGTCGCCGCCGAGGGCAGCCCCGCCGCCAACCCGGCATTCGACGTGACCCCGGCGCGGCTGGTGACCGGGCTGATCACCGAGCGTGGCCGCTGCGACGCCAGCGAGGCAGGGCTGCGCGGGCTCTACCCGGACAAGGCCTGAGCCGTTCCTACCTGAACCGGACCTATCTGAGCCGGCCCTACCGGTGGCGCAGTCCGGCCTCGGGCACCCGCGGGCCGGGTTCCAGCAGCCACAGCCCGACCACCAGCGACAGGCCACCGAAGCCGGCGAGACCGGCGGCACCCAGCAGCGGCACCCGGCCGGGCAGAGTCGCATCGCCCATCACCAGGGCCACCGTCAGGATGATGGCGAGAAGTCCAAGACCGACCAGCAGAAGCGCGAAACGGGGCATGGGACTGATCCGGAAGCTGCGATGTTGCATACGGTGTCTACGCAGGGCGCTTGGCCGGGACGCGACCATGAAGCGGCAGGATTTGGGCAAAGCTCCGCTTCACATGACAAATCCTTCATGATCGCATTGCACTGCGGCAAAGCACCCCCGGCGGCGGTTGCGCGGGGTGGGCGGCAGTGGGATCGTCATTGCGGGAGACATCGATAAACCGGGAGACTTCATCATGCGCCGCCTGCTCGCCGCATGCCTGTTCGGCATGGCCTTCACGACATCCGCCCCGATCCCGGCCAGCGCGCAGGCGCCGGGGCCGCTGCGCTGCGCGGTGGACGGCACCTTCGCGCCGCATGCCTTCCCGACGCTCCAGGGCGGCGTGCAGGGCTTCAACATCGACCTGTTCCGCGAGGCGGCGAAGCGCATGGGGCGTGAGCTGACGGTGGACAGCGCCAGCTTCTCCGGCCTGATCCCGGCGATGAATGCCGGGCGCTACGATTTCCTCTGCGCACCGGTGACGGTCACGGCGGAACGCGCCCAGAGCATGCTGTTCACCGAGGGCTACCTCTATACCGCCTTCCAGTTCGGCATCCGCCGCGGCAGCGCGCCAATCGCCTCGACGGACGAACTGCGCGGCAAGGCGATCAGCGTGAACAAGGGCAGCGCCTACGACGCCTGGGCACAGGCCAACGCCGCCGCCATGGGCTTCACGGTGCAGACCTACGACACGCAGACGGATGCGGTGCAGGCGGTGGTGTCCGGCCGCGCCTATGCCAATCTCGGCGGCAACACCGTGGTGCGCTACGCCGCGACCCGCACGCCGCAATTCGTGCCCGACCTGGTGCTGACCAACACCCGCGCGCATTGGTCCGCGCCGCTGCCGATCGGTGCCACCGCGCTTCGCGTGCAGCTGGAGAATGCGCTGGAGTGCATGAAGAAGGACGGCACCATCGCGCGGCTGTCGCAGCAGTGGTTCGGCGTCGCACCTGCGGCGGATGACGCCGAGAACACCGTGTTCCCCGGCACCGGCGTCCCCGGCCTGCCCGGCTACGACGCGACGCCGCGGGAGCCGCGTTGCTGATCGCCTCATGACGGGTTGGGAGGCCTTCGCCTTCAACTTCCTCAACCCCGAGGTCGCGGCGCGCTACGCGCCGATGATCCTGCAGGGGTTGGGGATCACCATCCTGCTGGCGCTGCTGGTCATCGTGGCGGGCCTGCTGCTCGGCCTGGCGCTGGCTGTTGTGCGCGCCTTCGGCATCCGGCCGCTGAACTGGGCCATCATCTTCGTGGTGGACCTGTTCCGCGCGCTGCCGCCGCTGGTCATCATCGTGCTGATCTATTTCGGGCTGCCTGCCGCCGGGCTTTCCATGTCCGGCTTCTGGGCCACCTGGCTGTCGCTGACCCTGGTGTTGATGGCCTTCGCCGAGGAAATCTTCTGGGCCGGCATTTCCGCCGTCTCAGTCGGGCAGTGGGAAGCGGGCCGCGCGCTTGGCCTGCGCTTCCTGCCGACACTCAGGAAGATCGTGCTGCCGCAGGCGGTGCGGATCGCGATTCCGCCGCTGGTCAACCGCACCATCGCCATCACCAAGGGCACGGCGCTGGGCAGCGTCGTGGCGGTCTCCGAGATCCTGGGCGCGGCGCAATCCGGCATGGCGTTTTCCGGCAACCCGACGCCGCTGACGCTGGGGGCGGCGGCCTACCTCGTGCTGTTCCTGCCGGTGGTGGTGGCGGGGCGCTGGGTCGAGACGAAGTTCGCGTGGAAGCGATGAACGACTTCGTCCAGGCCTTCCTCAATGCCGAGATCGCCGTAGCCTCCTCCCACCTGCTGTGGATCGGGCTGGTGCAGACGATGCTGCTGGCACTGATGACGGTACCGCTCGGGATGCTGGCGGGCTTGCTGCTGGCGGTGCTGGGCACGCGGAAGTCGCCGTGGGTGCGCTGGCCGCTGATCGGCTTCATCGATTTCTTCCGCGCCGTGCCGCCGTTGGTGCTGCTGATCTTCCTGTATGCCGCCCTGCCCTTTGGCGGCATCGACCTTGGCGCCTGGGGCGCGGTGGCACTCGGCTTCCTGCTGAACACCGGCGCCTACTACGCCGAGATCCTGCGGGCGGGCATCGAATCGGTGCCGCGCGGGCAGCCGGAAGCGGCGCGCGCGCTGGGGCTGCGGCGCTGGCAGGTGTGGATCTTCGTGGTGCTGCCGCAGGCGGTGCGGAACGTGCTTCCGGACCTGATCAGCAACACGCTGGAGGTGGTGAAGCTGACCTCCATCGCCAGCGTCGTCGCGGTGCCGGAACTGCTGTTCCAGGCGCGCCAGGCGCAAAGTATCACCTACAACGCCACGCCGATCCTGGTCGCGGCGGTGATATACTTCCTGCTGCTGTGGCCCTGCGTCCGGCTGCTGTCGCGGCTGGAGAACCGGCAGCTGGCGCGGCGATAACGCGGCGCTCCCCCCCGCACCCACCCCTTCCCCGTTGAGGGAGAGGGCGTCGCGAGATCAAGGCTGGGCGGCGCGCCATACGGCCCAGGCGGAGGTTTCGGGCAGCGCCCGGGGGGCGTCGGCGGGGCCGGTCAGGCGCAGGCCGAGGTCGGGCGCCTCCGGTACCGCCGGGCGGGCCAGCACAAGCAGGTCCAGCGTCGCGCGGGCCAGGTCGATCTCGCCGGCAAGGGTCGCGGTGGCACCCGCCTCCGTGGCGAGCCGCGCCGTCTCCAGGCGCATCCGGCCGCCGACCAGGGCGGTCTCGCCCTCCAGCCGGTCGAAGGCGGTGGCGCCGGTCAACAAGGCCTCCCGAATGGCGGCCTCGGCACCCAATGCGTCCGGCAAGGCGCTCGCAGTTGCGGCGGCGGCAAGATCGAAGCCGGCCAGCACCCCGTCGCGCAGATCCACTTGCGCCCGCCCGGTCAGGGAGCCGACCAGGGCCGCCGCGGAATGGCCAACGGCCTCCAGCGCGAAGCCCAGGCTGCCGCGGGCAGCGGCGATGTCAATCGGCAGGCCGAACAGCTTCTCCCCGATCGTGGCATCCGCAAGCCGCCCGGCCAGGGAAAGGCGCGGCGGCAGCCCGGCTGGTGCCTCCGCGGTGACGGTCGCCTCGAACTGCCCCCCAGCCAGGCGGCCACGCAGGTTCTCCAGCCGCAGCCGGCCCTCCGCCAGGCGCAGCAGCGCACTTGCCTGTTCGGCGGTGATGCCGGCGACCGGGATGCGGGCAGCCTCCAGCGCCACCTCGGCGTCGAGGTCGGCCAGGTTGCGCAGGCCGATCGGGTCCGTGCTGCGCCAGCCGGGAAAAGGTAGCGGCAGGCTTTCCGCCACGATGCGCCCCGTCAGACGTGGCCGCCCACCGTTGGTGGCGAGCGCCAGGGCACCGCGGGCCCGCAGCGCGGCGGCGACGAGTTCGAAGCTTTCCGCGGCGACGCCTTGCGGGCCGGCGGTGATGCTGGCGATGAGGGAAAAGGACCCCTCCCCCAGCCAGGCGCCGACGTCACGGCTGAAGGCTTCGGACACCAGCCGTGGTGCGCCCGGGTGGCGCAGCGTCAGGCTGGCGGTACCACGCCGCTGTTGCGCATCGGCCGTGCCGGAGGCCTCCAGGCGCAACTCGCCCATCTCGGCGCTGCCGCGCAGCGCCAGCGCCTCCATCGGCCCGCCGCCGGACAGGCGCAGCACCACAGGCAGGTCCGCCAGCGGGGTGCCGTCGGGCCAGATGCCGGGGAACAGCGACGCAAGACCCCGGGCGGAGGAGCCGGTCGCCTCCAGGTTCAGGTCCTGCAAGCGAAGCGCCGGCGCCAGGGCCAGCACGCCGGAGACGGCCAGGTCGACCTCCGCCACGCGCCCAGCCAGGCGCCGCAGCGTCAGCCGCCCGCCCTCCAGCGCGGCATCCAGCGAGGCGCGTTCCATCACCGCATCGCGCAACAGCACGCTGTCCGCCGCCAGGCGCAGGTTGAGGTCGACGGAGCCCAGGCCGCGGCGGGCGCGCTGCAGGTCGAAGCCCTGCGGCAGCCAGCGGGCCAGGTCGAGTTGGTTGATGCTGAGTCCGAGGCCAAGCGCCGGCCGCGCCCCATGCCGCAGAACGCCGGCGCCCGAGAGCTGGATCTCGCCAAGCGTCGCGGCGAATTCCGGCATTGCGGCCTGCGCATCCTCCAGCACCAGGCGCATGCGGCCTTCGCCCTGGCGCAGCAGCGTGGGGTCCAGTTCCTGAACCGGCAGGCCGAGCGTGGTGAGGGTGGTGCGCAGGTCGGGGCCAGCGAAGCGGGCCGACAGTTCCAGCCGGCCACCTGCCGTGGCACCGGATAGCTCCAGCTGCGTCTCGCCCGGCAGCAACAGCGAGACGTCTGACAGCGTCAGCCGGCCTTCTTCGAGGAAGGCGGCGCCGCGCAGGCGACGCAGCAGGATGCCGCGGAAGCTGCTCGCCTCCGCCGACAGGTCGATGGCGATGGGCCAGGGGCGCTGGCCGCCGGCCCGCAGCGCCGCGGCCCAGCCATCCAGGTCCAGCCGGCTGGCGACCAGGGCGATGTCCAGCCGCGGGGCCGGCAGCAGGCGCAGGGCCACCGCGCCACGCGCCGGGCTGCCGGCGATCTCGATGGCGAGTTCGTCGGCGGCGATCAGTTCTGCCGAGGCGCTGAGCCGGCCTGCGGCGCGGAAGGCGCCGGGCGGGCTTGGCAGCAGGGCCGCGAGGTCCGGGCCACTGGCCTCGACCAGGCCCTCGAAGCCAGTGCCGGGGATCAGCACACCGCGGGCATTGCCGAGGATCTCGGGCAGCACCACCGCCATCTCGAAGGTGGCGATGCCGTCCCAGCCTGGGCGGCCAAGCGCGGCGGTGAACCGGGTGGCGCGGCCGTTCCAGGTGAAGGCGCCGGCGATGTCCAGCACCTGGGCGTAGCCGCCGGAACTGAGGCGCGCGGTGACGCCCTGCAGCACCGCCCCGCCGATGCGGACGCGTCCGTCCTCCAGGTTGGCGTCGAGCTGCGTGATCCAGGAGGGCGGGCGCAGGTTGAGCAGGGGGCCGGGCGGCCAGGGCAGGGTCAGGTCTGCGCCGACCAGTGCGATCTCGCGCGGCGAAAGCCGGCCGCCGGCCAGCGCGCCGAGGTCGAGGCGGATGCGGAGCAGGCGCGCGGTGAAGGCGTATTCCTCGCCAGGCAGACCGACCGCGACGCCGCCGACGCGGACCACGGGCTGTGGCAGAAGTTGCAGTTCCACCGGCCCGTCCAGCGTCACCGGCCGGCCGAGCTGTTCGCTGGCGAGTTCGGCCATGCGGCCGCGCCACGGCTCCCAATCGACGAAGCGGGGCCCGATCCAGAGGCCGGCGACCAGCGCGAGCAGCAGCAGGGCGAGCCCGGCGAGAAGGCGCCTCATGGGGGCGCGGTTTCGGTCAGGTCACGGATCGGCCCCCTCACCGAACCCTCGCCCCCACGAGAAGTAGGGAAGAGGGCTTTCGAAGCGAGGTGGTGGGGGACGGCATTCGTCATGCAGCGGGGGGGCTGCCCCAGCCGCCGCCGCCGGGGGTTTCGAGCGCCAGGACGTCACCGGGCAGCAGGGCCGCGCGGTCGCAGCCGGCCATCGGGTCGATATGTCCATCGGCACGTTCCACCCATTGCCGACCCGGCGCGCCGGGCAGCCCGCCATGGAGGCCATGCGGCGGGACGGTGCGGCGGGAGGCGACGATGACGGCTTCCATCGGCGCGAGGAATCGGATGCGCCGGCGGCTGCCATCGCCGCCCGGCCACTGCCCGGCCCCGCCGGAGCCGCGGCGGATGGCGAACTCCTCGAGCCGCACGGGGTAGCGGAGTTCCAGCACTTCAGGATCCGTCATGCGCGTGTTGGTCATATGCGTCTGCACGGCGGAAGTTCCCGCGAATCCGGGACCGGCGCCGGTGCCGCCGCAGACCGTCTCGTAGTATTGGTAAACCGCATCGCCGAACAGCAGGTTGTTCATGGTGGCCTGGGCGGAGGCGCAGGCATCGAGTGCCGCCAGCAGGGCGTTGCAGGTCATCTGGCTGACCTCGGTATTTCCGGCGACGACCGCCGCGCCGGGGCGCGGCGAGAGGAAGGTGCCATCGGGCACGATGATCTCGAGCGGCACAAGACAGCCGTCGTTGAGCGGAATCTCCTCCCCCACCAGGGATCGGAAGCAGTACAGCACCACGGCGCGGCAGACCGCCGCAGGCGCGTTGAAATTGTCCGGGCGCTGCGGGCCGGTACCTGTGAAGTCGATGGTGGCGCTGCGCGCCTCCCGGTTCACGCGGATGGCGACCTTGAGCGGCGTGCCGTCGTCGATCGTGGTCTCGAAGGCGCCGTCGGCGAGGCGGGCCAGCACGCGGCGGACCGATTCCTCGGCGTTGTGCATGACGTGGCGCATGTAGGCGCGCACGGTGTCGAGGCCGTAGTCGGCCACGGCGCGCTGCAATTCCTGCACGCCCTTCTCATTCGCCGCGACCTGCGCGGTGATGTCGGCGACGTTCACATCCGGGCTGCGCGCCGGATACTTCGCGCCCGCCAGCAGCGCGCGGAACTCCGCCTCCCGCATCCGTCCCTCGGCGACCAGCAGGAAATCGTCGATGACGACGCCTTCGTCCTCAAGCGTCGCGGAACCGGGCGGGGTGGAGCCTGGGGTGAGGCCACCAATATCGGCGTGGTGGCCGCGGGAGCCGACGAAGAACAGGATCTCCCGCCCCGCCACATCGAAGACCGGGGTGATGACGGTGATGTCCGGCAGGTGGGTGCCGCCGTTGAACGGGTTGTTCAGCGCCACCACGTCGCCCGGCCGCAGCGTGGCGCCGCGGGAGCGGATGACCGTGCGCACGCTTTCGCCCATGGCGCCGAGATGCACCGGCACATGCGGGGCGTTCGCCACCAGGCGGCCGGTCTCGTCGAAGATGGCGCAGGAGAAGTCGAGGCGTTCCTTGATGTTCACTGACAGCGAGGTGTTCTGCAGCACCGCGCCGGTCTGCTCGGCGATCGACATGAACAGGTTGTTGAACAGCTCCAGCATCACCGGGTCGACGCGGGTGGCGTCGGCGACGCGGGCGGCCTCCCGCTGCGTGGTGCGGCGCAGGATCATGTGGTTGCGCGCGGTGACCTCCGCGGTCCAGCCGGGCTCGATGACGGTCGTGGCGATGGCTTCGCGGATCAGTGCCGGGCCGGGGATGCGGTCGCCGGCGCGCAGCGACCCGCGGTCCAGCACGGGCGTCGCGTGCTCGGTGCCGGCGGTGAAGACAGGGACGGTGGCGAGGCGCGGCGCGGCTTCGCCCTCGGGCCGTGCGGGCAGCGTCGCTTCCTCGACCTGCTCACCGGGAGAGGTGACCTCGACGACGCAGGCCTCGACCACCACCTGGCGTTCGGGCGTGGCGAAGCCGAAGCGGCGGCGGTGGGCGTCGGTGAAGGCCGCCAGCACCTCGGCATGGCTGCCGAAGGCCACCGGCAGGAAGCTGTCGGTGCCGGCATAGCGCAGGTGCAGCCGACGCGCGGCGCGCAGGGCGGGGGCGGCGGCCCCCTGGCGCACCAGTTCGGCCCGGCCGGCCTCGTCCAGCGCGTCGAGGCGGGCGGCGAGATCGCCCATGGAGGCTTCCGTCAGCGGCGCTTCGACGGCGGCCTCGCGGATGGCGCTCTGGTCGGCCAGGCCCATGCCATAGGCCGAAAGCACGCCGGCGAAGGGGTGGATGAACACCGTCTCCATGCCAAGCTCATCCGCCACCAGGCAGGCATGTTGGCCGCCGGCGCCGCCGAAGCACTGCAAGGCATAGCGGGTGACGTCATGGCCCTTCTGGATCGAGACCTGCTTGATGGCGTTCGCCATGTTGGCCACGGCAACGCGGAGAAATCCCTCCGCCACCGCGCGCGGGTCCTGTGGCTGCCCGGTGGCGGCGGCGATCTCCTGCGCAAGCTGCGCGAATTTTTGCCGGACGATGTCGGCATCCAACGGTTGGTCGCCATCCGGGCCAAAGATGGCGGGGAACTGTGCCGGCTGGATCTTGCCGACCATGACATTCGCATCCGTCACCGTCAGCGGCCCGCCGCGGCGGTAGCAGGCCGGGCCGGGCACGGCGCCGGCGGATTCGGGGCCGACGCGGAAGCGGGCGCCGTCGAATTTCAGGATGGAACCTCCGCCGGCGGCCACGGTGTTGATCGCCATCATCGGGGCACGCATCCGCACGCCGGCCACTTGCGTCTCGAAGGCGCGCTCATACTCGCCGGCATACAGCGCCACGTCGGTGCTGGTGCCGCCCATGTCGAAGCCGATGATCCTGCCCAGGCCCGCCATTGCGGCGGTGCGGGCGGCGCCGACGATGCCGCCGGCGGGGCCGGACAGGATGGCGTCCTTGCCCTGGAAGGACCGTGCCTCCGCCAGGCCGCCGGAGGACTGCATGAAGTACAGCTTCACGCCCGGCAACTCGCCCGCCACCTGTTCGACGTAGCGACGCAGGATCGGCGAGAGGTAGGCGTCCACCACCGCGGTATCCGTGCGCGGCACGATGCGCGGCAGCGGCGAAGCCTCGTGGCTCAGGCTGACCTGGGTGAAACCGGCCTCCCGCGCCAGTTCGCCGAGGCGAAGCTCATGCGCCGGATGCGCCCAGGCATGCATGAAGGAGACGGCGACGGCGAGGATGCCCTGGGCGTGCGCGGCGGCCAGTGCCGCGCGCGCGGCCGTCTCGTCCAGCGGCTCGATCTCGGTTCCGTCGACCGCCATGCGGCCGCCGATCTCGGCCACCACCTCCTGCAGCAGTTCGGGCAGCTTCACGTTCAGGTCGAACAGGCGCGGCCGCGCCTGATTGCCGATGCGGCTCATGTCGGCGAAGCCACGGTTGACCAGCAGCAGCACGCGTTCGCCCTTGCGCTCCAGCAGCGCGTTGGTGGCGACGGTGGTGCCCATCTTCACGGCGTCGATGGTGCCGGGCGGGATTGGCGCATCGGGTGCCAGGCCGAGGCAGGCGCGGATCCCGGCGACGGCGGCGTCGCGGTAACGGCCGGGATTCTCGGACAGCAGCTTGCTGGTGGCGAGGCGCCCCTCCGGATCGCGGGCCACGATGTCGGTGAAGGTGCCGCCGCGATCGATCCAGAACTGCCAGCCGCTCATTGCCCTGCCCCTCGGTTACGTCGCTGATCACATTGTGGCCGGGCCGATGCAAGGCCGGGCGGCACGATCGCATTTCATTGACAATTTATCAGCATTTCGTCAATACAGATCGGCATCGACGCAAGGGCGCCCCATGCCAGCCAAAGCAAGCGCGACGCCGGTCGTGTCCTCCGCCCACCTCGCCGCCGGCGCCTCCCCCGGGCTGTCGGAGGTGGAATATGGGCTGATCCTGGCCGGGCACGGCTTCAACCGCTGGATGGTGCGCTGCATGGCCGCCGCCGGTCGGCCCGGCATGTCGGCCACCGAGATCCTCATCCTGCACACGGTGCGCCACCGGGACCGGCCGAAGCGCCTGGCGGATATCCTTCTGGTGCTGGACATCGAGGATACGCACATCGCCAGCTACGCCATCCGCAAGCTGAAGGAAGCCGGGTTGGTCTCAACCGGCCGGGCGGGCAAGGAAAAGCTGGTGACGGCAACGGAGGCCGGCGCCGCGCTGTGCGCCGCCTATGCGGAGGTGCGGGAGCGCCTGCTGGCGCGGCCGCTGCGCGCGGCGGGCCCGGCGGAGGCGCAGCTTTCGCAGGTTGCCGAGCTTCTGCGCGGACTGTCCGGCTTCTACGACCAGGCGGCAAGGGCGGCGGCGACCATTTAGCGCCCGGCGGAGGGCAGCCCTGTAGGCGTGCCGCCGGCCATGCTAGGACCGGGTTGAAACGCGCGAGGCCGGCTTGAGCATCTGGGGCAAACTTCTGGGCGGGGTTGCAGGCTTCGTCACCGGCGGGCCGCTCGGCGCCGTGGTCGGCGCGGCGATGGGCCATGCGGCGGACCAGGGGCCCGGCGGGCGCATCGGGCCTGGCGCAGCCGACATGGCGGCGCTGCTGGGCAACAAGGAAACCCTGTTCGCGATTTCCGTCATCGTGCTGTCGGCCAAGCTCGCCAAGGCGGACGGGCCGGTGCAGCGGACCGAGATCGACGCCTTCAAGGCGATGTTCCGAATCCCGCCGCAGAACCTGCGTGAAGTGGCGCAGATGTTCGACGAGGCGCGGCGGGACACCGGCGGGTGGGAGCCTTTCGCCGACCGGCTCGGCGAGGCCTTCGCCGACAACCGCGCCATGCTGGAGGATGTGCTGGCCGCGCTGTTCTTCATCGCCCGTGCCGATGGCCCGCTGACCAAGGGCGAGTTGCGGATGCTGCAGGGCGTGCATCTGCGATTCGCACTCGATAATGCCGCCTGGGATCGCGCCAAGGGCGGCCAGACCGGCGCGGCGCAGCGCCAGGTGGAGGAGATCGACGCCTACGCCGTGCTCGGCCTGCCGGCTTCGGCAACGGATGAGGAGGTACGGCTCGCCTGGCGCAAGCTGATGCGGGAGAACCACCCGGACGGGCTGGCGGCGCGCGGCGTGCCGGCAGAATTCGTTGACCGTGCGACGCGCAAGGTGGCCGACATCAATGCGGCCTGGGACCGCATCAAGCGGCAGCGCGGACTGTAGGCGTTGCGCATCCGCGACCTGCCGAGCCCGAACCACGACGAACGGCCGCAGCCGGTGGACATGCTGGTGCTGCACTACACCGGCATGCGCAGCGGCGCCGAGGCGATCGCGCGGCTCCGCGATCCGGCCTCCCGCGTCTCCTCGCATTACGTGGTGGAGGAGGATGGGGCTGTATTCCGGCTGGTGGCGGAAGATCGGCGCGCCTGGCATGCCGGCGTCTCCCACTGGCGCGGCGCCTCGCTGCTGAACGGGCGCAGCATCGGCATCGAGATCGTCAACCCCGGCCATGAATTCGGCTATCGTCCCTTCCCCGCACTGCAGATGGCGGCGGTGTGCGACCTGTGCCTCGGGATCATTGCCCGTCACGGGATCGCGGCGCGCAATGTGGTGGCGCATTCCGACATCGCGCCGGATCGCAAGGAGGACCCGGGCGAGCTGTTCGACTGGCAGGGCTTGGCCGCCAACGGAGTCGGCCTGTGGCCGGATGCCGCGGTGCATGGAGCGGGCGGGGATGCGCTGACCCTGCTCGGACGCATCGGCTACCGCACGGATCTGCCCCTGCCCGTGCTGCTGCGCGCCTTCCAGCGGCACTGGTGGCCGGAGTGCGTGGACGGACAGGCCAGTGCCGGCACGCTTGCGCGATTGGCGGCGGTGGCGGCCGCCGTGGGGTGAAGCGGGTCGCCGCGGTGCTGGCGGCGAGTCCCGGCCACATGGATGCGCTGCAGGCACTGGCGCTGGCAGGTCCGCGCGGCGCCTGGATCGGCGCCGGATTCGTGCGCAACGCGGTGTGGGATGCGCTGTCGGGCGTGACGCCGGATGTGACGGTGCTGGCCGACCTCGACGTGGTGCATCTGGACAGGGCGAACGCTGATCCGGTCTTCGAGGCTGCGTTGCGCGCGGTGCGGCCGGCGCTGCCATGGTCCGTCACCAACCAGGCGCGCATGTCCGCCCGGCACGGCCATGCGCCCTACCCCGAACTGGGCGCGGCGCTGGCACGATGGCCGGAGACGGCGACGGCTGTGACGGCGCGGCTTCATGCCGGACGACTCGAGATCCTGGCGCCGCATGGCGTGGTGGATCTGCTGGGCTTCGTGCTGCGCACGCCGCCCGGCGGCGACCGCGCCGCGATGTCCGCGCGCATCGCGGCGAAAGGCTGGCGCGAACGTTGGCCAAGATTAAGGCTGTTCGGCAATTGACCGCGCGGCCCGGACAGCCGATGTGGGGCGCGGTGCCGGGTGGCTGGGCGACCGCTGGTGCCGCAAGGTACTGGAGGAAAGTCCGGGCTCCACGGGAATACGGTGCCGGCTAACGGCCGGCGGGGGTCAAACCCCAGGGAAAGTGCCACAGAAAGCAAACCGCCTCGGCGTGTTGCCCGCAAGGGAGGCACCTCGCGGCAAGGGTGAAAGGGTGCGGTAAGAGCGCACCGCGCGCCCGGCAACGGGGGCGGCACGGCAAACCCCACCGGGAGCAAGGCCGAATAGGGGCTGCCAGCTTGATCCGGCATTCTGGCGCAAGCCGGGCTCCGGATGGACGCAGGGGCATTTCCGCCCCGCAGCCCGGGTTGGCCGCGTGAAGCCTGCGGCGACGCAGGCTCCAGAGGAATGGTCGCCCACCATCTTCGGATGGGGACAGAACCCGGCTTACAGGCCACCCGGCACCACTCGTTACCTATGCGATTCAGGCACTGAACGCGCCGCGAAAAGAACAAATCAAGAATTATCAGCACAACGCACGGGTCATGTCTGGAATCTTCATGTGAAGATCAGGCTGGTTCGTTAATTGCTTGGAAAAGCTCGGCTTTGCGCGAACCGGGCCGCGGCGGCAGCCCGAAATTAGCTTGCTCGCCCCCTAATTCCCAGGTATTCCCATCTTATCCCATCTGGAGCCCGGCTTGGGGGCATTCTGGGGCTTCAGGACGGGGTGGTCGGGCGGGCTGGCGAGGTCGGGGGGCCTTGTCGGCCCGCTGAAACAAGGGGGCGCGACCTCGTGTCGCGAGGGGAGCAGCAGCATAGCGCGATGACCCAATTCGTGGGCACGCATTTCGGGAAGCTGGACCGCAAGGGCCGCATTTCCGTGCCCGCGCAGTTCCGTGCCGAACTGGAGTCCGCCGCGACCAGTCATCTCGTCTTCCGTACCTCCCACCAGCATCCCTGCATCGAAGCGCGGTCGCGCCCGGTCTTCCAGCACATCATCGAATCCATCCAGGGCCTGCCACATTTTTCGGAGGAGCGTGAAGTGCTGGAAGCCACGCTCATCTCCGGCAGCGAGATGCTCCGCATCGACGGCGACGGCCGGCTGATCCTTCCGCCTGACATGATCTCGGAAGTCGAGCTGGGAGACCAGGTGGCGTTCCTCGGCAAGGGCGACCGCTTCGAGATCTGGAACGAGGACGCCGCACGCGCCCACGTCGCCGAGGCCAAGCAGAAGATGCGCGAAAAGCGCCTGACCGTTGCTGCATCGGTACTCCCCACGACTCCGCGAGGCGTGTCATGACGGGCCACATTCCCGTGATGCTGGAGGAAGTGCTGGCAACTCTGCGGCCCCGCGACGGCGCCATCTACCTGGACGCGACCTTTGGAGGTGGCGGCTACGCCGACGCGATCCTCTCCGCCGCCGCCTGTACCCTCTGGGCGCTGGACCGCGATCCGGATGCGATCGCGCGTGGCGCGGCGCTGGCGGCGAAGCATTCCGGGCGGCTGCACCTGCTGCATGCGCGATTCGGAGACATGCTGGACAGCCTGGCGGCACGCGGCGTCACGACGCTGGACGGCGTGGTGATGGATCTCGGCGTGTCGTCGTTCCAGATCGACGAATCGGAGCGCGGATTCTCCTTCCGCCATGACGGGCCGCTCGACATGCGGATGGACCGCGCCGGGCCATCGGCCGCGGATCTGGCGAACACGCTGCCGGAACGCGAATTGACCTCGATCCTGTCCGATCTGGGGGAGGAGCGGCATGCGCGCCGCGTCGCCCGCGCCATCCTGCGGGAGCGTGCCGAGGCGCCGATCACGACCACGGCACGGCTGGCGGAGATCGTGCGCGGGTCGGTGCCGCGCGACCCTTCTGGCATCGATGGCGCAACGCGGTCCTTCCAGGCGCTGCGCATCGCAGTGAACGACGAACTCGGCGAAATCGAGCGCGGGCTTGCCGCGGCACAGTCGCTGCTGGCGCCGGGCGGACGGCTGGTCGTGGTGTCCTTCCATTCGCTGGAGGACCGCATCGTCAAGCGCGCCATGGTGGGTGCCGCCGGCCGCGCCGGCACCGCGTCCCGCCACGATCCGGCGGCGCTGATGCCGGCGCCGGCGCCGGAGTTCGATCTGCTGACCTACCGTGCCCTGCGGCCCAGCGCCGCGGAGGCTGCCAGCAATCCACGTTCCCGGTCCGCGCGCCTGCGCGGCCTGGAACGCCGCGCGACGTCGAGACAGGGAATGCCGACATGATCCGGCCCTTCACCATCCTCTGCTTCTGCGCCTTCGCCGGGGCGGGCGCCTGGCTGTACCAGGTGAAGCACCAGGTCGCGACGCAGGACCGTGAACTGCGCGGCATCTGGCGGGAGATCGAGCAGGCACGCGACCGTACCTCGATCCTGCGCGCCGAATGGGCGCTGCTGAACGAGCCGGACCGCCTGCGCCAGGTGGTGCAGCGGCACCTGCCGCTGGAGCCGATGCAGCCGCAGCAGTTCACCCGCCTGCCGGAGATGGAGCGGCGCCTGCCGGCCGCGGTCGCCTTCGCAGGCGCGCCGAACCTGTTCGTGCCGGAGACGCCCGCCGGCGCGCCCATCATGATGGCTTCGACCCAGGCGCCTGCCCCGCAGGCCACGGCGCCGGAGCCGGCACCCGCCGCCGCGCGTCGCCCGGCGCCAGCCGCCCCGGTGCAGGCTGTGGCCGAGGCGTCGCGCAACGACAGCCTGAGGGCGGCCGAGGCGCCGGCGCCGCAGGTGCTGGCAGCCGCCGTCGCCGTGCAGCGCGCGACGCGCGCGGCGCAGCCTGCTCCAGCACCACGCGCCGCCGCTCCGGTGCGCGAGGTGCCGGCGCGCCAGGCTCCGACGCGGGAGGTCCAGCCGGCCGTGCATGTCACGCCCGTCCGCCCGGCCGCGCCGCCGATCCGCACCACCCAGGCGGCTCCGACAGCGCCGACCTATGTCTCCGCGCTCGGCGGGGCGTCCTCCCTCGGGCTCGGCCGGCCGATGATGGCGCCGCCGGTGCCGTTCTCCTCCGCCGCCGCCGCGACGCTCGACAGCGGCCTCGCCCCGCCGCGCGGCCGGTAGGCCCGGATATGCCGTCCTTCCCGCCTCCTCCGGATGCTCCGCCCGCCGGACGCACGATCGGCCATACGGCCGCCGCGCCGGGCGCGCTGGTTCGCGTCAGCCAGCCGGAGCTGGTGCGCCGTGCGGCTCTGGAACGCACGCGGTCCCGCCTGCTGCTGGCCGCGGGCGGCTTCGCGGTGCTGTTCGGCGCCGTGGCGGCGCGGTTGGCCGATGCGACGCTGATCTCACCGGTCGCGCCGGTGCGGCTGGCGGCCATGGTGCGGCAGAACACGCCGCCGGCCGAGCACCTGCCCGGTCGCGGCGCCATCACTGACCGCAACGGCGAATTGTTGGCGGTAACGCTGCCGATCACGGCCCTGTACGCCAACCCGCGCGAGATCCAGGACCCGGCCGGCGCAGCACGGCGGCTGGTGTCCGTGCTGCCGCAGCTGAACCTGGAGGCGGTGACGGCGCGGCTGAGCGGCGAGCGGCAATTCGCCTACATCGCCCGCGCGCTGACGCCGCGCGAACAGCAGTCGGTGAACTCGCTCGGCATTCCGGGCTTGTATTTCGAGCAGGCGGAACGCCGCATCTACCCGCAGGGTCGCGCTGCCGCGCACATCCTCGGCGGCGTCGATGTCGATGGCAACGGCACGGCGGGCGTCGAGCGTTTCCATGACGAGCGCCTGCGCACGCGCCGCGGCGAGGACCTGCGGCTGTCCCTCGATGTCCGGGTGCAGCTGGCGCTGCGCGACGCGGTGCAGCAGCAGATCACGGATTTCAACGGCATCGGCGGCGCCGGCATCATGATGGATGTCCAGACCGGCGAGATCGTCGGCATGGTGTCCCTGCCCGACTTCGACCTCGCCGAGCCGGCGCGGGTCGAGGCGGTGGCGCCGGGCGCCAATGAACAGGGCAACAATCCGCGCTTCAACCGCGCTACGGTGGGCGTGTATGAGCCGGGCTCGACCTTCAAGCTGCTGACCGCGGCGATGGCGCTGGACCTCGGCACGGTGAATGTCTGGGGCGGCTATGACGCGTCACGGCCGATTCGCGTCGGGCGTTTCACCATCAACGACTATCGTGGCAAGAACCGCTGGCTGGCGCTGCCGGAAATCCTCGCCTACTCCTCGAACCTCGCCTCCGCGCACATGGCCGCGGCGGTGGGGCCGACGCGGCACCGGGAATTCATGGTGCGCATGGGCATGGGCTCGCGGCTTTCGGTGGAACTGCCGGAAACCGCGGTGCCGTTGATTCCACGGCCGCAGCACTGGCGGGACATCAACACGCTGACCATCGGCTTCGGCCACGGCATCTCCGTCACGCCGCTGCACGTCATCACCGGTGTCTCCGCCATCGTCAACGGCGGCATCCTGCGGCCGCCGACGCTGATGGCGCGGCCGCATGGCGAGGTGGTGGACGGCACGCGCGTGATCAGCGAGCGGACCTCGGATACCATGCGCCGTCTGATGCGGCTGGTGGTAACGGAAGGCTCCGGCCGCAGCGGCGACGTGCCGGGCTATTTCCTCGGTGGCAAGACCGGTACGGCGCAGAAGATCGGGCCGAACGGGCGCTACCTCGAGAACAAGCGCATCGCCGCCTTCGTCGGCGCCTTCCCGATGCAGGCGCCACGCTACGCGCTGTACGTGATGGTGGACGAGCCGAAGCCGAATGCGCGCAGCCATGGCTTCGCCACGGCGGGCTGGGTCGCGGCGCCGGCGGCGGGCGCCGTGCTGCGCCGTGTCGCGCCGATCCTCGGCATGGCACCGGAGACGGAGCGCGCGGCGGAGATCCAGGCCGCGCTCGCCATGCCGATGCAGCCGGGCCGCCCGCGCGCGCCTGGCAACGCCCCGGCGCGTGCCGAGCCGGCGCGGAGCGCTCCCCCACGCGTTGGCGCGGTGGCGCCCCCCGCCTCGCAGGATCGCGCGCAGGCGCCGCGCCGCAACGCCTCGGAGCCCGCGCTGTTGCGGGAGGTGAGCATTGCGCCGCGATGAAGCCCCCACGCTGCGCCGCCTGGACGAAGCACTGCGGGCCATCCCGGAGCTTTGCGTCCCGGACGGCGCGCTGCCGCCGCTCGGCGGGCTGACGGCGGATAGCCGCCAGGTCGCACCGGGCGACCTGTTCGCCGCCCTGCCCGGCGGCCAGGCGGATGGCAGACGCTACATCGGCGAGGCGGTGGCACGTGGCGCGGCGGCGGTGCTGGCACCGACCGGCACGGAATGGCCGGCCGGCATCGAGGTAAGGCCGATGATGCGCGCCGCCGATCCGCGGCGCGTGCTGGCGCTGGTCGCCTCGGCCTTCCACGGACGGCAACCGGAGACGGTGGTCGCCGTCACCGGCACCAACGGCAAGACCAGCAGCGTCGATTTCCTGCGACAGATCTGGACGCTGGACGGGCAGCGCGCAGCGTCCATGGGCACGCTGGGGCTGGTGGCGGAGGGGTTCGCACCCGGGCCGTCCCTGACCACGCCGGACCCGGTGGCGCTGCATGCGGCGCTGTCCGCGCTGGCGCAGGCGGGCGTGGGCGCGGCGGCGCTGGAGGCGTCCTCGCATGGGCTGGAACAGCGGCGGCTTGATGGCGTGCGGCTGGCGGGCGCCGGGTTCAGCAACCTGACGCGGGACCACCTTGACTACCACGGCGACATGGCCGCCTACCGCGCCGCCAAGCTGCGACTGTTCGACACGCTGCTGCCGCCGGGCGCCTGCGCGGTGGCGAATACGGAGATGGACGCGGCGACGCTCGAGGCATTGCGCGCGACTGCCGCCCTGCGCGGCTTGCGGCTGCTGACGGTGGGCGAGGCCGGTGAGGCGCTGCGCCTGGTGGCGCATCAGGCGCGGCCGGATGGGCAGGACGTGACGCTGGAGGGCTTCGGCCTGCGCGAGCGCCTGGACCTGGCGCTGCCGGGGCGGTTCCAACTGGACAATGTGATGATGGCGGCGACCCTGGCCATCGGCACGGGAATGGCGCCTTCGCGGGTGTTGGCGCTGCTGCCGCGCCTGAAGGGCGTGCGCGGGCGGATGGAACTGGCGGCGCGGCTGGCGGGTGGGGCGGCGGTCTATGTCGATTACGCGCATACACCCGATGCGCTGGACCGGCTGCTGCGGGCGCTGCGCGCGCATGTCGCGCCGGGGGCGCGGCTGCATGCGCTGTTCGGCGCCGGTGGCGACCGCGACCCGGGCAAGCGGCCGCTGATGGGCGCGGTCTGCGCGGCGCAGGCGGATGTCTGCTGGGTGACGGATGATAATCCGCGCAGCGAGGACCCGGCCGCGATCCGCGCCGCCGTGCTGGCCGCCTGCCCCGGCGGCATCGACGCCGGGGACCGCGCCACCGCGATTGCGCGCGCATTGGCGGCGCTGCGGCCGGGCGATGTGCTGGCGGTGGCGGGCAAGGGGCATGAGAGCGGCCAGACCATCGGTGGCGTGACACTGCCCTTCGACGATGTGGCCGTGGTTCGCGCAGCGGCGGGCCTGGCATGAGCACGCTGTGGACCAGCGCCGAGTTGCGCGCAGCCACCGGCGGGGCGCTGGCGGCGGAGGTCGCTGTCACCGGCGTGTCCATCGACAGCCGCTCGGTGATGCCGGGCGATCTGTTCGTGGCGCTGCGGGATGTGCGGGATGGCCACGCATTCGTCGCGGATGCGCTGGCGCGCGGTGCTGCGGCGGCGATGATCGATGGCGGGACGTCATCGGATGCCCGGCTGCTGCGCGTCGGTGACACGCTGGCGGGCCTGCGTGCCCTGGGGGACGCAGCGCGCGGCCGCAGCCTGGCGCGGGTGGTGGGCGTGACCGGCAGCGTCGGCAAGACGACGACCAAGGAAATGCTGCGCGCCCTGCTCTCGGTGCTGGGTCCGACACATGCGGCGGTGGCCAGCTACAACAACCACTGGGGCGTGCCGCTGACCCTGGCTCGGATGTCGCGAGACAGTGCCTATGCCGTGATCGAGATCGGCATGAACCACCCGGGCGAGATCGCACCGCTTGCCCGCCTCGCGCGGCCGCACGTCGCCGTCATCACGGCGGTGGAGGCCGCGCATATCGGTCATATGGGCAGCCTCGAGGCGATCGCTCAGGAGAAGGCGGCGATCATGCGCGGGCTGGAGCCGGGCGGTGTCGCGGTGCTGCCGGCAACCTCCCCCTTCCTGCCGTTGCTGCGGGACGCCGCGCACGGTGCGCGTGTCGTCACCTTCGGCGAAGGCGGCGATGTGCGTGCAGCGCGGATCGCAGCCGATGCAGAGGGCAGCGACATCGAGGCGGAGGTCGCCGGCACGCGCGTGACGTTCCGGCTCGGCACGCCTGGCTTGCACATGGCGGGCAACGCGTTGGCGGCGCTGGCGGCCGTCGCGGCGCTTGGCGGTGACGTGGCGAAGGTGGCGGGCGTGCTGGCGGACTTCCGCGCGCTGGCCGGGCGTGGCGACCGCCGCGCCATCTCGACTCCGGATGGTGGGCGCGCCGTGCTGCTGGACGAAGCCTACAATGGGCAGCCGCCGTCCATGCGCGCGGCGCTGTCGCTGCTTCGGCTGCTGCCGGCGCGGCGGCGCGTCGCCGTGTTGGGGCAGATGGGCGAGCTCGGCGCCTTCGCGCGGGATGAGCATGCCGGACTTGCGCCGCATATCGCAGCGGCGGCCGACCTGGTCTTCGGCTGCGGTCCGCTGATGCGCCATGCGCTGGACACGCTGCCTGCCGCGCAGATCGGTGGTTGGGCCGAAACCTCAGCCGAACTCGCGCCGATCGTTGCCGCCGCGCTGCGCGATGGCGATGCCGTTCTCGTCAAGGGCAGTCTGGCAACCGGGATGAAGACCGTGGTGCAGGCTTTGACCGCAAGCCTTCACGAAAGCTCCGCTGCATGATCTTCCACCTGCTCGCCCCGCTGGCCGACAGCTTCTCGCCGTTCAACGTGGTGCGCTACGTCACCTTCCGCGCCGGCGCCGCCTGCATCACCTCGCTCGTCATCGCGCTGTTCTTCGGCCCGATGCTGATCCGCTGGCTGCGCGCGAAGCAGAATGGTGGCCAGCCGATCCGCGAGGATGGACCGGCAAGCCACCTGCTGACCAAGAAGGGCACGCCCACCATGGGCGGCGTGCTGATCCTGCTGGCCCTGACCGGGTCCACCCTGCTGTGGGCGGATCTGCGCAACGGCTTCGTCTGGTGCGTGCTGCTGGTGACGCTGGGTTATGGCGCGCTGGGCTTCGCCGATGACTGGCTGAAGGTGACGAAGCGCAACACCAAGGGCGTGTCCGGCCGGCAGAAGCTGGTGACGCAGGCGGCGATCGGCCTGGCCGCGGCGGTGTGGATGTACTTCCTGATGCCGGAACCGCTGGCGGACAAGTTGGCGATGCCGTTCTTCAAGGAGGCGCTGATCCCGCTTGGCATCGCCTTTCCGCTGCTGGCGATGCTGGTGATGATGGGCGCCTCCAACGCGGTGAACCTGACGGATGGGCTGGACGGCCTGGCGATCGTGCCGGTGATGATCGCGGCGGGCGTCTTCGCGCTGATCGCCTATCTGGTCGGCAACCGCATCTTCGCGGACCACCTGCAACTGCACGCCGTGGCCGGTTCGGGCGAACTGGCGGTTTTCTGTTCCGCGCTGATCGGCGCGAGCCTCGGCTTCCTGTGGTTCAACGCGCCGCCGGCCGCGGTGTTCATGGGTGACACGGGATCGCTCGCGCTGGGTGGTGCTCTCGGCGCCGTGGCGGTGGCGACGAAGCATGAGGTGGTGCTGGCCATCGTCGGCGGCCTGTTCGTGGTGGAGACCCTGTCCGTCATCATCCAGGTGTTCTGGTTCAAGCGCACCGGCCAGCGCGTCTTCCTGATGGCGCCGCTTCACCATCATTTCGAGAAGAAGGGGTGGGCGGAAGCCACCATCGTCATCCGATTCTGGATCATCGCCATGATCCTGGGGCTGGTCGGACTGTCGACCTTGAAGCTGCGATGAAGCCTTTCGCGGGAGAGCGCATCGCGGTGGTGGGGCTCGGTCGGGCCGGGCTGCCGGCGGCCGCGCGGCTGGCCGGCTGGGGCGGCGACGTGACGTGCTGGGACGATGGCGCGCCGGCCCGCGCGGCGGCGGAGGCGGCGGGTTTCTCGGTACGCGATCCCTCGGCCGGGCGGTTCGACTTCGACGCGCTGCTGCTGTCCCCGGGCATTCCGCACCTGTTGCCGCAGCCGCATCCGGCCGCGGTGGCGGCACGGGCGGCGGGCGTGCCGATCCTGTGCGACGTCGAGTACCTGTTTCGTGCCGTCCGCGCGTCGGGCAGCGCGGCGTGTTTCGTTGGGATCACCGGAACCAACGGGAAGTCAACGACGACGGCCCTGTTGCACCACATCCTTTGCAGTTCCGGTCGCGTATCGGAGGTGGGCGGAAACCTTGGTCCTCCGGCGCTTGGACTCAAGATGTTGGGGTCCGACGGCGTCTACACGCTGGAAATGTCATCCTATAGCTTGGAGCGAATCGCGAAAGTCGGCTTCAACGGGACAGTCATGTTGAACCTCAGCCCCGATCATCTCGACCGTCATGGAAGCATGGCCGGCTATGCCGCTGCGAAGGCGAACATCTTCGCGCGGCAGGGCAGCGGTGACTTTGCCGTGGTCGGCCAGGACGATGCCTGGACCGCCGGAATGGCGCTCGGGACTGCGGCGCGGCGGGTGCCGATTTCGGGCGAAAGGGCGGTCGAGGGCGGCGTCTGGGCGATGGGTCGTAGCCTGCGGGATGAGGTCGGGGAGATCGCCGACCTGGACCAGGCCCCTGCCCTGCCCGGCAGCCACAACGCGCAGAACGCCGCCGCGGCCGCGGCCGCGGCGCTGGCGCTCGGCGTGTCGCGGGCCGACATCGCGCGCGGGTTGCGCAGCTTTGGCGGGCTGCCGCATCGACAGGAGCTGGTCGGGCAGATCGGCGGCGTGCGCTTCGTCAACGACAGCAAGGCGACCAATGCCGACAGCGCGGCGCGCGCGCTGGCCTCCTACGACCGTGTCGTCTGGATTGCCGGCGGCACCGGCAAGGAGGGTGGCATCGAAAGCCTGGTGCCGTTGTTCCCGCGCATCGCCCGTGCGGTGCTGATCGGCCGCGATGCGCCCGCCTTCGCCGCGACGTTGACCACGCATGGCGTGCCGCATGAGGTCGCGGGGACGCTGGAGGATGCGGTGCCGGCCGCCGCCGCTGCGGCGCGGGCGGGCGATGCGCCGGTGGTGCTGCTGTCGCCGGCTGCGGCATCCTGGGACCAGTTCACCGGCTTCGATGCGCGCGGCGACCGGTTCCGGGCGCTGGTCCAGGCGATGGCCTCCGCGGATGTGGGGAGGGCGGCATGATCCAGGTCTCGCGCGCGGACAACTCCACAGTCGGGCGTTGGTGGTGGACCGTGGACCGCTGGACGCTGGCGGCGCTGCTGACGCTGATCGGCTTCGGTTACGTGATGATGCTGGCGGCGAGCCCCGCGGTGGCGGAGCGGATCGGCGCCGCGTCGCGCAACATGTTCTTCCTGCGGCAGGTCGTCTATCTCGGGTTGGCGGCGGCGGTGCTCGTCGCTGTCTCGATGCTGACGGTGAAGCAGGTGCGGCTGCTGGCCTGGGCCGGGCTGGCGGGCGCGATGCTGATGGTGGCGGCGACGCTGGTGGTAGGCACGGAGATCAAGGGTGCGCGGCGCTGGATCTCGCTGCCGGGCTTCGGCTCGCTGCAACCTTCGGAATTCCTAAAGCCCTGCTTCGCCGTGGTCGCCGCCTGGCTGATCGCGGAGGGCAAGCTGGCGCGCCGACATGGTGCGACGGTGCTGGCGGTGCTGATCTTCGGCGTGATCGGCGTGATGCTGAAAAGCCAGCCGGACATCGGCATGATGCTGGTGGTGGCGGCGGTGTTCTTCGCGCAGTTCTTCGTGGCCGGGCTGAACCTGCTGGCCGTGGGCTTCGTCGGGCTGCTGGGCATCGCTGGTGCCGTTGGCGCCTATTTCCTGTTCCCGCATGTGCAGGCGCGCGTGGCGCGCTTCACCGGCGAGCAGTCGGAGAACTTCCAGATCGAGGTGGCGCTGGAGGCCTTCGGCAACGGTGGACTGCTCGGGCGTGGTCCCGGCGAAGGTCGGCTGAAGAACATGCTGCCGGACGCGCATGCGGACTTCGTCTTCGCCGTGGCCGGCGAGGAGTTCGGCCTGGTGATGTGCCTGGTCATCCTGGCGCTGTTCGCCTTCGTCGTGGTGCGCGGCCTGGTGCGGCTGCTGGGCGAGGGCGACCTGTTCGTGGTGCTGGCCTCGGCCGGACTGCTGACGCAGTTCGGGCTGCAGGCCTTCATCAACATGGGCTCCACCCTGCACCTGATCCCGACCAAGGGCATGACGCTGCCCTTCGTGTCCTATGGCGGGTCCTCCGTCCTCGCCATTGCCCTCGGGATGGGGATGCTGCTGGCGCTGACGCGCCGCCGCCTGTCCCGTGCCGAGGATGAGCGATGAGGGGACCGAGCGTGCGCCCCATCGTCATCGCCGCCGGCGGCACCGGCGGGCATCTGTTTCCAGCGGAAGCGCTGGCGGCGGAACTCGTGGCGCGTGGCGAACGGATCGCGCTGATGACGGATGCGCGCAGCGCCGCCTACGAAAGCCCCGCCTTCGGCAATGCGGAACGCTTCGTGCTGAAGGGCTCCGGCCTCGCCGGCCGCGGCGTGCAGGGCGCGGTGCGCGGGGCCCTGGCACTGGCGGCCGGCACCATCGAGGCGCGCGGCATCCTTGCGCGGCTGGATGCCTCGGCAGTGGTGGGCTTCGGCGGCTATCCCTCCGTCCCGCCGCTGATCGCGGCGCGGCTGCTGCCGAGGGCGACGCGGCCGGCGACGGCGCTGCATGAACAGAACGGCGTCCTGGGCCGCGCCAACCGGCTGCTGGCACCCGGCGCGGACCTGCTGGCGCTGTCGGCGGATGATACGACGCGGGTGCCGACCTCGGCCCATGTCGAGGTGGTGGGCAACCCGGTACGGCCGGCGCTCGCCGCACTCGCGGGCCAGGGCTTCGCGGAGCCGGAGGATGGCGTGATCAGGCTGCTGGTGCTGGGTGGCAGCCTCGGCGCGCGTATCTTTGCCGATGTGGTGCCGGGCGCGGTGGCGCTGCTGCCGGAACGGCTGCGCCAGCGCCTGGTGGTGACGCAGCAGACCCGGGCCGAGGATCTGCCGCGGGTCGAGACGGCCTATCGCGAAGCGGGCGTCCCGGCGGATCTTTCGCCCTTCTTCGGCGATATCGCGGTGCGGCTGGCGATGGCGCATCTCGTGGTCGCGCGCGCCGGCGCCTCGACGGTGGCGGAACTCGCCTGTGCCGGGCGGCCTTCCCTGCTGGTGCCGCTGCCGCATGCGATCGACGATCACCAGACGGCGAATGGCCGTTCGCTGGAACGCGCCGGTGCCGCCTGGATCATGCCGCAGCCGGGCTTCACTCCGGAGTTGCTCGCACGGCAGATGACGGCGATGTTCTCGACGCCCGCGGTGCTGGCGAAGGCAGCGGCCGCGGCGGCGCGCCTGGCCCGCCCGGACGCGGCACGGCGCTTGGCCGATTTGGTGCAGGGGCTGGTCCACCGGCCTGCACCGCAAGATTTCTCGCGCACGATCGCGCAGTCGGAGTCCCGTTGATGCGCGCGCTGCCCCTTTCCATCGGGCCCATCCACTTCGTCGGCATCGGCGGCATCGGCATGTCCGGCATCGCGGAGGTGCTGCACAACCTCGGCTATGCCGTGCAGGGCAGCGATTTGTCCGAAAGCACAAATGTGCTGCGGCTGCGCGCCAGCGGCATTCCGGTGTCGATCGGGCACGACGCGGCGAATCTCGGCACGGCGCAGGTGGTGGTGGTCTCCACCGCGGTGAAGCGCGACAATCCGGAGGTGCAGGCGGCGCGCGCGCGGCTGGTGCCGGTGGTGCGGCGTGCGGAGATGCTGGCGGAACTCATGCGTCTGAAATGGGCGGTCGCCATCGGCGGCACCCATGGAAAGACGACGACGACGAGCCTGGTCGCCTGCGTGCTGGAAGCGGCGAAGCTCGACCCCACCGTGATCAACGGCGGCATCATCAACGCCTACGGCACGAACGCCCGCCTGGGCTCCGGCGACTGGATGGTGGTGGAGGCGGATGAGAGCGATGGGTCGTTCCTGAAGCTGCCCGCCGTCTGCGCCGTGGTGACCAACATGGACCCGGAACACCTGGACCATTGGGGTACCGAGGAAGCGATGAAGGAGGGCTACGCCCAGTTCGTCGGCAACATCCCGTTCTATGGCTTTGCGGTGCTGTGCGCGGACCACGCGGAAGTGCAGGCGATGATCCCGCGCCTGTCGGATCGTCGCATCATCACCTACGGCTTCTCCCCGCAGGCGGATGTGCGGGCGGAGAAGCTGATCACGGACCGGACCGGTGCGACCTTCGAGGTTGCGGTGCGCGACCGTGCCACCGGGCGCAGCCGGTTGCTGAAGCCGATGCGCCTGCCGATGCTCGGCAGCCACAATGTGCAGAACTCGCTGGCCGCCATCGCCATCGGGCTGGAGATGGACATCCCCGAAGCCACCATCCGCACGGCGCTGATGGGCTTCAAGGGCGTCAAGCGGCGCTTCACCCGCACCGGGGAGGCCGGCGGCATCACGGTGATCGACGACTACGGCCATCATCCGGTGGAGATCGCCGCGGTGCTGAAGGCGGCGCGGCAGGCCGGCGCGCGGGACGTGGTGGCCGTGGTGCAGCCGCACCGCTATTCGCGCCTCGCCTCTCTTTTCGAGGATTTCTGCACCTGCATGAATGACGCGGGCACGGTGATCGTCGCGGATGTGTATGCGGCGGGTGAGCAACCGATGCCGGGCGTGGATCGCGACGCGCTGGTCGAGGGGCTGCGCGCACGCGGGCATCGCAGCGTGGTGCCGCTGCCGGGGCCGGACAGCCTGGCGGAGATGGTGAACGCCATCGCCAAGTCGGGCGACTACGTGATCTGCCTCGGCGCCGGCACCATCACCACCTGGGCACATGCGCTGCCGGAACAGCTTGCTGCGCTGCAGTCGCGCACGCGGCCGCGCCTGGTCGGCAACACGTGACGGCGCGCCGCGACATGGCCCCGCACGCCACCCTGCCGCCGCTGCGCGGGCGCGTGCAGCAGGAGGCACCGCTGGCGGCCTTCACCTGGTTCCGCGTCGGCGGGCCGGCGGAATGGCTGGTTCGGCCGGCCGATGTGGACGACCTGCTTCTGCTGCTGCGCGACCTGCCGGATGCGGTGCCGCTGACGGTGATCGGTGCCGCGTCCAACCTCATCATCCGCGATGGCGGCGTGCGCGGCGTGGTGCTGCGCCTGGCGGGGCGCGGTTTTGGGGAAGTGACCGTGGAGGCCGACGGCATCGTGGCCGGTGCGGCGGCGCTGGATGCGGTGGTCGCGGAACATGCGGCGGCGGCGGGGCTTGGCGGCCTGGAGTTTCTCTCGGGCATCCCGGGCAGCATCGGTGGCGCGGTCGCGATGAATGCCGGCGCCTACGGGCGCGAGGTGCGCGACGCACTGGATTGGGCGGAGGTCGCGACACCGGATGGGCTTCTGCGCCTCTCGGCGGAAGACCTGCACTTCGCCTACCGCCATGCGACGCTGCCAACGCGCGGCGTCGTGGTGCGGGCGCGATTCCATGCGCAGCCGGGCGACGCAGCGGCGATCGCGGCGCAGATCGCGAAAATCCGCGCGGCGCGGGAGGCGACGCAGCCGGTGCGGGCACGGACGGGTGGTTCCACCTTCAAAAATCCGCCGGGCCACAAGGCCTGGACGCTGGTCGATGCCGCGGGTTGCCGCGGGCTGGTGCGCGGTGGCGCGCAGGTGTCCGAGTTGCACGCGAACTTCCTGCTGAACACGGGCGGCGCAACGGCCTCGGACCTCGAGGCACTCGGCGAGGAGGTGCGGGCGCGCGTGCAGGCGCATTCCGGCATCACACTGGAATGGGAAATCAAGCGGATCGGCGAGGTTTCGGCATGAGCGCGCGCGTGGCAGTGCTGTTCGGCGGCGTCTCGGCGGAGCGCGAGGTCAGCCTCGCGACCGGCGGGCAGGTGATGACGGCGCTGCGCGCGGCGGGCTTCGAGGTCGCGCCGATCGACGTGGGCGCCGACCTCGGCGCGGTGATCGGCGCGCTGCAGGCGGCGAAGCCGGATGTGGTGTTCAACGCGCTGCATGGCCGCTACGGCGAGGATGGCTGCATCCAGGGCGTGCTGGACTGGATGGGCCTGCCCTATACGCATTCCGGCGTGCGCGCCTCTGCCGTCGCCATGGACAAATCCGCGGCGAAGGCGGTGTTCCTCGCGGCCGGGCTGCCCGTCGCCGAAAGCCGGCTGGTGACGCCGGAGGAGCTGGAGGCGGCGGACCCGCTACCCCTGCCCTATGTCGTGAAGCCGGTGAACGAAGGTTCCTCCGTCGGCGTCGAGATCCTTCGCGAGGGCGACAACCGGCGCGCCGACGTCGCACGGGCCTGGAAGTTCGACCGGCGCATCATGGCGGAGGCCTTCATTCCCGGGCGGGAGCTGACCGTCGCCGTGATGGGCGACCGCGCGCTTGAGGTGACGGAAATCGACACCGGCCACGTGTTCTACGACTACGAGGCGAAATACGCCGACGGCGGCAGCCGCCACACCCTGCCCGCCCCCGTGCACCCCGAGACGCGGGCAAAGGCGATGGAGATTGCGCTGCGGGCGCACCAGGCGCTGGGCTGCCGCGGCGTGTCCCGCGCCGACCTGCGCTACGACGACACGGCAGGTGAACCAGGACGGCTGTTCCTGCTGGAGGTCAACACCCAGCCGGGCATGACGCGGACCTCGCTGGTGCCGGAACAGGCGGCTCATGTCGGCATCGGGTTCCCCGAGCTGTGTGCCTGGATGGTGCGGGAGGCCCGGCATGGCGCGTAGCCCCGTCAGCAGCGCGCGTCGCGCCCCGGTGGCACGGCGGGAGCCGGACCGGCCCAGCTCGCTGCGTTTGTGGATCAAGCGGCGGCGCGGATTGCTGCGACCGGCGGCGCTGTGGGCCATCGGCTTCGGGCTGCTCGGCGTGACCGGCTATGCGGTCTATGCCGCGGACCCGGCCGGCCGCGTGCGGGCAGTGGTGGAGAATGCGGCGGAACTCGGCCTGGCGGCGGGGCTGGAGGTGACGGAAGTGCTGGTGGAGGGGCGCGAGAATGCGCCGCTCGATCTTATCCGCTCGGCCATCGGCGTCGAGCGTGGCGACCCGATGCTCGGCTTCTCGCCGGGCGAGGCGCGGGAGCGCTTGCAGAGCATAGCCTGGATCGCCTCCGCCCATGTGGAACGCCGCCTGCCCGGCACCATCCTGGTGCGGCTGGAGGAACGCGCGCCCTTCGCGATCTGGCAGCACCAGGGTCGCTTCGCGGTGATCGACCGCAACGGGCTGGTGGTGGAGACGGAAACGTTGGACGCCTTCGGCCCTCTGCCGCTGGTGGTCGGTGCCGGTGCGGAAAAGCACGCGGCGGAGCTGTACGACCTGCTGCAGGCGCATCGCAACATCCTGGCCCGCACCCAGGCGCTGGTGCGCATCGGCGAACGGCGCTGGAACCTGCGGCTGCACAGCGGCACGGATGTGCTGCTGCCGGAAGGGCATGAGGCGCCGGCGCTGAACCGGCTGGCGGAACTGCACGCCCGCAACGCGCTGCTGGACCGTCCGCTGGTCGCAGTCGACATGCGCCTGCCGGACCGGCTGGTGGTGCGGCAGCAGCCGGTGGCGGAACAGCCGGCGCCGCCCGCACGACGCAACGCCACCCGGAGCACGCGCGGATGAACGCAAGCCAGGTCCTCCGCGCATGAACGCGCTGTCGCGCCTGCCCATCGGCGTCGAGCCGCCCTCCGAGCGTCGCCGGCGCGGTGCGCGCAGCGGCACCTTCGGCGTGCTCGACATCGGCACCACGAAGGTGGTCTGCCTGATCGCGCGCATCGAGGGCGATGGCGACCCGCGGGTGCTCGGTTTCGGCTGGCAGCGCGGTCGAGGCGTGAAGGGTGGCTCCATCGTCGACCTGGAGGAGGCGGAGCGCGCGATCCGCGCCGCCGTCGGCCAGGCGGAGGAGATGTCGGACACGCAGTTGACCGGGGCCATCGTCAACCTGTCCTGCGGCCAGCCGACGTCGCGGCTGATGAACCTGCAATGGCCGATCAGCGGCCGCGCCGTGACGGAAGCCGACCTGCGCGCGATCCTGGCGGAAGGCCGCCGCCGTGGTGCGGAGGATGGGCGGGAGACGGTGCATGGCTCGCCGGTGTCCTTCACCGTCGATGCCACGCCCGGTGTCGAGGATCCGCGTGGCATGGTCTGCGACCAGCTCGGTGCACGGGTGCACCTGGTGGATGCCTCGCAGGCGGCGCTGCGTAACCTCGGCGCCTGTCTCGCCCGCTGCGACCTGGAGGTGGAGGAACTGGTCTCCTCCCCGCTCGCCGCTGGCCTCGCGACGCTGGTGGAGGACGAGAAGCGCATCGGCGCCACCGTCATCGACATGGGCGGCGGCACCACCTCCATCGCCGTGTTCAGCGAGGGGCAGCTGATTCATACGGCGCAGATCCCGGTCGGCGGCTGGCAGGTGACGAACGACCTGGCGCGGGTGCTTTCGACGCCGATCAATCATGCCGAGCGGCTGAAGACGCTGCATGGCGGCGCCATGGCGGCAGCGGATGACGAGCGGGAGATGCTGCCTGTGCCGCTGGTCGGAGAGGATGAGGACCACATCGCGCGCGTGCCGCGCACCATGCTGGTGAACATCATCAGGCCGCGGCTGGAGGAGACCTTCGAATTCGTGCGCGAGCGGCTGGAGCAGGCCGGCGTCGCGCGCGAGGCCGGGTCCCGCGTCGTGCTGACGGGCGGCGCGAGCCAGCTGATCGGCGCGCGGGAACTGGCGGCCCGCGTGCTGGACCGGCAGGTGCGCATCGGCCGACCGCGCGGCGTGCGTGGCCTGCCGGAGACCGCCGGCGGCCCGCCCTTCGCGGCGGCCATCGGGCTGCTGGCCTGGGGCGCCGGCGAGGGCCGGCCCCTGATCGACATCGCCCCTGGCGCCGACCGGTCGCGTGGCCGCGTGCGTCGCCTGATCGACTGGCTACGGGTGCGCGTCTGACCGACGCGCAACTGATTCACGGTGTGCGTCCGACCGACGTGCAACCCGATACCGATTTTCAACTTCCCTTGGCTGAGCTTCCAGGAAAGGCCCCGTTCATGACCCTCAACCTGACGATCCCGAACCAGCAGCACACCGACTTCACGCCGCGCATCACCGTCATCGGTGTTGGCGGCGGCGGCACCAATGCCGTGAACAACATGGTTACGATGGGGCTGGAGGGCGTTGAGTTCCTGGTCGCCAACACCGATGCGCAGTCGCTCCAGCACAGCAAGGCGGATCGCCGCGTGCAGCTCGGCTCCTACCTGACGCAGGGCCTCGGCGCGGGCGCGAAGCCGGAGATCGGCCGTGGCGCGGCCGAGGAAGCGGAGACCGAATTGGCGCGCCACCTGGAAGGCAGCCACATGGTGTTCGTGACCGCCGGCATGGGCGGCGGCACCGGCACCGGCGCGGCGCCCGTCATCGCGCGCATGGCGCGCGAGCGTGGCATCCTGACGGTCGGCGTGGTGACGAAGCCCTTCGACTTCGAGGGGCCGAAGCGTCGCAAGGCCGCCGATGCCGGCATCGAGGAACTGCAGCAGTTCGTCGACACGCTGATCGTCATCCCGAACCAGAACCTGTTCAGGCTGGCGAATGAGCGCACGACCTTTGCCGAAGCGTTCCGAATGGCCGACAACGTGCTGTACATGGGCGTGCGCGGCGTGACCGACCTGATGGTCAACCCCGGCCTGGTGAACCTCGACTTCGCCGACATCCGCACCGTGATGGCGGAGATGGGCAAGGCGATGATGGGCACCGGCGAGGCCGAGGGCGAAGGCCGCGCGGTGAAGGCCTCCGAGGAGGCGATCAGCAACCCGCTGCTGGAAGACACCTCGATGCACGGCGCGCGCGGCGTGCTGATCAACATCACCGGCGGCCTCGACATGACGCTGTTCGAGGTGGACGAGGCGGCCAACCGCATCCGCAAGGAGGTGGACGAGGACGCGAACGTGATCTTCGGATCCTCCGTCGACGAATCCATGAATGGCCGCCTGCGGGTCTCCGTGGTCGCCACGGGCATCGACGCGCGCGACACGCGCGAGGCGGAGCGGCCGAAGCTGGTGGCGATGGGTGGCGGTGGTTCCGTGCAGGCGGTGGCCAGCGCGCCGGTGCCGCAAGCGGCCAGCCAGGGTGCGCCGCAGGGCCAGCCGATGCCGCCCTCCATGCGCGGCCCGGCCGGGTTCACGCCGCGCGTGGCCTCCGGTGGCGCGCAGCCGGCGCAGATGCGCCCGGCGCAGACCTACGCGGCACCCCAGCCGGCTCCGATGCAGGCCGCCAACGTCCAGGCGGTGCAGGCCCCGCCGAGCGAGGCACCGGTCAGCATGCAGCAGCCCGCCGAGGCGTCGCTCCGCGCCCCGGCCGGAACCCGCCAAGCGGCGCCGATGCCGCCGGTTCAGTCCGGTGGCTTCAAGAACCTGTTCCTCCAGGCGACGGGACTACGGCGCCGCGACGTGGACGCGCCGGCGCCCCAGGCCGCACAGCCCGTGCGGCAGGAGCCGCAGGCGGCACCGCGCCCGGTGGCCGCGCCGACGCAGCAGGACGAGATGGGCCTGGACATTCCGACCTTCCTGCGCCGGCAGAGCAACTGAGGCGCACCCTCTGCGATTGGGGCAGAATTGCGGCGTTGCTGCGCCGCAAAAATCGTTCATTTTCAGTGGGTTCTGACGTAATACGGAGAAACAACGCTTGAATGGTGTTTCCCGGGTGGTGGTGGCATCAACCACTCGGGACGCCGGGTCTGGCGTCCCTCCCAGATCGGCCCATCCCGGCCGGCAGCGGGTTTCTAGGGCACGTCCCTGAGGTTCGGCCGCCTGGTGCGGCCGCGGCACAGGGCGGGGTCAGGGGCGCGAGCAAGCTATGGACGGTTTCCTTCCTGTCGATCTGAGACGGCGCAAGACGTTGAAGACCGTGATCGGCTGCGTCGGCGTCGGCCTGCACAGTGGCCGCCGCGTCTCGCTGACCCTGCGCCCGGCCCCCGCCGGCACCGGCATCCTGTTTCGCCGCAGCGACCTCGGCATTGATATTCCCGCCCGCTTCGACCGCGTTGTCGATACCCGCCTTTGCACCGCCTTGGTTGCCGAAGGGGCGCCGCAGGCGCGCATCGGCACGGTGGAGCATGTGATGGCGGCACTCGCCGGCACCGGTGTCACCGACGCGATCGTCGAGCTGGATGGGCCGGAAGTGCCGATCCTGGACGGCTCCGCCGCGCCCTTCGTGTTCCTGATCGACTGCGCCGGCACCGTCGGCCTGGACGTGGCCGCCCCGGTGATCGAGGTCCTGGCCCGCGTGCGGGTGGAGGAAGGCGACGCCTTCGCCGAATTGCAGCCGGCCTCCCTGCCCGGCTTCGAGGCGTCGCTGGCGATCGATTTCCCGTCCACTGCCATCGGCCAGCAGTCGGTCAATCTGCGCCTCAGCCCGGGCAGCTTCCGTGCCGAACTCGCGGATTCGCGCACCTTCACCCTGGCCGAGGACATCGCGCGGCTGCGCGCCGCCGGCCTGGCGCAGGGCGGCAGCCTGGACAACGCCATCGTGGTCGACGGCCCGCTGGTGCTGAACCCCGGCGGGCTGCGGCGGCCGGATGAATTCGTGCGGCACAAGATGCTGGACGTGGTGGGCGACCTGGCCCTGGCCGGCGCGGCTTTGTCCGCCCGGTTCGTCGGCAACCGCTCCGGCCACGCGCTGAACAACAAGGTGCTGCGCGCCCTGTTCGCGGACCACCGCGCCTGGCGCCTGGTGGATGGCGAGGTGCCGATGGACGGCGTCACCACCCGCCTGCCGGCCGCCGCCGCGCCGGCTATGGCTTAGACGCCGTCCCGGCGATGGCCTGAACGCGAAGCTGGGTTCCGCTGCCCGGTGAAGTGACAGCGTGGCGCCGATGGCCTAGGACTGGCGGAGACACACGGCGGCGAACCGCGCCTTGCCGTGACCATGCCGCGGCATGGTATAGGGAAGCCCCATGCCGGACCGGTGCGCGATGCTTCGACGCCTTCTGCCCTTGATCCTCATCCTGCCCATCGCCGCCTGCACGGCTTGGGACGGGCGCATGAACACGCTGGGGGCCACGGCCGGCGCCACCGGGCAGGACACCTCGCCCGAGGCGCTGTATGCGCGCGGGATGGAGGCGCTGGAGGCACAGCGCTATGCCGCCGCGGTGACGGCCTTCGACACGGTGGAGCGCGAGCACCCCTATTCTGCCTTCGCCACCAACGCGAAGCTGATGTCCGCCTATTCTGAATATATGCGGAACCGGTACACGGAGGCCCTCGGCGCGCTGGACCGCTTCATCCAGCTGCACCCGGCGCATCGCGACATTGCCTATGCCTACTACCTGCGCGCGCTGTCCTACTATGAACAGATCAACGACACGCAGCGCGACCAGCGTTCGACCGAACAGGCGATGGCGGCGCTGCAGGACGTGGCGAATCGTTTCCCGAACACGCCCTATGCGCGCGACGCCCGGCTGAAGATGGACCTGGCCCGCGACCACCTGGCGGGGCGCGAGATGACGATCGGGCGCTTCTACCAGACCCGGCGCCTGCACACGGCCGCGATCGGCCGGTTCCGCCGCGTGATCGATGAGTACCAGACCACCAACCACGTCCCCGAGGCGCTCCACCGGCTGACGGAGCTGTACCTGACGCTCGGCCTGGTGGATGAGGCGCGGCGCACCGCCGCCGTGCTCGGCCACAACTACCCGGGCAGCCCCTGGTACCAGGACAGCTACGCGCTGCTGGTCGAGGGCGCGGAGGGTTCCGAGCCGAACCGGCCCGGCCTGGTCCGGCGCGTCGTAGGCTCCATCTTCTGAGCGACAGGGGCTGGTTGGCGCCATGCTGACCTCGCTCGCCATCCGCGACGTCGTGCTGATCGAGCGCCTGGACCTGGGCTTCGGCCCTGGCCTCACGGTGCTGACCGGCGAGACGGGCGCGGGCAAATCCATCCTTCTGGACAGCCTGGGGCTGGCGCTCGGCGCGCGCGCGGAAAGCGGGCTGGTACGGTCCGGTCAGTCCCAGGCCAGTGTCGCCGCGGCCTTCGCGCCGGTGGATGCACATCCTGCGCGGGCACTGCTGTCCGAACAGGGGATCGAGGCGGAGGACGAGATCGTGCTGCGGCGGATCGTCACCGCCGACGGCCGATCCCGCGCCTTCGTCAATGACCAGCCGGTGGGGCTGGCGTTGCTGCGCCGGCTGGGCGCGCTGCTGGTCGAGGTGCAGGGGCAGCATGACCAGGTCGGGCTGACCGATTCGACGAACCATGCCGGGCTGCTCGATGCCTCGGGCGGGCTCGAGGCGCTGCGCAATGCCTCGGCGCTGGCGCACCGGGCCTGGCGGGAGGCGGAGCGCGCTCTGGCGGAGGCGCGGGAGCGCATCGCGGCGGCGCAGCGGGACGAGGAATTTTTGCGCCACGCGGTGGCGGAGCTGGAAACACTCGCCCCGGCCGAGGGGGAGGAGGACGATCTGGCGGCGGAGCGCCAGCGCCTGCAACAGGGCGAGCGGCGTGGCGAGGCGATCTCGGAGGCGCTCTCCAGCCTGCAACCACGGGACCGGCGCAGCGCCCATCCCGGCAATGCGCTGCGTGGTGCGGCGCGGGCGCTGGAGCGGCTGCCGGCCCCGAACACCGACGCGGAACCGGCGCTGGAAGCCATCGGCCGGGCGCTGGATGCGCTGGCGGAGGCCGAAACGGCGCTGGAGCGCCTGGTGCAGGACGCGGCACCCGATCCGCGCCGGCTGGAACATGTCGAGGAACGGCTCTTCGGCCTTCGCGCGGCGGCGCGAAAGCACATGGTGCCGGTGGTGGAACTGCCGAGCCTGCTGGCGCAGCTGAAGGACCGGCTGGCGGCGCTGGATGCCGGAACCGGCCAGGTGGCGGCGGCCGAGAAGCGGCTGGCGGAAACCCGTGCGGCCTATCTGGCCGCGTCGGGCAGGCTGACGGAGGCGCGGCGGGAGGCGGCGCAGAAGCTGGAGAAGTCGCTGGCGCGCGAATTGCCGCCGCTGAAGCTGGACCGGGCGCGGCTGGTGGTGGAGGTGGCGGCGAAGCCGGAGGCGGCCTGGGGGCCGGAGGGGGTGGACCGCGTCACCTTCCTGGTCTCCACCAACCCTGGCCAGGCGCCGGGCGCGCTGGACAAGGTCGCCTCGGGCGGCGAGTTGTCGCGGTTGATGCTGGCGCTGAAGGTGGTGCTGGCGCGCGGCTCCCCGGTGCCGACCCTGGTGTTCGACGAGGTGGATAGCGGCGTCGGCGGAGCCACGGCGGCGGCGGTCGGCGAACGCCTGCTGCGGGTGGCGGAGCGCCTGCAGGTGCTGGTGGTGACGCATTCGCCACAGGTCGCGGCGCGCGGCAGCCGCCACCTGTCGGTTGCCAAGCAGGTGAAGGCCGGGCGGGCGGAGACGCGCGTGACGCCGCTGGATGCGCCGCAGCGGCGGGAGGAGATCGCGCGGATGCTGGCCGGGGAGACGGTGACGGAGGCGGCGCGGATGGCGGCAGACAGCCTGCTCGCGGGCGGGCTGCTGTGATCCGGGAGGCGATTGCGGCAGATGCCGAGGTCTTTGCCGCCTTGCTGCGGGGGCTGAATGACGAACCCGGGCTGCGGCCGGAGCTGATCACGCCGGACAGCGTGGCGCGCGACCTGATCTGCGACCCGCGCGCCCTGGTCCTGGTGGCGGAGGAGGCCGGAAGCCTGGTTGGGCTGGCGGTGGCGCATCCGACCTATGACAGTGGCCGCAGCCGCTGGAGCCTCTGGCTCAACGACCTGTATGTGGCACCCCAGGCCCGCCGGCGTGGCCTGGGGCGGGCGCTGGTGGGCGGCGTCGCGGCGGCGGCCAGGCGGCAGGGCATGGCTTGCATCTGGTGGAACGCCGATGAGGGCGACACGCTGGCGCTGCACTTCCATCGCAGCCTGGGGGCGGAGGAGGCGGTGGTCTCGGATTTCCTGCTGGAAGGCACCGCCTTCGAGGCGCTGGCCTCATGAGGGAACGACCGGTCGAACAGTTGACGGAGGCGGAGGCGGCGGCGGAACTCGCGGCGCTCGCTGCCGAGATCGCGCATCACGACGTGCTGTATCACCGCGAGGACGCGCCGGAGATCAGCGACGCGGCCTATGACGCGCTGGTCCGCCGCAACCGCGCCATCGAGGCCCGCTTCCCGGAGTTGATCCGCGACGACAGCCCAAGCCGGAAGGTCGGCGCCGATACCGCCGAGGGCTTTGCGAAGCTGCGGCATGGCGTGCCGATGCTGTCGCTCGACAATGCCTTTGCCGATGCCGACTTCCTGGAATTCACCGCCTCCGTCCGCCGCTTCCTGCGGCTGGAAGCGGAGGAGAAACTGGTCTTCGTCGGGGAGCCGAAGATCGACGGGCTGTCGATCAACCTGCTGTACGAGAACGGCGCCTTCACCCGCGGCGCGACGCGCGGCGACGGGGCGGAGGGCGAGGATGTCACCCGCAATCTGCTGACCCTGTCCGACCTGCCGCGCAAGCTGCGCGCCCCCTTCCCCGCCCGCATCGAGATCCGCGGCGAGGTCTTCATGGAGAAGGCCGATTTCCTCGCCTTCCGCGACCAGCAGGCGCGCGCGCTGGCAGAGCGGGAGGAGAGGCGGGAGCGTGGCGAGAAGCTCGGCCCGGCCCTTGTCGTGCCGGTCAATCCGCGCAATGCGGCGGCGGGATCGCTGCGGCAGCTCGATGCATCCATCACGGCGCAGCGGCCGTTGAAGCTGTTCGCCTATGCCATGGGCGAGGCGAGCGAGGCGCCGGCCGAAACCCATTCCGGCTGGCTGGATCGGTTGCGCGGCTGGGGCTTCCGGGTGAACCCGGCCTCCGAGATCCTGCCGGACGAGGATGCGGCGCTGGGGTTCCAGAAGCGGATGGCGGAAGGGCGCGCGGCGCTCAGCTACGACATCGACGGCGTGGTCTACAAGCTGGACCGGCTGGACTGGCAGAAGCGCCTGGGCTTCGTCGGCCGGGCGCCGCGCTGGGCGATCGCCTGGAAATTCCCGGCCGAACAGGCGACGACGGTGCTGCTGGACATCGAGATCCAGGTCGGCCGCACCGGCGCGCTGACGCCGCGGGCGGTGATGCAGCCGGTCAGCGTCGGCGGCGTCATGGTCAGCCACGCGACGCTGCACAACGAGGACGAGATCACCCGCAAGGATGTGCGGATCGGCGACACGGTGGTGCTGCAACGGGCCGGCGACGTGATCCCGCAGATCGTCTCCGTGGTGCTGGACAAGCGGCCTGAGGGCGCCGCGCCCTACGTCTTCCCGGATCGCTGCCCGGCCTGCGGCAGCCACGCCATCCGCCCGAACGGGGAGGTGGTGAAGCGCTGCACCGGCGGCCTGATCTGCCCGGCGCAGACGGTGGAACGGCTGATCCACTTCGCCCGCCGCAACGCCATGGATATCGAGGGGCTGGGCGAGGAGAATGTCCAGGCGCTGTTCAATGGCGGCCTGGTGAAGACGCCCGCCGACATCTTCCGCCTCAAGGACCACGCCGAGGTTATTCGCGGCTGGGAAGGCTGGGGCGCGAAATCCGGCAAGCGCCTGTCCAACCTGCTGGCGGCCATCGAGGCGCGGCGGCGCGTGCCGCTGGAACGCTTCATCTTCGCGCTCGGCATCCGGCGGATCGGCGAGGCGAACGCGAAGCTGCTGGCACGGCACTACCATTCCTTCGCAGAATGGCGGGAGAAGATGCAGGCGGCGACGGTGGTGGGGTCCGAGGCGCGGGAGGAGTTGGGCTCGATCCAGGGCATCGGACCGGCCATCGCGACCGAGCTCGCCGAGTTCTTCGCCGAAGCGGGCAACCGTGCCGCGCTGGACGACCTGGCGCGCGAGGTGACGCCGGAGGATGCGGCGCAAAGCGCCGCCGCCGACAGCGCCTTCGCCCAGAAGTCCATCGTCTTCACCGGGACGCTCGGGACCATGTCCCGCGACGAGGCGGAGGCGCAGGCGGAACGGCTTGGCGCCAAGGTGACGAAAAGCGTCTCGAAGAAGACGGACTTCGTGGTGGTTGGCACCGATGCCGGCAGCAAGGCGAAGAAGGCGGCGGAACTCGGGCTGCGGGTGCTGACCGAGGCCGAGTGGCGGGAGCTGGCAGGGCTCGGCTGAGCATCAGCGCCGCTGATCCGGCGCATCATCGCAATTCGTTTCCGACCGTAGGGCGCACGGCGCAGGCTGCCGCCATGCCGATCGACCCGCAGCTTTTCGCAGCCTTTCTGATCGCCGCCTGGGTGCTGATCCTGACCCCGGGGCCGGACATGCTGTTCGTGGTCGGGCAGACCCTGGCAGGCGGTGCGCGACGCGGCTGGGCGGCAATGTTCGGGATCTTCAGCGGGGCCATCGTGCATGTGGCACTTGCGGCCTCCGGCGCCGCGGCGCTGATCGCGGCGTCACCCCTGCTGTTCGACGCGTTGCGCCTGGCGGGGGCGGCCTACCTGATCTGGCTCGGCGCCGGTACCCTGCGCGCGGCCTGGCGGGGCGACGGAAGGCTGGTGCCGGCGGCGCCGGCGCGGCGGGCGTTTCGCGACGGTTTCCTGACCAACCTGACCAACCCCAAGGTCATCCTTCTCTTCCTGGCCTTCCTGCCGCAATTCGTGGATCCGGCGCGGAGCGCGGTGTGGCTGCAGATGGCGATCCTGGGGCCGCTGGTGCCACTGATGTCCCTGCCCGCCTACGGGTTGCTGATCGCCGGCGCCGGACGCGCGGCGGCGCGGCTTTCGGCGCATGCGCGGTGGCTGGAGGCGTCGGCAGGCACGCTGTTCCTCGGCCTGGGACTGCGGTTGCTGGCGGCCGGCCGGCCGGGCTGAGCCGCTTGCGCGCACCCGCGCGCCCAGCGTAACAGCCTGCGCCATGTCAGCCTTCTTCGTTGCCGCGCTGCTGCTTTCGGTAGCCGCCTACCTGCACACCCGCTCCACCACGCCGGAGATGCGGCCGGAGCATGAATCGATCGACCTGCTTTGGCGGGCGCTGGCTTTCGCCGCGCTGCTGGCCTGGGCGGCGCTGATCCTGCGCGGCTTCGCCACCCGCCACTGGGCGGACGGCACCTCGGCGCTGCTGGGGTCCTTCGCAGTGAACTGGTGGTTCGGCCATCGCGGGCCGCGGCCGACCTGGCCGGCGCTGTCCATGCTGTTCGCCGCGGTTGGGCTGCCGCTGGCGGTGTATTCGTTTCTCTACGAATAAGGGGCGAGGTCCAGGCGCCAGGATTCTGGGTCCTGCTCCGAGACCGGGAAGCGGGCGCGCACCAGCGGGTCGTGGCCCGGGATGATCAGGCTCTCGTCGCCGCCCGCGAGCTTCCGGGCGCGGCGCCAGCCCTGCACCATGGCGCCGAGGTCGTAGACGATCGGGAACGGGTTTTCCCGCTGCATGTTGGCGTAGAAGTGGCTGGCATCACCCGCGATCACCAGCGGGCCGCGCGCGGTCGCCACGCGCACCATCTGCAACCCGTCCGAATGGCCGCCGATGCCGTGCACCGTGACGCCGGGCGTCACCTCGCCCTCCCCGCTGTGGAACACCACGCGGTCGGCGTAGAGCGCGCGGACCAGGCGGACCACGTCCTCCACCTCGAAGACGTGGCGCAGGCAGGGGCTGCACATGTGGCGGCTGGTGGCAAAGGCGATCTCGCGGTCCTGGATGTGGAAACGGGCGTTCGGGAACAGGTCCAGGTTGCCGGCATGGTCGTAATGCAGGTGGGTGATGACGACGTCGCGGATCGCCTCCGCGCTGGTGCCCAGCGCGCGCAGGCAGTCCTCCACCGGGCGCATCAGCGGGCGGCCACGCTTCGCGGCGGTCTCCGGGTGGAAGCCGGTATCCACCAGCACCTCCTGCCCCTCCGGCCCCCGCAGCAGCCAGACGAAGTAGTCGAGCGGCATGAGTTCGTGCGGGTCGGGCAGCGGCATGATGAAGTTGGCCTGCGCGGCGCGCGCCTCATGTGCACCGTAGCGCGAAGCGAAGACCTGCCACATCGGGCTATTCCTTCCGGTTCACTTGAGGCGAGCGCAACTCATCGGACACCAGCGCCTCGCTGAAGCGGGCGGCGGCGGTGTGGTCCTGGCCCGGGCCCAGCAGGCCGGCGGCGGCGGCCCACAATTCCCGCGTCTGGGCGGACAGCGGCGCGGGGGTGGCCGTCTCGCGGCCGACCTGAAGGGCGATGGACAGGTCCTTCACCATCAGATCCAGGCCGAAGCCGGAATCGAAGGACCGCGACAGCACGAACTGCTTCAGCTTGCGCTGCGTGCTGTTGTTCATGCCGGTGGAGGCGTTCAGCACATCGACCATCACCGCAGGGTCGAGCCCGAAGCGGCTGCCGATCAGCAGCGCCTCGACGCTGACCAGGAAGCCGGCGGCGCTGACCAGGTTGTTCAGCGCCTTCATCGCCTGGCCGGCGCCGATGTCGCCGCAGCGGGTGATGGTGGTGCCCATGGCGCGCAGCACCGGGTCCACGCGGTCCAACGCCGCCGCCTCGCCGCCGGTCATGATGGCGAGGCTGCCGGTCTCGGCACGGGCGACGCCGCCGGAGACGGGGGCATCCACCATGGCGATGCCGCGCGCCGCCACATCGGCTGCGATGGCGCGGGTGGCGGAAGGCTCGCCGGAGGACATCTCGACCACCACAGCGCCGGGCGCGAGCAGCGGCGCGGCCCCGGCCAGCACCTGAGCCACCTCGCGGCTGGTGGGCAGCATGGTGATGAGGGCGTCGGCCCCGCGCGCGGCATCGCCGGCGGTGCCGCCGTGCCGGCGCACGAAATCCTCGGCACGGCCGGGCACGGCATCCTGCACGGCGACCGCGAATCCGGCCTCGATGAGGCGCAGCGCCATGGGCCAGCCCATGCGCCCGATGCCAATGAAGCCGATCCGCCCGATGGTGCCGGACATCGTTTTCCCCCACGCTGTTCACGCAAGGCTGAGGGCGCGGCCGACTGGGGTCAAGTCAGGCCGCGGTCAACCCAGTGGAGGATGCGATGTTCGAGGGCTTCGTGGAGGAACGGCGCGAGGTGAATGGCATCACGCTGCGGCTACGGCGCGGCGGCGACGGCCCGCCGCTGCTGCTGCTGCACGGCAACCCGCAGACCCACGCGATGTGGCACCTGGTGGCGCCGGACCTCGCGAAGCGCTTCACCGTGGTGTGCCCCGATCTGCGCGGCTACGGCTTCAGCGACAAGCCGCCGGCCTCGGCGGACAGCGGCGCCTATGCGAAGCGAGAGATGGCGGCGGATATGCTGGCGCTGATGCGCGGCCTCGGCTTCGAGCGGTTCCAGGTTGTCGCGCATGACCGTGGCGCGCGCGTCGCGCACCGGCTGGCGCTGGATGCACCGCAGGCGGTGCAACGGCTCTGCGTGATGGACATCGTGCCGACGCTGCATCACTTCGAGACGGCGAACATGGACTTCGCCATGGGCTACCATCACTGGTTCTTCCTGGCGCAGCCGCATCCGAAGCCGGAGCGCATGATCCTGCGGGATGTGGAGGACTGGTTCGCCGGCCACACCACGCGCGCGCCACAGGGCGATGTCTTCGCGCCCGAGGCGCGCGCGGATTATGTCGCGGCGCTGCACCAGCCCGGCACGGTGATGGGCATCTGCGAGGATTATCGCGCGGCAACCGGCATCGACCTGCTGCACGACCGCGAAAGCCGCGCCGCCGGGCAGAAGGTGGCGTGCCCGCTGCTGGTGCTGTGGGGCGCCAAGGGCAAGATCGCGGTGTGGTACGACGCGCTGGCGGTGTGGCGGGATTATTCGAACGCCGACGTCAGCGGGCACGCGGTGAATTCAGGGCACTACCTGGCGGAGGAAGCGCCGGCGGAAGTGCTGGCGGCGCTGGAGGGCTTCCTCAGTCGAACGGCAGGATGAAGGGAAGATCGGTGTCGCCGGTGGCGGCGCCCAGCCCGGTCAGCAGGGCATGAACCTGGCCACGGTGATGCGTCTGGTGGTTGAAGAAATGCGTCAGCAGCACCCAGCGCGGCCTGCTGACCTCCCGCTGCATCGCACCGCTGTACCAGCCCAGCGAACCGGACAGAGCGGCGGGGTCGAGCGTCGCCATCCAGGCGGTGATGCGGGTATCCAGGTCGATACGCGCCGCCCGCATCGCGGACCACTCCGGATGCAGAAGCGGGCTGTCCTTGATGCCGCCTTCGGGCGCGGGCCAGCCGGCGAAGCGGGCCATCCAGGTGGCGTCGCCCCACATCAGGTGGCTCAGCGTGCCATGGACCGAACCGAAGAAGGCGCCGCGATCCTCGCGCCGCTGCGCCTCCGTCAGCGTGGCGGCGGCGGCGTAGATCCGGCGGTTCATCTCGGCATTGTAGGTCGCCATCAGGTGGCACCAGGCGGGGGTCACCATCAGACGTGTTTCCAGAAGAAGACGGTGTCGCAGGGGCTGCCATCCGGCCAGAGCGCGTAGCCGGGGATGGTGCCGAACTCGACCCAGCCGAGTTCGCGGTACAGCGCCTCCGCGCCCTCCCCCTTCGCGGTATCCAGCACCAGCAGGCGGCGACCATGGCCGCGCGCAGCCTGCTCGGCGCGGCGCATCAAGGCGCGGGCGACGCCGCGGCGGCGGGCTGAAGGGTCCACCAGCAGCTTCGCCACTTCGGCGCGGTGCGGCTGGTTCTGCGGCGTGTCGAGCAGCAGTTGAACGGTGCCGACCAGCACGCCGTCCATCCAGGCCGCCAGCAGCACGCGCTTGCCGAGCGCCACGTCGGAGGAGACGCGCTTCCAGAAGTCGCGCGCCACGGCGGGGGCGAGCGGCGGAAAGAAGGACACGCTGGCGCCGGCCGCAACGCAGTTCACCAGGATGCGCGCCAACTGCGCTTCCGCACTCGCCGCCGCGGCGGCATCCAGCGCTTCGACGACGAGGCCCCGCAGCGGCTTGGTGTAGCGGAACTCCAGGCTGTTCGAGATGTCGTCCAGGATGCGGATGGAGCCCTGGCGGACGTAGCCGGTCTTTTCATAGAAGCGGTGCGCCGCCTCGAACCGCGTATCGGTCCAGAGCACAAGCCGTTCCGCGCCGGCGTCGCGGGCATGTGCCTCCGCCGCCGTCAGCAGCTTTTGCGCGAGGCCGGTGCCGCGGGCGTCCTTCGCCACATAGACGCGGCAGATCTCCCACGCCGCGTCATCGCCGAGCGGGCGGGTCGCTGCCATGCCGACGATGCGGCCGTCCTGTTCCGCGGCCCACAACGCACCTCCGGCCTCGGCGAAATAGGTGGCGAGGTGCCGCAGTTCCGGTACCTCGCCATCCACGTCCAGCACGCAGTTCGGGTATTCCGCCCAGCAGTTGCCGACGAGGGCGATAAAGCCCTCGGCGTCTGCATCCCGTCCCTCGCGGAGCGTCACGACAGACCTTTGCAGAACTCCTGGATGCGCGTGCAGGCCTCGCGCAGGCTGTCCGTGTCGGTGGCGTAGGAGACGCGGACATAGGGGCTCATGCCGTAGGCCGCGCCCTGCACCAGCGCGACATGCGCTTCCTCAAGCAATGCCAGCGCGAAGTCGGTGTCCGTTTCGATCTTGCGGCCGCCCTTGCTGGTCTTGCCGAGGCAGCCGGCGATGTTCGGGAAGACGTAGAAGGCGCCTTCCGGCTTGTGGCAGGAAATGCCCGGTGCCTGGTTCAGCATGTCCACCACCAGGTCCCGGCGCTGACGGTAGATCAGCGCACGCTCCTTCACCAGGTCCTGCGGCCCATCGAGCGCCGCGACGGCGGCGGCCTGGCCCACGGTGCTGATGCCGGAGGTGAGCTGGCTCTGCATGTTCACCATCGCCGCGATCAGCGGCTTGGGGCCACCACAGAAGCCGACGCGCCAGCCGGTCATCGCATAGGTCTTGGACACGCCGTTGACGGTCAGCACGCGATCCTTGAGGCGCGGCTCGACCTGCGCGATCGTGCAGAACTCGAAGCCGTCATAGACCATGTGCTCGTACATGTCGTCGGTCAGCACCCAGACATGCGGGTGGCGCAGCAGCACCTCGGCCAGCGCCTTCATCTCCGCGGGCGAACAGGCGGCGCCGGTCGGGTTGTTCGGGAAGTTCAGGATCAGCCACTTGGTCTTCGGCGTGATCGCCGCTTCCAGATCCTCCGGCCGCAGCTTGAAGCCGTTGTTCTGCGGGCAGGTGACGGGCACCGGCGTGCCGGTCGCCAGCTTCACCATGTCGGCATAGGAAATCCAGAACGGCGCCGGGATCAGCACCTCGTCACCCGGGTCGCAGGTGCCGAACAGCGCATTCATGATGACCTGCTTGCCGCCGTTCGAGACCATGATCTCGTCCAGCGCGTAGTCGAGGTTGTTGTCGCGCTTGAACTTGCGCTGCACCGCCTGCTTCAGGGCCTTGGTACCATCCTGCGGCGGATACTTGGTGTCGCCGGACAGTGCGGCCTGGTAGGCGGCGTCGCTCGCGTGGCGGGGGGTATCGAAATCCGGCTCCCCGATCGCCAGGCTGATCACCTTGATCCCCTGCGCCGCGAGCTCGCGCCCCCTGGTGGTCATCACCGCCGAGGCGGAAATGGCAATGTCGTCGAGGCGCTTGGCAAGGGCGGGCATGGGTCCGGACTGGTCCTGCAAGGGTGTGCCAGCAGGTTAGGCCGTGCGGCGGCATGCGCCAAGGCTCGCCACCTCACCACGCGCTTGCCGCCAAGTCGGGAAGGTGAAACATTTTGTAGATGGCATTCAATGCCCCCCGCATAGACGACGCCGGACGCCCTGCGCTGCGGCTCCCCAGCCTGAGGGGGCGCATGATGGCGGTCATCGCCGTGGTGGCGCTGCTGCTGCTGAGCCTGACGGGTCTTTCCGTCTGGCTGGTCCAGCAGGCGGCGCTGGAGCGGGCCCGGGTCAGCCTTGTCGGCCAGGCGCGCACGCTGGCGGCGGCAGTGGATCATGAATTCCTGCAAAGCCTTGCCATGCTGCGCACCCTGGCTGGATCAGAAAGCCTGGCACGTGGCGAGATGGATCGCTTCGACCTGGAACTGCAGGCCGCGGAACGCAGCTTCCACGGCACGCCCATCGGCCTGATCGGGCCGGATGGCGCCCCGCTCAGCATCATGATCCGCATGCCGGGCCGGGGCCCGATGGATGCGCCGGACAGCATCGGGACCGGTCCGACCCGGGCGCAGGCGCAGCCCACCATCTCCAACCTGATCTATTCCTCCAGCCTGGGTGGGGCCGCGATCAGCATCACCCTGCCGATCATCCCGCCCGGCGCCACGTCCCCCAGCAGCCTTCTCGCCACCACGCTGCCGCGGGGGAGGCTGGCGGCGCTGGTCGTGCAGAACCGGCTGACGGATGGGCTGACCGGCGTGGTGTTCGACCGCGAGATGCGGTTCGTCGCCCGTACCGGGGACGACGGCAACCTCGTCGGCCAGTTGGCCCCGCCGGACCTGCGGGAGGCGGCGCTGCGGGTCGGCGAGGGTGCGATGTCGAGCGCGGCGCGGAACATCCACGGTCAGCCGGTGGTCGTGGCCTATGCCCGGGCCGCGCTCAGCGGCTACGTCGCCGCGGCCTCCGTGCCTGCGGAGGCCTTCGCCGCGCCGTTCCACGCTGCGCTGTGGCAGGTGGTGCCGATCGGGGCGACGGTTACCGCCATCGGGCTGATCGCCGCGCTGCTGCTGGGCCGCCGGCTGGGCCGGACCATCGGTGTGCTCTCGGCCCTCGGGCGGGGCGAGGCGGCCGCCGACCCGGGCTTCCGCGAGGTGGAGGAGGTTGCGGCGACCCTGCGACGGGAGGCACGGCAGCGGCAGGTGGCGGAGGAACACCAGGCGGTCCTGGTGGCGGAGCTGAACCACCGGGTGAAGAACATGCTGGCGAGCGTGCAATCCGTGGCGGACCAGACACTGCGCAGCGCCGGCGCCGACCCGCACCGCTTCGCCGGGGACTTCCGCGGCCGGCTGCGCAGCCTGGCGCGCGCGCATGACCTGCTGACCCAGGTCGGCTGGGTGGAGGCGGAGCTAGATGAGGTGCTGCGCGCCGCGCTGGCACCCTGGCAGAACGACGACCAGCAGGTGCGGCTGGAGGGCGGTGGCCGTTTCATCGTCTCGCCCCGGCAGGCGCAGGCGCTGGTGCTGGCGTTGCATGAACTGGCGACGAATGCCGCGAAATATGGCGCGCTGTCGGTGCAGGGGGGCTTTGTTCGGCTTCGGCGGCAGGCGGTCGCGCAGGGCCGGGTCGAGATCCTGTGGCAGGAGGTCGATGGTCCCCGAATCGCCGCGCCACCGCAGCGACGCGGCTTCGGCACGCGGCTGCTGGAGCGTGGCCTGCCGACCGACCTGGGCCACATGCCGACGACGACGCTGGACTTCGCGCCCGATGGGCTGGTGGCGCGGATCGTCTTCCTGCCGGCCGGCGCGGCCCCGGCCAAGACTGCGGTGCCGGCGCGGTCCTTCTACACGGACGGCACGCCACGGGCCGGCCTGGCCAGCAGCCAGTCATAGGGCTGCTCGCCTACCAGCGCGAAGCCCTGGCGTTCCCAGAAGCGGCGCGCCGGGCTCTGCTTCAGGACCTCGATGCGGAAGGCAGCGCCCGCATGCATGGCCAGGACATCGGCGACCACCGCGGCACCCAGGCCCCGGCCCTGCAGCGCAGGCTCCAGGTACAGGCTGTGCAGTTCCACGCCCTCCGGCCCCGGCTCGATGCCGATGCAGCCGGCGGTGAGGCCCTGCACCTCGATCACCCGCATCCCGCCGCCCTCGAAGGCGGTCCGCATCCGGGCGCGCCGGCGGGCCGGGTCGTAACGGCCGAGGCGCTCCAGATGCGCCCGCATGACGCGGATCGACAGGTCCAGCAGCGCCTCGAAATCCGCCTCCGCCGCGGAGCGGAGGCTATACGCCGGTGTCACGTCAGCTTCGCGCAGAAATCCTGGATGCGGGTGCAGGCCTCGGTCAGCGTCGCGTCGTCGGTCGCGTAGCTGATGCGGATGTGGCCGGGGAACATGAAGGCGGCGCCGTGCACCGTCGCCACGCCGGTTTCGTCCAGCAGCGCCAGGCAGAACGCCTCGTCGCTGTCGATCTTCGCGCCGCCGGCGCTGGTCTTGCCGAGGCAGCCGCGCACGTCCGGGAAGACGTAGAAGGCGCCCTCGGGCGTCGCGCAGCGCATGCCCTGCGCCTGGTTCAGCATGCCGACCACTAGGTTGCGCCGGCGCTCGAAGGCCTGACGCATTTCCTCGACACTGTCCTGCGGGCCGGTCAGTGCCTCGATCGCCGCGGCCTGGCTGATGGAGCTGGTGTTGGAGGTGGACTGGCTCTGCAGCTTGTCCATCGCCTTGATGAGCTGGATCGGCGCTCCGGCGAAGCCTATGCGCCAGCCCGTCATGGCATAGGCCTTGGAGCAGCCGTTCATGGTGACGGTGCGGTCCTTCAGGCGCGGCTCGACCTCGACGATGGTGGCCGGCTTCATGCCGTCATAGGCAAGCTTCTCGTAGATGTCGTCGGAGAAGATCCAGACATCCGGGTGGCGCAGCAAAACATCCGTCAGCTCCTTGAGCTGCGCCGCGTTGTAGCCCGCGCCGGTCGGGTTGCAGGGGTTGTTCAGGATCAGCCACTTCGTCTTTGGCGTGATCGCGGCCTCGAGCTGCTCCCCGGTCATGCGGAAGCCCTGGTTCGGGCCGCAAGGGACGATGACGGGCGTGCCCTCGGCCAGCGCCACGATGTCCGGGTAGGACACCCAGCAGGGGGCCGGGATGATGGCCTCGTCGCCGGCATTGATGGTGGCGACCAGCGCGTCGAAGATCACCTGCTTGCCGCCGGTGGCGACCAGGATCTCCTCCGGCTTGTAGTCGATGCCGCTGTCGCGCTTGAACTTCTGGCAGATTGCCTGGCGCAGCTCCATCGTGCCGGCGACATCGGTGTAGCGCGTCTCGCCCCGCTCGATGGCGGCGATGGCGGCGTCCTTGACGTTGCGCGGCGTCTCGAAATCCGGCTCGCCGACGGAGAGCGAAATGATGTCCCGGCCCTGCGCCTTCAGCGCGCGCGCCTTGCCGGTCATGGCAATGGTCTGCGAGGGCGAGATGCGGTTGAGGCGGTCGGCGATGAGGTTCATGACGGTTCCCGGGGTCCCTGCCCGGCCCCGTGACTGGGCGGGCCGGCATTTCCTACCGAAGGCAGCAGGGCGCGTCCATCCGGGCCCTAGTTCAGGCGCAGCGGCCGGTAGCCCTCGAAGGTGAAACCCTTCTCGCGCATACAGGCGGTGCGGTGCTGCTCGCGGGCGCTGATGGCCAGGTCCACCATGTCGTAGCGCGCCGGCCGGAAACGCTCGGTGACGCGGCAGCGTTCGCGGTTGCCGTCGCGCCAGCATTGGCGATCCCGCTCGATCCGCGCGGGTTCCACCATCTGCCAGACCATGTGCGGTGGCACCGCAAGCTGCGCCTCGTTGCCGCAGGCGGCATTCATGGCGTCCGCGGTTTCCTCCGAGGTGCCGGGCCGCGACCAGCGCTCGGCACAGCCCGCGAGGAGGGGGAGCAGGACCAGCAGCAGGGCGATGCGGCGCATGGACCCCATATGCACGGTCATTCAGGCAATGCCATGGCGCGACGGCGTTATCGCGAACGTATGAAGCGCAGCGCCAGCGCCATGCCCACCCCCACCACAACGACCAGGACGGTCGCCAGCGCATAGAGCTCCGGCGTCAGGCCGAGGCGGACGGAGGAAAAGATCACCATCGGCAGGGTCGAGGCGCCGGGGCCGGAGACGAAGCTGGCGATCACCAGGTCGTCCAGCGACAGCGTGAAGGCCAGCAGCCAGCCGGCGGCGATGCCCGGCGCGATCAGCGGCAGGGTGATGGCGAAGAACACCGTCCAGGGCCGCGCGCCGAGGTCCAGCGCCGCCTCCTCCAGGCTCAGGTCGAAATCTGCCAGGCGGGACTGCACCACCACCGCGACATAGGCCGCGCCGAAGGTGGCATGGGCGATGGCGATGGTGCTGGCGCCGCGGCCGGCGGGCCAGCCGAACAGCGATTCCAGCGCCACGAACAGCAGCAGCAGGGACAGGCCGGTGATCACCTCCGGCATCACCAGCGGCGCCGCCATCACGGCACCGAAGCCCGCCCGGCCTCGGAACCGCCCGAACCGGGCCAGCGCGAAGCCTGCGAGCAAGCCGAGGATGGTGGCCATGGTGGCGGAGATGGCGGCGATGCGCAGCGACAGGCCCAGCGCACCCATCAGCACCTCGTTGCGCCACAGGCTTTCGTACCAGCGCAGCGAAAAACCGGTGAAGCTGGTGACCATGCGGCTGTCGTTGAAGGAGAACAGCGCCATCAGCAGGATCGGCAGGTACAGGAAGGCGAAGCCCAGCGCGAGCGGGATGGCGAGGCGCTTCATCGCCGGCCCTCCCGCGCCGCGCGCGCCTGGAACACGGCGATGGGTACCACCAGCGCCAGCAGCAGCACGATGGCGAGCGCCGAGGCCAGCGGCCAGTCACGGTTCTGGAAGAACTCTGTCCAGAGCACCCGGCCGATGAGCTGCGCGCCGGGGCCGCCGAGCAGCTCGGGGATGACGAACTCACCAACAACGGGGATGAAGACCAGCAGGAAGCCGGCGACGATGCCCGGCAGGGACAGCGGCAGCGTCACCGACAGGAAGGCACGCCAGGGCGGTGCACCCAGGTCCTCGGCGGCCTCCAGCAACGCGGGGTCCAGCTTAGACAGGGTGGCGTAGAGCGGCAGCACCATGAAGGGCAGGTAGCAATAGGTGATGCCGAGATACATCGCGGCTTCGGTGTAGAGCAGCGGGATTGGCTCCGCGATCAGGCCGAGGCCAAGCAGCAGGCCGTTCAGCCAGCCCTGGTCCTGCAGGATGCCGATCCAGGCGGTAACGCGCAGCAGGAAGCTGGTCCAGAACGGCAGGATCACCAGCATCAGCAGCAGGTTCCTTTGCCGCTGCGGCGCGCGCGAGATCGCCAGCGCCATCGGGTAGCCGACGAGCAGGCAGAGCGTGGCGGAAACAGCCGCGACGCGCAGGCTGCGGAGATAGGCGTCGAGGTAGTAGGGATCCTCCAGCAGCAGCTGGAAATTGGCCAGGTTGAGCTGGAGGATGGCAGTCGCCTCGCCCGACCAGCGCAGCAGCGCGGCATAGGGCGGCAGGCCTTCCGCCGGCTCGGCAAAGGCGATCGACAGCACGATGACGAAGGGCACCAGGAAGAACAGGCCCATCCAGGCCCAGGGCAGCGCGAGCACCAGGGCGCGGCGCAGGCGCGCGGTCATTCCGGCAGCACCATGCTGGCCTGGCGGTCCCAGGTGATGGCGACGGTATCCTCCCAATCCACCGGGCGTTCGGTGCGGCGGCGCAGGTTGGGCTGGCTGACGCGGATCTCCTTGCCGCCGTCCAGCACCACGTAATAGACGAAGAAGTCGCCGTAATAGCCGATGTCGCGCACCCGCCCGACCAGCCGGTTGTCGCCGTGCGGGGCATCCGGCGCGGCGCGCTCGATCCGCATCCGCTCCGGCCGCAGGGCGACGAAGACGCGGCTGCCGGGCGGCTTGGAGGCGGCGGGTTCGGCCAGGATGTCGAAATCCATCTCCGAGCTGCCGATGCGCACACCCTCCGCGTCGATGCGCTCGACGACGCCTTCCAGGATGTTGGCGGTGCCGAGGAATTCGGCGGTGAAGCGGCTGTTGGGGAATTCGTACACCTCGCTGGGCGTGCCGACCTGCGCCAGCGTGCCGCGGTCCATCACCGCGAGGCGGGTCGCCATCGTCATCGCCTCCTCCTGGTCGTGGGTGACGATGACGAAGGTGGTGCCGGTGCGCTCCTGGATATTCATCAATTCGAACTGCGTGGCTTCACGCAGATTCTTGTCGAGCGCGGAAAGCGGCTCATCCAGCAGCAGCAGCTTCGGCCGCTTTGCCAGCGCGCGGGCCAGCGCCACGCGGGCGCGCTGGCCGCCGGACAGCGCCGCCGGCTTTCGCGCGTCGAAGCCCTCCATCTTCACCATGGCCAGCATCTCCGCGATGCGTTCGCCGATGACGGGTTTCGGCGTGCCGTCCTGCTTCAGGCCGAAGGCGATGTTCTGCGCCACCGTCATGTGCGGGAACAACGCGTAGGACTGGAACATCATGTTGACCGGCCGGCGATACGGCGGCACGCCGGCCATGTCCTGGCCGTCCAGCAGGATGCGGCCGGCATCGGGCTCCAGGAATCCCGCCAGGCAGCGCAGCAGGGTGGACTTGCCGGAGCCGGAGCCGCCGAGCAGCGCGAACAGCTCGCCGCGGTAGATTGGGAGGCTGACCTCGTCCAGCGCGACGAAATCGCCGAAGCGTTTCGTCAGCTTCTCGATACGCAGGAAGGGCTCGGCCGCCGGATCGCGCCAGGGTTCGGCAGTGCCCGGCCTGGCCGGCTGGCTCATCTCCCCGCCTTGAAGCGCGACCAGACGCGGTTGCGGGCACGCTCCGCGGCCTGCGCGACGGGGCCGATGGTGAAGAAGTTCGCGCGCACCGCCTCGGGCGGGAATACGGCCGGATCATTCGCGACCTCGGGCGCCACCAGCGCGCGGCTGGCCGGCACGCCGTTGGGGTAGCGGACGTGGTTGGTGATGGCGGCCATCACGTCCGGCTGGAGGAGGAAATTGATGAAGGCATGCGCCTCCGCCGGGTTCGGCGCATCGGCCGGGATCGCCAGCAGGTCGAACCAGAGCTGCGCGCCTTCCCGCGGCGCCACGTACTGCACGCTGACGCCGCGGTTGGCTTCCCGCGCGCGGACGCCGGCCTGGATCGCATCGCCGGAATAGGCGAAGGCGAGGCAAGCCTGGCCGCCGGCCAGCGCCTCGATCGTGCCGCCGGTCGAGAAGTTGCGGATGAAGGGCCGCACCGCCAGCAGCGTGCGCTCCACCTCCCGCAGGTCACCGGCGTCGGTGCTGTTGGGATCCTTCCCGAGGAAGCGCAGCACGGTCGGGATCACGTCCGCCGCGCTGTCCATCATGCTGATGCCGCAGCGTGCGAGACGCCGCGCATTCGCCGGGTCCAGCAGCAGGCGAAGGCTGTCCATCGGTGCGTCGGGCGCCAGTTCGCGCACGCGGTCCGGGTTCAGGCCAAGGCCGATACTGCCCCACAGGTACAGCGCGCCAAAGCGGTTGCCCGGGTCGGAAGACGCGACTTGCGTCTGCAGGGCCGGGTCCAAATTCGCCAGATTCGGGATCAGCGCGCGGTCCAGCGGCAGCAGGCCGCCGGCGCGGGCGAGGCGGGAGAAGGTGGGCTCGCCGGTCGGCACGATGATGTCGTAGCCGCTGCGACCGGCAGATAGCCGGCCCTCCAGCGTCTCCAGGCTGTCGTAGATGTCGTAGCGCACGCGGATCCCGGTCTCGCGGGTGAAGCGCTGCACCATGTAGGGGTCGATGTAGTCGTTCCAATTGAACACGTTGACGACCCGTTCCTGCGCCCGGGCATCCGGCGCGGTGGCCAGGGGCAGCAAAAGGGCGGCGATCAGGGCCAGGCGACGCAGCATCTCGGGCACCTCCGGAGGCGGAACGACAGCGATGCTAACACGCGGCCGCGATGCTGCACGGGGGGTGCGGATCCGGAACGGAAACAGGAATTTGTTCTTGACTTGTTCCTAGCCCGGCGCTAGTCATGGCTCACCAAGGCGAGAACTGCGTCGCAGGCGTCCCCGAGAGGCCCGCCCCGGCCTTACCGCGCTCGCTGTCTAGGAAAATATACCGATCAATAGATCGCACGGGTGCCGTCCGCCCGGCCCGCCGCGCATTCCGAACCGGAGAACCGCCCATGGCCTTCAACAACAGCGCCCTGGTGTCGCTGCTCAGCAACAGCGGCTTCACCATGTGGCTGTACCGCACCACGGACACCCGCGCGACGGCGATCGCCGCCGGCTATTTCAGCCCGGCCGCCGCGCGGCTCGAAACCGGCGACATCATCATCGCACTGACCTCCGACGCCGTGTCGCTGCTGCCGGTGCGGGCCGGCGACGTGGTCGCGGCCGGGCTGGTGCTGGACACCGCCGCCGCGCCGTTCCGCGCGCAGATCCGCGCCGCGCAGCGCTTCCTTGCGCGGCAGGCCGCGAGCGGCGTGGTGATGACGGTGGTGCTGGCGCCGCTCGCCGCCGGCATCCTGGTGGGCGGGACGGTGCAGGCGCAGGCGGCCATTGCCGGGCCGGTGACGCAGGTCGCCTTCAGCATCAGCGATGCGGCCGGCGCCACCGTGCGTGGCCCGACGCTTGCCGCCGTCAGCGCCGGCACCGCCTCCGCCAGTTTCGCCGCGCCGGCCGCCGGCACCGGCTACCGACTGCGCGTGCAGGCGACCGGCGAGCCCGGCGTCGCCGCCACCTCCCCGGCCTTCACGGTGACGCTGCCCTACGGGCTGCTGCTGCAATCCGGCGGCGGCCTGCTGCTGGAGAGCGGGGACCGCGTCCTGGTCTGAGCATCGGCCTGCCTTTCCCGCCCACGATCAGGAATCCCGACACATGGCCGATGCCAAGATCTCCGACCTTCCCGCCGCCGCGGCGCTCGCCGTCGCCGACCTCGCCCCCATCGTGCAGGGCAGCGGCGTCGCAGCCCAGACCCGGCGCGCCACCTTCGCCCAGATCACCGCCGGCGTGCATGCCGAACGCATGCTGCATGTCCGCGACTTTGGTGCCGTCGGCAACGGCACCACGGACGACACCGCGGCGATCCAGGCCGCGATCGATGCGGCGGTGGCCGGCGGTGGGGGCATCGTCCGCCTCGGGCCGCGCCGCTACCGCATCAGCGCCGCGAACCTGGTGGTGAAGGAGAATGTCTGCCTGGAAGGCCCGGTGCAGTTCCCCGGCGGCCAGCGCCTGGCGGGCGACTACCGCAACATCCCCGGCACGCTGCTGGTGGCCTCCAACCGCACGGTGCAGTTGCTGCGCGCCTCCACGCTGCGCGGCATCACGCTGATCCGCGACGGCATGCCTGCTCCGCCCACCACCATGCGCGCCGCCATCGACCTGCGCGCCGCCATGGCCGGCACCGCCATCACCATCGGCGATGCCTCCGGCACGCATCACGACGTGCTGGTCGAGGATCTCCTGGTGCTCGGCTTCGACCTGGCGGTGCGGTCCGACAACAGCCAGCGGCTGAACCTGCGGCGGGTGCGCGGCGACAACCGCAACGGCATCTTCATGACCCGCACCTTTGACATCAGCCGGGTGCACGACGTGCATCTGTGGCCGTTCCTCACGGGCAATCTGGCGAACGTCTCCATCGTCACCCGCACGGTCTCGGGCGTCGCGAACAACGGCGCCGGTGCGGTGCGCGTCACCACCTCCGCCGCGCATGGGCTGGTGACGGGCGATATCGTCAACGTCTACGGCGTGGGCGGCGTGCCGGGCGCGAACAACCGCTTCCTCGCCACCGTCGTCGACAGCACGCGGATCGACCTGCAGGGGTCGAGCTTCTCCGGCGCCTGGACCAGCGGCGGCACCGTGGCGGTCTGGAACAACCGGCGCCTCGGCACCGGCTTCCGCATCGAGAGCAGCGACGTGGCCGAGTTCGTCAACTGCTTCAGCTTCGGCTACGATCGTGGCTTCGACCTCGGCGATGGCGCGGCTTCCATCCAGTTGCACAATTGCAGCGTCGACGACCTGCTGTCGCTCGCCGACCCCAACACCGTGGGCGCGCTGATCCAGGGCAGCGCCTTCCGAACCAAGTGGGTCGGTGGCTTCATCAGCAGCCAGGGCACCGCCATCCGGGTCAATTCCAACGCCTCCAACCAGGGCGACAACCAGTTCGTCGGCGTCATGGTCGGCGGCGGCGGCGGCGGCCGGGCGGTCGAGGTCTTCGACGGCGGGCTGACGCTGGTGGCCTGCGACCTGCCGGCGGCGCGCGTCTACCTCGCCACCGCCGGCGACAGCCTGTCCGTCGTCGCCTCCGACACCCGCTCCGCCACCTTCGAGGCGCAGACCGGCGCCGACCTGGCGCGCATCGCCCTGGTCGGCAACCGGCTGCAGGCGCTGGGCTCCTCCGCCGATCAGGAACGCGCGCTGCTGCGGCGGCGGACGGACCTGCTGGGCGGCGCGCTGGATGTGGAGAACCAGGATGCACTGGTGACCTACTCGCTCACCGTCGGGTCCGGCGCGCTGGCGCCGCTGAACATCGGCGGAGAGGCCGACGGCAACCCGAATGGCGGCGTGGTGTTCGGCGCCGCATCCGGGATGACGGCGCCGATGACGGTCACGCTGCGCCGCGCCTCCACCACCCCCGCCGCCGGCCATGCGCTGGGGCGCCTCGCCTTCAGCGGCGGCAACGCGGCGGGCACGCAGACCGAATATGCCCGCGCCGGCGGCATCAGCGAGGTGGTGACGACGGGGGCGGAGGCCGGCGCCTTCGTCGTCGAGACCCGTGGCGGCGGCGGGCTGGCGGAACGCTTCCGCGTCGCCTCCTCCGGCACCGTGACCCTCACCGGGCCGCTGGTGCTGCCGGGCGACCCGACCGCGGCCACACAGGCGGCGAGCAAGGGCTATGTCGATGCGCAGTTCACCACGCGGCGGATGCCCGTGCTGGCGACCGCCACCGCCACGCCGCTGACACTGGCCGCCCACAACGGCCGCCTGGTCAGCGCCAATGCCGGCACCAGCCTGAGCATCGACTGGGCCGCGACCGGCGACGGCTTCAGTTGCCTGGTCGCCAATCGCGGCACCACCGACCTTGCCGTGACGATGACCGGCTTTGCCGGCACCACGCCATCCAACCCCGACGGCCTGACGAAGATCCGCGCCGGCGGCCTGGCCACGCTGCTCGCCTTCAGCCCGGATGGCGGCATCACCCGGCTGCTGCTGCTGGCCGGCGCGGCGGCGCCCTGATCCGCTTGGCGCCGCCCCTCAACCCCGAGACGACAGGACATCCACGATGACCCAATGGACGATGCAGGCCTGGCAGGGCACGCCGGAGGCCGCGGCCGCCGCGCTGCGCAATCTTGGCTGGTTCGGGCCGGATGAGGCGCCGTCGGCGCTGCCGGACCCCCGCATCGGCGGCTTCCTGCCGGCCGCCGGCACCGCGATGCGCAGCTTCGACGGCGTCGCCTATGTGGCGGTCGCGGCCAACGCCGCCATCGAGGCGCCGCCCGGCCTCTCGCCTGCTGGCCCGGAATTGTTCCGTGCCCTGCTCGGAAGCTTCTGACCCTTTCTGCCGAGGAATCCCCGGATGACCGATCTGACCGACCATGCCAAGAACCTGCTGGCCCGCGCCCTGTGCGCCCGGCTGCCGACCCTGCCGACGGCGGTCTTCGCCGCGCTTGGCACCGGCGGCAGCGATGCGACGGGCCTGACGGGCGAGCCCGCCGGCACCGGGTATGCCCGCCAGCGTGCTACCTTCACGGGTACCGGCATGCAGCGCAACGTGGATGCGATCCGCTTCACCTTCACCGGCGCGGCGGGCACCATGACGCATATCGGGCTGTTCGATGCCGTGACCGGCGGCAACGCCCTGACGTGGTCGACGCTGGAGGCGCCGCTGACGGTTGCGGGGCCTGGAGTCGCGATTTTCACCGGCAATGCGCTGACGGTCACACCGGAATAGCGGCCGACCGGGATCAGGTCCGCGTGCTGCCAGGCAGGCCCGACTGCCGGCAGTACGCGCCCAGGTTAGCGGATTGCCTTCTAAAGCAACTTGATTACATCAAGGATAATTTATACCGTCCGGCACCGGAAAAGGAGCCGGCCTCGTTATGACCCTCACGCCCCGCGACCCGCTGTTCGCCGACCAATGGTACCTGCGGAATACTGGACAATCCGGCGGCACGCCCGGCATGGACATTCGGATCGACGGCGCCTGGCGCGACTATTCCGGCCAGGGCGTGCGTATCGTGATCATCGATGACGGCGTCTTCCACCAGCACCCCGACCTCGCCGCGAACTACGAGACCGTGGCCGACTTCAACTTCGTGTCCGGCCAGGGCGATGCGACGCCGCGCCTCGGCACCTATTCGCACGGCACGCAGGTCGCAGGCTTCCTCGGCGCCGCGCTGGATGGCGTTGGCCTGGTGGGCGTCGCCCACGGCGCCCGCTTCACCGCCTACAACATCGCCGATTCGGATGGAAACTACGTGACGATCCCGCAGGGCCTGAATGCGGCAATCGGCTTCGACATCACCAACAACAGCTACGGCAACGAGGTGTTCGCCGTACCTGACAACGGCCTCGATGCGCTGGCACCGGGCGCGACGCTCGGGCGAGGCGGTCTTGGCACCGTGCATGTCTTTGCCGCGGGCAACGAGCGTTCGCTGGTGGTGCTGGCGACGCATGGCGATGCGCAGAACTCGCCCTACCAGATCACCGTCGCCGCCACCGACCATGATGGCCGCATTGCCGCCTTCTCCAGCCCCGGGGCCAACGTCTTCGTCGCGGCCCCAGGCGCGCGCGTCCTTGGGGTCGATGGGCTGGAGACGCATGGCTATGGCCTGACCGATGGCACCTCCTTCGCCACGCCGATCGTCTCCGGCGTCGCAGCCCTGGTCCTGCAGGCCAATCCCGGGCTCGGCTACCGGGACGTCTTCGATATCCTCGGCCTGTCGGCCTACGACACCCACGGCGCACCGCTCACGATCGAGGATGTCTACCGTGACATCCTCGGCACGCCCACGATCCCGGATCAGGTGCCGGACCCCCAGAGGCAGGCGATCGAGGCGGCGGCGCTGCGCGTCACCAGCTACCCCTGGACAGTGGTGACCAACGGGGCGACGGACTGGAACGGCGGCGGGCTGACCGTCAGCCATGATTTCGGCCTGGGCCAGGTCGATGCGCGCGCCGCGGTGCGCTTGGCGGAAACCTGGAATTCCGCCCCACGCACCACCGCCAACCTGGCGATCGCCCAGGCCGGTCGCGAAGCCCCCGAGGCGATTCCCGATGCCGATCCGAACGGCATCAGCCAGAGCGTGACCATCGAGACCGATATCCGGGTCGAGGCGGCGGTGGTGGAGGTGAACCTGCCGCACGGCGCCATCGGCGACCTGCAGATCCGGCTGGTTTCGCCGCAGGGCACGGTAAGCCACCTGATCCACAACCCGGACTACGGGATCTACAATCTGATCCGGCCGAACCAGGCGGTGCCGCAGACCGAGCTGGACAAGGGCACCTTCGTGTCCGGCGGCAACACGGCTTCGCTGATGAGCACCCAGGTCTATGGCGAAAGCTCACTCGGCACCTGGACGCTGCAGGTGGTTGATACCAAGGCCGGCACGGTCGGCACGCTGGAGGGCTGGAACCTGACGCTGGCCGGCGCGGCGGCAAGCGCCGATGACCGCTACGTCTATACCAGCCAGTACGCGGAACTCCTGGCGCTGGACCCGGCGCGCGGCGTTTTGGCCGATACCGATGGCGGGACGGATACCATCAATGCCGCCGCCGTCCTGGGCCCGGTCTCCGTGGACCTTGCCCCCGGCACCGAGGGCAGCATCGGCGGCGCCAGCTTCCGCATCGGCGGGGGAACCACGATCGAGAACCTCTACACCGGCGACGGCAACGACCGGCTGTTCGGCAACGACGCCGCCAATCACCTGCATGGCGGTCGTGGCAACGACCTGCTGGCAGGCCGTGGCGGCGACGACCTGCTGGATGGCGGCGTGGGGCTGGATGCCGCCCTGTACGAAGGCAGCCGCTACGCCCATGCGATTTTGGAGCAGGCCGATGGCAGCGTGATCCTCACCGGCACCGGTACCGATGTGCTGCGCAGCATCGAGGTGCTGGTGTTCGAGGACGGCAACACTGCCGCGCGGCGCCCGGTCGGCGTTGGCCAGGACGGCTTCGATGCCGGCTTCTACCTGTCGCAGAACGCCGATGTAGGCGCCGCAGGGTTCAACCTGGACACGGCGCGGCTGCATTACATGGCGCATGGCGGCCTGGAGGGGCGTGCCCCCAACGCTTTCTTCGATGGCAGCTGGTACCTCAACACCTATGCCGACGTCGCGGCGGCGGGGATGAACCCGCTGCACCACTTCACCCAATATGGCCACCTGGAGGACCGCGACAGTTCGGGCTTTTTCGACAGCTCGCGCTATCTGGCCGCCAATTCGGACGTCGCGTCGGCGGGGATGAACCCGCTGGACCACTTCCTGCGCTATGGCGTGGCGGAAGGCCGCGTGGCCTATTCGGTCGCCGAGTTGATCGGCTGACCACCAGAACGCGCGCGGCACAGGCCGCGCGCCACTGGGGCGAGGCTGGTCGGGGGGCGGATTGGAGGGTTGCGGTGGTGCTGCTGGACAGGATTGAACTATCCAGACGGAAAGAAAAATCCAACAAAATCAACGGACTCAACCCGGCGACGATGTTCGTTATGTAGCACCGCTCTGCGATCACGGGCAACGCCTCCTGTAGTCAGCACCTTGCCGAGGTTCCGACGGCGGAGGGAGTGGCGTCTGAATAACTTCGGGCCGCTTTAGCCCCGAGCATGTGGTAGGCGCTTGCACGGCCAATCCTGAGGCGACGGGCAATCTCGGTCAGGCAGGTGTCCTCAGTCTGCATCTGCCGCAATGTTGCGGCCTGTTGCTAGGCAGCCAGCATCCGCCCCTGACACTTGCCATCGCCCTTGGCCCTGGCTTTGGCGATGCCTCGCGCTGGCGCTCCAGGCTGACGAAGATCGCAGCACGTCTTGGGGTCTGGCGGGCGAACGTCCCCCGGTCTTGGCTGCGTCAGGAAAGCGGCGCAAGCTGCCTTACAGTTCTCGAAACAATTATGGATACCGGGGCTTCGATGTCAGTAGAAGAAAACTCGTTGGCGTCAGACGATCCACCTTCGGTGCGCTCATCTGCCTGGATCTGGGAAGCTCTTGCTTCTCGTGGCATTAGCCGAGATGCGTGGACCTGGGAGCAATGGGCACGGGCTCAAACTGATCTCGATGTTTACAAAGCGCCTCACAAACCAGGTGAGTTAGGCCTCCTACTGCGCCGCGGAAAAGCAGCTGGTTTGAAGCTTAGTGCCATGGCTGACGTGCTCCAAATACCACTGGCAAAAGCGCAACAGTATTTGACTGAAAGTGACAGGAACGATCCCTTTGAGACGGATTTTATCATCCTCAGAATGGGGGCGTCGTCGTCGTCCGCGAAAGATGCCGAACTTCGCAAAGCTCAACTGGGCCTTTCAAGACGCATTCAGTCCGTCACCCGCGTAAGCGAACCGCCCAGCGGAAGTTGGTCTCAAGATGAACTCTCCGCAGCAGTATCGTCATACCATGAAGCCATGATCAGCATCTCAAAAGAAATTGCCGCTGCTACTATAAAAGTTCGCCGAAAAACGCATCGTAGCTACACCGATGTGGCCGAGGTTTTTAGAGGCATTAGTTGGGCCTTGCAGAGCGCGGGTCTCGAGTGGCTTCCTGAATATCAGCCGAATAAGCATGGTCAATCAGATGCCCTGGAGATGTCCTTGAACAATCTCTTGGCTGCACAAGGGAAAGGTGCCTTCACCCTCAAAAATACACATACCTCACAAGAGAATGGCTCAGTAAATCAAGGTAAACAAGAAAATAATGAAGCTAATCCTGTAGATGGGCAGCGTGGATCAGACTGGACCCGACACGAAGTCGAGGCCTGTGTTGAAGCCTACCTGGAGATGCTCGACTTGGAGATCGCCGGCACGCCCTACAGCAAAATCGCGTTCAACCGGCGCGTTCAGGCAGCCACAGGTCGGTCCAAGGGATCCGTCGAGTTCAAGTTCGGCAATGTCACCGCAGTCATGGACCGGCTCGGGTTCCGCTGGATCCAGGGCTACAAGCCCGCACCAAACGCGCAGACCGGGGCCATCCAGGATGCCGTGATGCGGCTCCTCGGCACTCGGGCACAGCTGGCTGCAAGGCTCGAGGTTCCGGCTTCCAGCGGCTCGCCAGCGGCTTCTCCCGGGACTGGCTCTGATGTGTTCGCTGACGCGCCACCACGATCTCCGCCCTCCGGCGCAAAAGCGCAGCTACCGCCCGGGTCTAACGTCAGGAAGTTCGACCGGGAACTGACGGACGCAAAAAACCGGGAACTGGGCCGCGCAGGCGAAGAGTTCGTCCTCAAGTTCGAGATGGCCCGCCTGGTGGCCGCAGGATGCAAGGACCTTGCCGACAAGGTATTCTGGGTGGCTGATGAGCAGGGTGACGGCGCGGGATACGACATCGCCTCGTTCAGCGTCGATGGCACCCAGCGGCTCATCGAGGTGAAGACGACGAACGGCTCGGCATCCACCAGCTTCCTGGTCACGGCCAACGAGGTCGAGGTGTCGCGAGCCAACCCGGATACCTACTGGCTCTACCGCGTCTACAACCTCAGCAACGAGCCCCGGGTTTACTGCGTGAAGGGGCCGCTGGATGACGGGTGGGATCTCGAACCAGCAGTCTTCCGCGCAAAACGCTAGGACCCCTTCCAGTGGCCAACCTTGCAGCGCTTACAGATCCCAACGCCGTTCTCCAGGCTATCCGCGAACTTGATGACCTTGGACGAGAAGCCTTCCTGGCGAAGTATGGCTACGGCGAAGCCCGGGAGTTCTGGCTCCTGCACAACGGCGAGCGCTACGACAGCAAGGCCATCGTGGGCGTAGCCTTCAAGTATCAGAAGGGCATCGGGCAGGCGCTTGACCGCGAGGACTTTTCCGGCGGGTCAGCTACCGTGCAGAAAGCCCTGGAGCGGCTCGGTTTTGAGGTCGAGGTGGACGGCGTCCGCAGCGGCAAGCCCAGGACCAACCGCAAAGCCATAGAACCTGAGGATGGTGACACTGAGCCGTTTGACCCGAAGAACGCCCGAGATGCACGCAAGCGGGTGCTGCGCGCGATCAAGGCGCGTCGTGGGCAGCCTCAGTTCCGCAAGAAGCTAATCGACGTCTACCAGGGCCGGTGCGCCGTCACCGGATGCGACGTCGTCGACATCCTGGAGGCCGCTCACATCACGCCATACCTAGGCCCCCAGACCAACCACGTCACCAACGGGCTGCTGCTGCGCACAGACCTGCACACGCTGTTCGACGCTGGTCTGATCGCCGTGGAGCCGAAGACCAAGGAGGTCCTCGTTGCCGCGACCATAAAGGACCCGGTGTATCGGGCATTGCATGGCCGGCTGCTTCGGAAGACCAAAACGGAGGCCTCGGCACCCAGCGAGAAGGCCCTGAAGCAGCACAGGGCTGACTGCGGCTGGTAGCGCGGGCCAGGTCGTCGGGAAGGCTCCACGCGGGAAGCTGGCATCCGCATTTCAGTTCGGCTCGGCGGCCATGTTCTCGATCGCGAAGTGGATGGGCGCTGGTGGGTATGAGCGGGATCTCCACCACCGATTTCGCATCAGCTCTGCCTCAGAAACCCGGACCTCGCGCGGGCGCTAGCCTAAGTGGGTGTTACAGCCTGTGTTGCGCTCGCGGAAGTGGAAAGCCGCTGGATACGGCGCCCGATCATCTGAGCGGGGATCCTTCCTCTGGGGCAGAACGAGGATCGGGCTATCGCCTTTGTGCCCGTCGTTGACTTCAGCTGGGTAGCAGTCGCGGTTTTGCGAAACGTCCGCGATCGGTGTTCGACCCTTCGGATCGAGACATGCACGCGGTCTTCGGCGAGATGAGCATCGGCATCAGGGCGTCAGCCTGTTCGGGAAAACTAGAAGTGCTTGGTGCGACTAGAGTTTTGCCCCAATTGCCAAAAAATGACTGCGTAATAGCGCCCTCTTCCGACCGTCGGGTAGGCTTTTCGGAAGCTTCATAAAGAGCTTGAGCAGCGGCACCGCTGACGCTGCAACGCCACCAGCCCATCGACCTCCCTGCGCGCCCGATAGTCCCCCGACAACCATCCCGGCGACAAAATGGCTGGCAACATCCTGAGCTCCATCGATCATCTGACCGAGAAAGCCCTTCCCAACCGCTTTCTCGGCCTGCTCAGTCCATTTAGCTTGGTTATCCGCCAAATACTCGCGAAGCTCCCGAGCAGAGTCCCGGTAGTCATCTTCGTTCTCACTGAGATGCAGCAGTGCCCCGCTGATTATCTGACGCCACTCATGGAACAATTCATGATCGTCGCGCATGGCTACTAAATCGCGTGCAGATACTTTGTCAGGAGATATCCCGAAACCGGATACTAGTTTCTGAGCAAGGATTGGTTGGATCTTTTCCTTTGAAGTTATACTCGCGTTTAGATGATACAAGATCTCACCATAGGCTTTTGCTTCGAGCCGGTCATAAAAAAGTGGATCAAAGAAGCCGCTCCTTTGTTTGGTGGCATTTTGGTCAAGCAGCGCCTGGATGATCGCGCGTTCAGCATCCTGTTGTTTCACCCCATGGTTTCGACCCGCCAGCCTTTTCGCGATCGCGCTTATCTCTTTTTTAGTTGATTGGTCCAGTTTTAATGGCTTGTTGAAACTGCTCCAGACGTTCCCTGAAACCATTCCTGGATCATAAGAGGGATCTATAGGCACGACAATTTTCCGAGAAATAAGCGTATTAACTGGTGCCAGATCGAGAACCGTTTGGCGAGCATGTTCGACGCAGTCATCTTCGTCAAACGCTCGGCCAGGAAGGATAAAATGAGGAGGCTCGACAAATACCCCGTGACAAAACAAAAGTGCTTTCTTGATGAACGGTATAAGGTTGTCTCCCCGAACAAAAATCTCTAGCCCTACCGATTCCTCCTTAATGATATTTCGCTGATTGAAGATTCCGGGCCATAGCTCTGTCTCTGGCTTTTCAGGGTAAATACGAGACTCAACATATCGGTCATGCGGCGCTCGTTTGCCAAGTCCAATATTAGGAAGAAATTGCCTCTGATACTCGAAGCACTGATCTCGAAGCGCCTCCACGGTTTTTAAACTGAAATCAAGCTTCTCGATATCGTATTGCTGAAACGGTCGATCGAGAGCTTTTGACAGAAACTCAGTCAGCGGAACTACGCTGCCAAGGGGGATCTTTCTAAACAAATAACACTACTCCTTTTGTTGGGTTGGTGACAGAATTTGCCTCAGACGATTGCCGCACCGCCCTGGGGACGAGCTGTCGGAACCCGGCCCTCACCGCAACCTGCCAAGCTGCTTCCTGCGCCGCCTCACCCACCCAGAGCTATGCCCACACGCATTGGCTGCCCCAGTCCGTCCATCTCCCTTCAGGAAGATTCTGGCGCAATCCCGTGGCAGTGCTTGTATCTAATTCCAGAGCCGCAAAAACATTTCGCATTGCGTGAGATATCTCTCCGATTTGTAACGACACCTGAGTCTCGGAGCTTGGAGGTCATTTGCTCACGCAGCAGATATTGATCCATCGGGTCCGGTATTCCCTGCGTGGCGGGATTCTCTCGCCACTTCTTATCAAAAAACTCATGAAATGCCTCATGAAGGTCATTCGACCACTGATAAGCGTTTGGGTGCGCGAGTAGGTAGTAAGTTTTCTTATTATGGTAATTCATATCAAAATGATAAATACCGTCTCGGTAGTCTTTCAGCCGGGACGTGAGGGGGTTGCTTCGGAGTCTGTCGATGTTCTTGTCCTTGACCCCAAGCGCTGCAAGCTTGCCATAACCTTCTAGCACCACCCAGAGCGCCGAATGCCAGTAATCTATAAACATCATAGCGTCGCCGACCACTACGGCATCACGCGCCAAGGTTGGATTATTTACAATAGCCCCTTGTCGGATCTGGTCATTAAGTTTCTCAAAAAAATCGGGGCCAAAGCGCGGCCCGAGGATAGTTAAACTTTCCCTCAATAACCCCCTTAATCGTTCAGCTCTAGCGAAGTATTTAGTCATCGACGCGATGTTCTCGGCGGTTAGCTTCTCACTATCTGCCATGCTTACTCCGGCAATGCATTGTCGCTCAGGATCCGGTAGACGCTCGCCCGGCCAATGCCAAGACGAACCGCGATGTCGGTGGGCTTCACCCCTTCGGCCTTCATCTGTCGCACCGCATCGCCCTGGCGGCGAGCTGTGGGAACCCGTCCCTGATACTTGCCCTCGCCCTTCGCCTTGGCGATCCCCTCGCGCTGACGTTCCAGCATCAGGGCACGCTCGAACTCGGCTACCGCGCCCAGCATCGTGAGGGTCAGGCGGCCTGTTGGGGTCCGCGTGTCCACTTCCTGCCCGCCCATGGACAGCACCCGCAGGCCGACGCCCTTGGCCTCAAGCCGGGCGATGAGCGCCAGAAGATCGGCGACGCTGCGGGCCAGACGATCGGGCTTCGTCACCACGAGCACGTCACCTTGTCGGATGAAGTCGATGGCCGCCTCCAGCTCGGCGCGCTTGCCAACCGAGGACACGCGCTCTGAGTAGGTCTTCTCGCAGCCAATGCCGATGAGGTCCCGCAACTGTGCCTCCAGGCCAGCTTCCTGTTCCACGGTGGAAGTCCGGGCGTATCCGACCAGCATAACAATGCTCCTGTCTCACTAGGCTCATAGACATCTTCCCTTTGGCCGTCTCAACCGTCAAGGATAATTCTTGTGAGACGTTTCTGGTCGAGTTCGAGACGACTCACACGGGCTTGCCCATCTGGGACAGCGCGATGCTCGTCTCCTTGGGGGCGAGTCAGCGCCGCTCGGTGCATGTTTCCTCTAACCTCGGCCAGCAGCGCCCGTGGCAGTTCACCGCCAGAGGTTTCTGAGGCGTCGAGTGAGGCTATTTCACCCCGAACCGCTAACGGGATTGACGCTGCGCGAGCAATCCGGAAAGGTGGTCATGTAAACCACCGGTTGAGGCATGGCAGATGCAAATGATGGGGATCGAGGAGTTTGGATCTTTCTTCGGACGGGCCTCGAAGCCGACGATGAACATGAGCATTTACCGAGACAGCTTCGCGTGCGCGTGCGGACAGTCTCACTGGTTCGACGAAACACAGATTGATATTATCTGCGAAGGCTTTCAGAAAGTCATGGTCACCTGCCCTGTCGACAGCTCCTATGTCACGAGTCTTAAGATCAAGACCTTCATGCTCTTTAAATTCAAAGGGTTTGAGAGCCTCGCCGGGACCCACTTGAGGTCATCCCAGGATCATGCCGTGCTACGAGCCATTCGGGCAGCGGTGCGGACCTAGGCATGGTGATCATCGGCCTGTTGATGCTGGTATGCGGGTTCTTTTTCCCGCCTGCTTGGCTAGGCTTGGTTGGTTACGGCATCTACCTCTATGCGTCTCGAAAGTCTCGTCGAGACGATGCCATTGAAAGTCGCGTCAGAAGGATGGTTGGGGCGGGGGTTGCCACGGCCGATTTTCCCGACCTCTACTACGATGCAGCGCGCGCCTATGCTGTAGCTAAAGGGGCGACCGCTGCCGACGATGACTCGGCTGCGGCAACGGTTGTCGTCGATAGCCGTTCGTATTTCGTCGTGTTCATCAAGCAATCTACCGGAGGCGGCACGTCAATGTCAGTCAGTGACAGCCGTCAGCTCGAGCGACAGTTGACAAGCCATGTGTCGCCTCGCCCATGACAGGGCTACCTCCTGTCCGGAGTTTCACTTCTGCGATCTCGCCGGTTCCGCGCCGGGCTAGTCCCTGAGGCCTAGCCCGGAACGAACCTGCCGCACCCCCGACCTGGCAAAAGGCCACGAACGACCTCCCCTGGGAGCTTTTTGAACTTTGGGTGCGGTGTGGCCATGTGGATGGCTTCCGGCAGCGTGCTACCGCAGCCTCCAGCCCGCTGCGGTGGCAACTTGCATCCACCGATGCAGGGTATTGACTGTGCGCAGCTGACTGTTGCCGAGCACACGCTCCAGGTCGCCGCCGTCAGCGACTGGAACCGCTCATGGCCGATGCAGGAGGGGTAAAACCCAGGGACCACCTAGGATAGAGCCGTGCCTCTCTCAGCGTGAGACAAATCTTAAAAAGGCAACATACTCACCCTCCAGGCGTGGTAGACTCTGCACATCAGCACATTCGTCAGGATGTTCAGGACATGCCCGCCGCCCGCCGCTACGCCAAGCTGAAGCCGACCGAGGATGCCGACCTGGTCGCTCTATGGAGCGCCGGCGGCATGACGGCTGATGACCTCGCAGCCAGGTTCGGGATGTCCCGGCGCGGCATCCAGCAGGCGCTGATCCGGCTCGGCTCGCCGAAGAAAGGCGGGGCCAGACCCGCCCCGCGTGTTCTTGCGGTGCCGCCGATCCCAGCGCCGCCCGCCAAACCTGCCGACCGGCAGCGCGGCGCAATCGACAGCGCATACGTCAACGCGGTGCACCTGGAGGCGCTGACCATGCTGGCGGTCAATGACGCCGTGGCCGGTGGTGGCATCCCCGCGCTCCGGGCGCTCGACCTCGCTGCATCCGCTCTCGCCCGGCTCACCACGATCAAAAGGGCGGCGGCCGGCCTCGGCGCCATCAACCCGATCACCGAAGCCGACCTACCCGAGCTGCCGATACGCGAGATCACGCCGGCCGAGATCGCCGCGATGCGCGCCCAGCAGCTCGCCGACGATGCCGAGGGCTTGGCGCACATGCACGACGACGATGACGAAGACGACGACCTCATCAGCGAAGGCGACGACGGTCTCTCCACCGACAGCAGCTCGACATGACCTGCGCGGCGACCGAAGTCATAGAGGAAACAGAGACCGGCCGACCCCCTTCCGTCGACGACCCGGACGCCAAAAAGCAGGACACATTCGCTCGTCGATCGGCTGGCGTCAGCGGCCGATCAAGTGACAATTTCGCAACACCAGAACGTTGTTGCAGTCGGCGGTTGGTGATTTTCGGCCGGCACCTACTGTGGAACCAAACACTGGACGAGTTGTCATCATGCCAGCCCAGACCCCGACCTCCAGCGCCGTGGACCGTCCCGGCGACCGCCAGCAAGACGATAGCGACCAGCCCGGCCCACCAGCTCCACCATGGATCCGCACGAAGAGCGTCCAGACCCGGAGTGAAAAGCGATCGGAGCGCCAGGACAGAATTAGCCGGCAGAAGTCCCGGGCTATCGAGCTGCACGCCAGCTCCCGCCTCACTTCTGGGTCTTCGTCGCCGGCCGAGGCCCCTGCTTATGGTAGTGAAAGCCTTGGCATCGCTTCACCAGGCAAGCCCCGATCCAAGAGATCACCCAGGAAGCCGACACGTTCGGTCTCATGTGCGTCAGCACTGAACATGTTGAATGCCAGGGACTACGCGGCAGCCATCGGCAAGCCACTGAACACGTGGATCACCATCTGCTTCATCGGCTCGCGCTTCTACCCCGGCGGCGATGTCACCTCTGAGCACATTGAGACCTGCCGCCGGAAGGCTCTGCATGCTGTCCTGGCGAAGTTCATGGCCGACATCGGCATCCCCCCCGTCTATCTCTACGCCGTCGAGCGCGCGAAGCGACTGGGCCTGCATATCCACATCCTCGCGCATCTCCCGACCCGTGGGCATCGGCGCCTGCTGCGCGGCGATCATGGTGAGAAAGCGCGGCGATCAGGATGAGAAACGCCTGCATGGCGTCGGCGGGAGGGCGTAGCCCGACCGACGGGGCCATGCAGGCGAGCGCCTCGCCCCTGCCGGGGGTGGGTGGCTGGCGGTTGCGGCCGGCCGGCATCGGAATGGCTCCTTCGCTACGAGGGGTCTTCCGGTGCCCGGCCGCCATGTCACCGACTGCCAGATGAGGCTGTACATGACACTTCGCCGCACCCAGCCCGTGCCGATCGACGCCGCCAGAGCGGGGTTCAGCACGGCCACCGCCTATCGGATCGAGGGGGACCCCCGACCATCTTCGGCCCGCACCACGCCCCGCGGACGGCGTCGGCCGGACCCGCTGGCGGCGATCTGGGACGGTGAGGTCGTCCCGCTGCTCCAGTCCGCGCCCGGACTGCGGCCGATTGCCGTCTTCGAGGAGATCAGGCGCCGTCATCCCGAACTCGGCGCCGGTATCCGCCGCACGCTGGAGCGCCGGATCCGGGGCTGGCGGGCGCTGCACGGACCGGAACAGGAGGTGATCTTCCGCCAGCTCCATCAGCCCGGCCACCTCGGCCTGTCGGACTTCACCGACATGCGCGATCTCGCCGTCACCATCGCCGGTCTGCGTATTCCAGTGATCGTGGGCACCAATTCCAGGCGATCGTGGGCACGAATTCCACGGCATCGTGGGCAGGTGTCATGCCGACGGCTTTGTGGATCAGGAAGGCCGATTGGCGTCAAGCGTTTCGGCTAACGCGGCTCGCCTGGCGGCAGTGCGACGCATGCTTTCTCCCCTGAGCTCGATGCGATGGGCGTTGTGGATCAGGCGGTCGAGGATGGCGTCGGCGAGCGTCGGATTGCCGATCACGGCGTCCCACTGGGCCACCGGCACCTGGCTGGTGACGATGGTGGAACTGCGGCCATGGCGGTCCTCCAGGATCTCCAGCAGATCCTCGCGTTCCGCCTGGGTCAGCACCGCCAGGCCCCAGTCGTCCAGCACCAGCAGCTCGACCTTCGCCAGGGCCTTCAGGGCGCGGCTGTGGCGGCCGTCGCCGCGGGCGATAGCCAGGGCCTCGAATAGCCTGGGAACCCGCTGGTACAGCACGCGCCGGCCATCTCGGCAGGCCTTATGGGCCAGCGCGCAGGCCAGCCAGGACTTGCCGACGCCGGTCGGGCCGGTGACCAGCAGCCCCTCATGCCGGTCGATCCAGTCGCCGGCCACCAGCTTCTGGAACAGTGCCCGGTCGAGGCCGCGCGGCGTGCGCATGTCGACATCCTCGATGCTGGCGTTGTGGCGCAGCGCGGCATGCTTGAGCCGGGTGGTCAGGCGCCGGGTTTCCCGCTCGGCGGCCTCGCGATCGACCAGCAGGCCAAGGCGTTCCTCGAAGCTCAACGCGCCGATGTCGGGCGATCGTCTCTGGTCCTCGAAACCGCGGGCCATGCCGGCAAGGCCGAGCGCGATCAGGCGCTCATGGGTGGGATGGGCGAGCATAGGTTCTCCTTTGCTGTTCAATGGAAATAGCCGCCGCCACGGATGTTGCCGTGGGCCGGCGGTGGCTGGCGCTCCGGCTCCGCATCCAGGAAGGCCCGGTCGAGGCCGTTCTGGAGGATCGAACGGATGGAGCCGACGGAGCGGGCGCGGATGCTGACGCCGCGGGCGCAGGCAGCCTCCAGCCGGACGGCGCCATAGCTCCGCGCCAGGCCCAGGATGCCGAGGCAGGTGCGGAAGCCCTGTTCGGGATGCGGCCGCGCCGCCATCACCGCGTCGCACAGCGCCATGGCGGAGGGCCCGATCCTGCCGGCCTCCTCCAGCAGCCGCGCCGGCGTCCACTGGGCGTGGCGGCGGTGCGCGCTCGGCATGTGCTCGGGGATGGTGGTGTGGCCGCGCCGGTTCGGCACCCGGGCATGGCTGGCCACCCGCTCACCCTTGTGGAACACCTCCAGCGTCGCCTCGCCGATGCGGACATCGAGCAGCTGGCGGATCAGGCCGTAGGGCACCGAATACCAATGGCCATCGGCCTCGACGTGGTAGTCGGGGCCGACCCGGCAGCGGCGCCAGCGTGCAAAGGCATAGGGCGGCGTCCGTAGCGGCCGCAGCGCCGGGACATCCAGGCTGGCGAAAAGCTCCGCCCGGCTGGCCCCAAAGCCGCGCATCAGGCGGGCGTTCAATTCGGCCGTCAGGGCGCTGATCGCCGCGTTGAGCTCGGCCAGCGAGAAGAACCGGGCGTTGCGCAGCCTCGCCAGAATCCACCGCTCCGCCAGCAGCACCGACTGCTCCACCTTCGCTTTGTCCCGCGGCTTGCCCGGCCGCGCCGGCAGGATGGCGGTGCCGTAGTACGTCGCCATCTCCAGGTAGGACCGGTTCAGCCCGGGATCATGGCGGTCGGGGTTGGTGACCGCGGACTTGAGGTTGTCGCAGACCACGAATTTCGGCACCCCGCCCAGCGCGGCGAACAGGTTCACATGCGCGCCCAGCCATTCTGCCAGGCCCTCGCTGGCCCGGGCCTCGGCGAATACCAGGCTGGAGGCGCCCATGCAGGCCACGAACAGCTTGGCCTGCCAGATCTCGCCGCTGTCCGGGTCGATCACGCCGATGGTGTCGCCGGCGAAGTCCACGAAGACCTTCTCGCCGCCGACGTGGCTCTGCCGCATGGTCGGTGAGACCTGGGATTTCCAGGCGTCGTAAGCCTCGCAGAACCAGGAATAGCCGAAGCCGTCCGGCTGTTCCGCACGGTACTCCTGCCACAGCAGCGCCCGGGTCACGCCGCGCCGCCGCAATTCACGCTCCACCGCCGCCCAGTCTGGCAATGGCCGCGCCGCCTCTGGCGCCGGCTGACCCGGAAACAGCCGACGCTCCAGCGCCGTATCGTCCATCCCAGCCGGCAGCGGCCAGGACAGCCCCGCCGCCCGCGCCCGCGACACATAGGACGCGACCGCGCCTTTGCTGATGGCAACCGCCGTCGCCAGGACGCGGTCGCTCAGCCCAGCCTCGAACTTCAGACGCAGCACGTCGCGAATCCGGCGCATCGACAATCTCTCGGTAGGCATCGGCAGACCCCGTTCAGGACGAGGCCCACTTAGCCGGCTCAGACTGTCGGCAATTCACCCCAGGCAACCCTCAGCCGGGTGCCCACGATCCCGTGGAATCCGTGCCCATCATCCCGTGGAACCGCCGCCCACGATGCCGTGGAATCACTGCCCACGATGCCGTGGAATTCGCAGCCGTATCGGCTATGTCGTCCTTTTTGGCGCCGGCCAGCCCACGCGCGGCGGCCTCGCCGGCGCCCTGGCGGACCGCCTCGACGATGAGCGCCTTCGGCACCCCGCGGCACCGCGCGCGGCGTGCCGGCGCCGGCCGGCGGGCGCGTCTGGCACCCGATGCAAGTGAAGCGCGTCGTCAATTCTGCTGGGGGTTAACGCGTTCCAGCGGCGGCAAAGCGGATAAAGCCCTCACCATCTGAAACCCTCCTACATGGGAGGGGCGTTTCCTTTTCCTGGTCCACAACAGGAGAGGAAACCCTATGCACAAGTCCATCTCTCCGGTTGTCGCGCTGGCCGGGGTTCTGGTAACGGCGGGCGCCTTTGCCCAGGGCAGCCAGCAACCTCAAGGCGACACGATGCAGCAGATGCCGATGATGCAGGGCCAGGGCGGCATGATGATGGGCGGCTGCCCGATGATGCAGCGGATGGCCGCGATGGACACCCGCCTCCGGCAGCTTGAGGAGCGAGCAGGAATACCGACCCCGGCAACCCCGCCTAGCCGCTAATCGGCAAGGGGCGCGGGCGGAGGATTGCAGATGATGCACGGCGGGATGGAGGGGATGGGCTGGATGATGGGCGGCATGGGCCTGCTTGGGCTCATGCTGCTTGTCCTTCTCGTCCTTGGTATAGCGGCGCTCATCAAGTACCTCCGCCGGTGACCGTCTATCTGGAGCCTGGGCGCTCGCCCCCATCTCGAGGCCCCGGTCGCCTGACCCCTCCTCCGGCGGTGTCGGCACAGCGCACCTCGCCTTAGCGGAGCCTGCCGCACCTTATCGAGACCGAGGCGGCGCTGGAGCGACGTAGAGTTTGGTTCCGCTCCCTCACCGAGGCGATCGACACCACCACGTCCGGCGGCCGGCTGGTGTTCAACCTGGCCGGAGTTGCGCGGCGGCTTCTGCGCCGCCAACGGCCGTTGGCTCGGGAGGGGTAGCTGCACACTCCGTTCGCTTCCGCCCCAGTCCCGTACGGCACCTGCTCAGCTGCCAGGACAATCCAGGCCGCACCTCGACACGGACTGGCTACTTTACGGCAAGCGCACGCTTCCAGCTGGCTCGCCCCCATGGGACGCATTGGTGCAGTGGCCATGCGCAAAGTCGGCCAGCGTCTCAATGATGCGGCACTCCCCAACCACCCCGCCCTCGCAACTCGTCGCCATGCGGACCAGCTCGGCGCGGAGCGCCCCCAGCCTTTTAAGGCGCGCGTCGATTTCGGCGATCTGTGCGGTGGCCAGGGCATGCGCCCGCGTGCAGTCGGCATCCGGCTGGTCTGCAAGATCCAGAAGTGCCCTGATCGCGTCGCTCTCGAATCCCAGCTCTCGCGCATGGCGAATGAAGCCAAGGCGGCGCAGATGCGCCACGCCATAGGCACGGTGGCCGCCGGCGGTGCGGGCCGGCGGCGGCAGCCAGCCCTCCTGCTCATACCACCTGATCGTCGTCGCCTTGACGCCCGTGGCGCGGGAAAGGTCGCCGATCGCATAGGTCTCCATCATCCGCCTCCTGAGCTGCGGGTTTCCAGGAATCGCGCGAAGGCGGCCAGGGCCTTGTCGCTTGCGTGGTGTTCCAGCCCCTCGGCATCCGCCTCTGCCGTTTCGGCGTCGAGACCGACCGCCAGCAGGAAGCGGACCATCAACTCGTGTCGTGCGCGGGCGGCGGCGGCGACCGCAAGCCCGGCCTCGGTCAGGAACAGGCCGCGATAGGGTTTTGTCTCCACCAGCCCATCGCGCTGCAGCCGCGACACCGTCGCCGCCACGGTGGGCTGTGCCACGCCCATTCGGCGGGCGATGTCCACCGCGCGCGCCTCGCCCTCCTCCGTCAGCAGGTCGGCGATCAGCTCGACGTAATCCTCCGCAATAGCCGTCCGGTCCGCCTCGCGCTGCTGCGCAAAGCGGGCGGCCTGGTCTTCGGCGGGCGGCAGGCGTTTGGGAGGCGCGCTCGTCATGGGTGCGCATGATGCCCGGTGCAAGCCGGTGCTTGCAATCTTGCAACAGCTTGGTAGTGTAGCACTGGCTTAATTTAGAAGTTTGTGCTGGCTCTGGTTGGCTTGGCAAGAGGATGTAGCGGGATGTTCTCGATACCGAAGCGACGCCTGCTGGCAGGCGCAGGCGTGTCGCTGGGAGCCATTGCTGCCCCGCTGGCGGCCAGTGTCGCTGTGCGCAGCGCGCTGGGCCAGGCGCAGCCCCCTGCCGCATCGCATGGCGGGCATCAGGCCGGGCATAGCGCTCCGGGTATGGAGGGCGAGAATGCTGTGATTGGCCAGGTCGATCACGCCCGCAACGGCTTCGATCCGCATGAAATCTTGACCGATTGGGATGTCGGCGAGGTCACGACCGATGCGCAGGGCCGCCGGGTGCGCGAATGGTTGGTGACCGCGGTGGACAAGGAGGTGGAGGTGGCGCCCGGGCTGATGTTCCCAGCTTGGACTTTCAACGGCCGCATTCCCGGTCCGACGCTGCGCTGCACCGAGGGCGATCGGCTGCGCGTCGTCTTCAACAACGGAAGCGCCCATCCGCACACCATGCATTTCCACGGCATCCATTCCTGGCGCATGGACGGCGTGTCCTATGCCGGCCTGGTGCAGCCCGGCGGGACGTTCACATACGAGTTCGACGCCAAGCCCTTCGGCTGCCACCTCTACCACTGCCACGCGCTGCCGCTGAAGCGGCATATCCACAAGGGCATGTACGGCGCCTTCATCGTGGACCCTGATCCGGCCCGGCATCCCGATGCCATCGCCGTGGCCGAATCCCGCCTGCTCGGTTCCGGCCGCAATGCCGAATGGCAGGAGATCATGATCTGCATGAACGCCTTCGACACCAACTTTGATGACGAGAACGAGATCTACGCCGCCAATACCATCCCCTTCGCCTATCAGCAGAAGCCAATCCGCGTAGAACGCGGCCGCAAGCTGCGCATCTACCTCGTCAACATCACCGAATTCGACCCGATCAATTCCTTCCACGTCCATGGCAACTTCTTCGACTACTACGACCACGGCACCACGCTGACGCCGACGTCGCGCATGGTGGACACGATCATGCAGTGCCAGGGCCAGCGCGGCATCATCGAGATGGATTGGTCCGAGCACGAGCCCGGCCAGTACATGTTCCATGCGCACCAGTCCGAGTTCGCCGAACTCGGCTGGATGAGCCACTTCGAGGTGGTGTGATGGCACCCGACACTAACCCCGCCCAAGCCCTCGCCCGCCCGGCCTCGCCGTGGCGCACCGCGTTCTGGTTGCTGCTGCCGCTGGCCGTGCTGTTCGGCATCTTGGCGTTGCTGATCCTTGGCAAGCCGTTGGAGCGGCTGACCGAAGGCTCGCCGCCAGTAGAGAAGGTGAGCTTCGAGCGCGTCCGTCTGACTCCCGGGCTGATCTCCGTCTCAATCCGCGCCGATGGTTCGCAGCCGGTGACGATCGCGCAGGTGCAGGTGGACGCTGCCTTCCGCACCTTCGCGGTCGACCCGCCGGGCCCGATCGACCGGCTCGGCACCGCGCGCATCGACATCCCCTACCCCTGGGTGGATGGCGAAGGCCACAAGGTCGTGCTGCTGTCCTCGACCGGCGCGGCGTTCGAGCGGGAGATCGAGGTGGCGCGCCCGACGCCGACCTTCGATGCGCCGACGCTCGCCATCCTCGCGCTGGTCGGCATCCTGCTGGGCGTGGCACCGGTTGCGACCGGGCTGCTCGCCTTCCCGGCGCTCGGTACGCTCAGCCCAGCCGGCATGCGCTTCGTGCTGGCGCTCACTGTTGGGCTGCTCGGCTACCTGTTCCTTGACACGCTAAGCGAGGGGCTGGAACAGGCGGCCGGTGCGCTGGAGCGCCTGCGCGCTCAGGCTGCGGTCTGGGTGACGATGATCATCAGCGCCGGCGCGCTTATGCTGCTTGGCCGCCGCGGCGGACGCGCGCCGGAAGGCGCGGCACTAGCCGCCTTCATCGCCTTCGGCATCGGCCTGCACAACCTTGGTGAAGGCCTTGCGGTCGGCGCGGCGATCGCGGCGGGGGAAGCCGCGCTGGCCACCTTCCTCGTGGTCGGCTTCACCATCCACAATGTCAGCGAGGGGTTCGGCATTGCCGCGCCGCTCGTCGGCCGGCGACCGCGGCTACTCACCTTCGTCGGCCTCGCCGCGCTGGCGGGGCTGCCAGCGGTACCGGGCGTCTGGATCGGCGCGCAGGCGGTCAGCCCGTTCTGGATGGCGATCTGCTTCGGCATCGGCGCTGGCGCGATCCTGCAGGTAATCATCGAGGTCACCGGGCTGATCGTCCGGCGCGAGGGGAGCGGCGCGCTGCTCTCGCCTGCCGCCCTCGGCGGTGTCGGAGCGGGTCTCGCGGTGATGTACCTGACGGCGCTGTTTGTCTGAGGCCGGGTCGGGGGCGGTCAGCACGCAGGCGGCCATACAGCGCGTCAGCGGCCAGGGCGCGGGCGCGATGGAAGCCGCCGATGAGCGGCGGTCAATCCGGCTCATTCGCCGGTTGTAGTAACCGGCCCACATCCAAGCTGATCGCCGCAGTCCGCGCCGTTCCCTTCGCCGGCCCGGATAGCCTGGATGGGCGGACACGGCACATCTGCATACGAGCAGAAGACGCAGCAATCCCCCCGTTTCGGGCGCAGGCGCGTGCCGCAGCCGGTGCACACGTAGAAGAACATGCACGCATCCGTCGGCATGGTTTCGGTTCGAGCGTGTCCGCAGTCCGGGCAGGTCAGCGTCGAGCGCAGGATCGCCATTACCTCAGGCGATCGCCACGGACAGGGACAGCAGCACGATGCCGGCCGCCAGCCCGGCCAGCGTGGTGCGACGGAGCGTGCCCCCCGGTGCGCAGGCCGCGCCCGGCGCGCAGGCCGTCGCGGCCCAGCGTCCGCGCCAGAGCAGGATGGCGGCGGCCGCCAAGCTGACCACGGCCGCCGCCAGGAGGACGCCCTGGTAGGGACCCGTGATGGCGGTAAGCTCAAGCAGCGATGTCGTGCCGACGCCGATCGTCGCGAACATGATCGGCAGCGCGCAGCAGGCCGCCGCACCCAGGCCGGCGAGAATGCCACCAGCCGTCAGGACCGCAGCGCCCGCCTGCCGCGCCTGGCCAGCCGAGGGGGTGAGGGTCGGTTCGGTCATCGCTCGATGCCTTTCGCTTAATGTACCGCCAGCAGGCTACGATCTGTAGTGACTATAGACTCAAGCTCCATTCGCCAGGGAGGCTGCGGTGGCCAATGCGCCCGCCATGACGATCGGCGGCCTGTCGCGAGCGACAGGGTGCAAGATCGAGACCATCCGCTACTACGAGCGCATCGGCGTCCTGCCGCGTGCCGAGCGCCGCGGGCGATACCGTGTCTTCAAAGCCGCGCATGTCGAACGGCTAGCCTTCGTGCGGCGCGCCCGTGCGCTCAGCTTTACGCTGGACGAGGTCCGCGCCCTGGTTGCGCTCGCCAGCGCGCCCGGCGGCAACTGCGCGGAGAGCCGCGCGCTCGCGGCCGGGCACCTCACAGCCGTGCACGCGCGCATCGCCGATCTCCAGGCGATGGCAGCGGTGCTGACCGAAGCGGTGCGGCTATGCGATGCAGGGCTCGACCAGTCCTGCCCCCTAATCGCCACCCTCGGGACACGTGTCACGGCGGCGGCTCCGACTTGACCTTCCCATTAGGGTAAACCCGAGAATGCCGCGGGCGGTGCGCTTTGCCGTCCGCCCCGGCTGCCATGAGGAACGCCAGATGCCGTCACGCCGCTCCCTTCTTGCTGCCGCCGCGCTCGCGGTGTTGCCGATCCCCGCCCTTGCCCAGCGCGTCACGCGCATCTCCGTCTGGCGCGACCCGAGCTGCGGCTGCTGTTCCGGCTGGGTGGCGCATCTCCGCGCGGAGGGCTTTGCCGTGGACGACCAAGTGGTGCGGTCGGTCGCCCCGGTGCGCCGGCGGCTCGGCACGCCGGCCGACCTGCTCTCCTGCCATGCCGGGGAGGTCGAGGGCTTCGCGCTCGAAGGCCACGTGCCCGCCGCGGCGATCCGGCACCTGCTGGCCGAACGACCTGTCGGCGTGAGGGGCCTTGCCGTGCCAGAGATGCCGGTGGGCTCGCCGGGCATGGAAGTGCCGGGGCAGCCCGCCGACAGCTACGAGGTCATCGCCTTCGGTGAGGCGCCGCACCGCCCCTACATGCGCTTCCACGGCGCCTAACCGGCCTGACCGGCGAGTTCGCCAAGATGGCCGCCGAGGCGACAATCCGGCTTGCTGCGTTCCTTGGCGTGCTGGCGGCCATGGTCTTCGCCGAGCGGATCTGGGCGCGCGGCGTGGCGCGGCCGCTCGGCTGGCGGCGCTGGCCGGCCAACCTGGCATTACCGGTGATCGGCTCCGCCCTGCTGCGGCTGGTGGCGCCGGCCGGAGCGGTAGGCGTGGCGGTCTGGGCGGAGGCGCGGGGCCTCGGCCTGCTGCCGGCCCTGGGTGCGCCGTTTTGGCTCGCCCTGCCGCTGGCGGTCCTGGTGCTGGACCTGTCGATCTACTGGCAGCACCGGATGTTCCACCATGTCCCGGCACTGTGGCGGCTGCACCGGATGCACCATGCGGACCCGGAGCTGGATGCCACGACGGGGCTGCGATTCCATCCTGTTGAAATCCTGCTCTCGCTTGGCATCAAGGTGGCGGTTGTCGTGGCACTCGGCGCGCCGCCCGTGGCGGTCTTGGCCTTCGAGGTGCTGCTGAACGCCACCAGCCTGTTCAACCATGCCGACATCCGCATTCCGGCTCGCATGGAACGCTGGCTGCGGCGCCTGGTGGTGACGCCGGACATGCACCGGACCCACCATTCCGAGGTCCGGGCGGAGACCGATAGCTGCTTCGGCTTCTGCCTGCCCTGGTGGGACCACCTGTTCGGCAGCTACAGGGCCGCCCCGGCGGCGGGGCTCGAGGGCGCGGTGATCGGGGTGCCAGGCTGGCGCACCGCCAAGGAGCAAAGGCTGGATCGCCTCCTGCTGCAGCCCCTGGCCAACACGCCGCCTGCCAGTTTCCCTCAGAAAGGGGCTTGAACCTCCAGCCACTAGAAGTCCCATACCATGCCCAACGGGATGGGATGACGCGGATGAACGCGACAACACGGCTGGCCTGGCGGGTCGAGGGCATGGATTGCGCCGGCTGCGTCGCCAAGGTGACGCGGGCCGTCGAACGACTGCCCGGCGTGGGCGACGTCGAGGTGAACCTGATGGCGGAGCGGCTGTCGCTCTCACTGGCCCCTGGCGCCACCACGCCTGAGGCTGTCGTGAAGCAGGTGGCGGCGCTCGGTTACACGGCGACGACGCTGGCGCCGGCGGCGGCTTCGGATCAGCAGGCGCCTGGACAGCACCATGCCGGGCACGACCACGATGCGGCGCCGGCCCCGCATGGTCACGGCCATGACCATGACGATCCCGCGGATGCCGAGAAGGCCTGGTGGGCCACCTCCAAGGCGAAGCTCGTCTGGCTGCTCGGCGGCCTGGTGGTCGGCGCCTATGGGCTGTCTCTCGCCCTGCCGGAGCGCCTGACCTACCCGCTGTTCCTGGCCGCGACGCTGATCGCCCTGGTGCCCTTTGGGCGCCGTGCCTGGGCGCTTGCCCGGGCCGGAACGCCCTTCTCCATCGAAACCCTGATGGTGACGGCAGCCGCCGGCGCCACGGTCATTGGCGCGGCGGAGGAGGCCGCGGTCGTCGTGCTGCTCTTCGCCGTGGGCGAATTGCTGGAGAATGTCGCCGCCGGTCGCGCTCGCGCCGGCATCCGCGCCCTGGCCGACCTCATGCCGCGCGTGGCGCTGCGCCTGCGCGCGGATGGCAGCACCGAGCAGTTGCCCGCCGACAGGTTGGCGGTTGGCGACCTGGTATTGGTGCGGCCAGGTGACCGGGTACCTTGCGACGGCACCATCGAGGACGGTACCTCGGCACTGGATGAAAGTGCGGTGACCGGCGAAAGCATCCCGGTTTCGCGCGGACCGGGCGAGGCGGTGGTTGCCGGGTCGATCAACGCCGATGGCGCGCTGCGGGTCCGCGTGACGCGCGCCGCCTCCGACAACACCATCGCCCGCATCATCCGCATGGTGGAGGACGCGACCGCCTCACGTGCGCCGACCCAGCGTTTCATCGAGCGCTTCTCGGAGTGGTGGACTCCCGGGGCGATGATCGTCTCGGCCCTGGTGATCCTGGTGCCGCCCTTCCTGCTGGGCTGGGACTGGGGCACCAGCCTCTATCGCGGCCTGGCGGTGCTGCTGATCGCCTGCCCCTGCGCTCTGGTGATCTCGGTGCCGGCCGCCATGGCCTCCGGCCTCTCGGCCGGCGCCAGGCGCGGGCTCCTTGTCAAGGGAGGCGCGGCGCTGGAAGCCATCGGCGCCGCCCGCACCGTCGCCTTCGACAAGACTGGCACCCTGACCGAGGGCCGCCCGCGCGTGACGGACATCCTGCCGGCGCCCGGCCAGACGGAGCAGCAGGTTCTCGAACTCGCGGCGGCCGTCGAGCAGGGCTCGGCGCATCCGCTGGCCAAGGCCATTCTGGCCGAAGCCGAGGCGCGGGGCCTCGCCCTTCCGGTTGCAACCGACCTCGCCGCCATTCCCGGCAAGGCGGTCACGGCCGCGATCGGCGGACGCCTCATCGGCGTCGGCAGCCCGCGCCATGCCCGCGAGGCCGGCGCCCAGCTTGGCGACCTCGACAAGGAGCTGGCGCGACTGGAGACCGAGGGCAAGACCGTCGCCGTCCTGCTCGCTGACAGCACCATGCTTGGGTTGATCGCGCTGCGCGACGAGCCGCGCGCGGATGCGCGCGAAGGTATCGCGGCTCTCTCGGCGCTTGGCGTGCGGCCGGTGATGCTGACGGGCGACAACCGCCGCACCGGCGAGGCCATCGCCGTCTCGCTCGGCCTGGACGTGAAGGCGGAACTGCTGCCGGACGACAAGCTGCGGGAGATCGGCCGCCTGATGGAGGGCGGCCCGGTCGTCATGGTCGGCGACGGCATCAACGATGCGCCGGCGTTGGCGGCAGCCTCCGTCGGCGTGGCGATGGGCGGCGGCACCGACGTGGCGCTGGAGACGGCGGATGCCGCGGTGCTGAAGGACCGCGTAACGGGCGTGGCGGAGCTGGTCTCCCTGTCGCGGGCGACCATGGCCAACGTGAAGCAGAACGTGGCGGTGGCGGTCGGGCTGAAGGGCGTGTTCCTGGTGACGACGCTGATCGGCCTGACCGGCCTCTGGCCGGCGATCCTGGCCGATACCGGGGCCACCGTGCTGGTCACGCTGAATGCCTTGCGCCTGCTGGGGTGGCGGCCCCGAGCTTGATGGGGGCGGCCGGAAGGCGGGCTCCAGCGGGGCATGAGGAGCGGGGCGATCATACCCGCCGGAAATCCTGATTGTGGGAGATGTTCGATTGAAGGACCAGCGTGAACCTCGACGCCGCTGGCTGGCGCTGGCAATCGCCATCGCCTGGCAGGCAGTCTCCTCCCGCCCGGCTGCCGCGCAGGATGGACAGGGCGGGTCGGTCGTCGTCAGCGGCGGCTGGGCGCAGGCCGTGCCGCCGGAAGCTCGCGAAAGCCGAGGATTCCTTGTTGTTCGGAATACCGGCGTGATGACAGCCCGTCTGGTCTCCGCCTGGTCGCCCGACGTCGAAGCTGTACGGATGCTGGAGCGCGATCCGGTCTCTGCCACGGCATTCCGATCGCCGCCCGAGGGTTTTTCCATTCCGCCCGACGGCACCCTCACGATGGAACCCGGTGGACCACACCTTGCTCTGGACGGCTTGCGTCAGCCCCTTGGGCCAGGGGACGCGATCCGCGTGTTCCTCCGCTTCGAACGAGCCGGCGAAATCGCCGTTGAGCTTCGCGGTCACGATCATTGAACGGCAAGGCGCCTCCTGATGATCTGCGCAAGGCCGCCCAGAAGCGCCGTTCTCGCGCAATCCTTGCGGTGCTCCTCACCCTCGTAGCCGTGTTCTACGCCATCACCATCGCGCGGATGGACGAGCAGGGGGAGGCGCGGAGGACACGCGCGACGGAGCAGAGATGAGGGCAGGCGTTCGGGACGCGTCTGCCTGCGCCGCCTCGGTGGAGAAGGCGAGGTTGTCGTCACTCCAGCTTGTGGTGCTGCCGAATGCCGCGGGCCTGGTCCTTGGGGCCGTAACGCCGCTCGCCTTCGCGCCGCTGTACCTTCTGCCGGCCTTCCTTCTCGGCTTCGGCGGATTGTTCCTGTTGCTGGAGCGGACACGTTCGGTCCGCGGCGCCTTCCTGCTTGGTTGGCTGTTCGGCCTCGGCAACTTCGCTGTCGGGCTCGGATGGATCACCAAGGCATTTGCCGTGGATGCCGAATCCTTCGGTGCACTCGCCCTGCCGTCCCTCGCGGCGTTGTCGGCAGGTCTTGCCCTGTTTCCCGCCTTGTCGCTGGCGGCTGCGCGCTGGGTCGCGGGTCCCAGGCGCGGTATGCGTCTCCTCGTCGCTCTCGCGATCTGCTGGACGGCGGGGGAATGGCTGCGCGGGACGATCCTCACCGGCTTTCCGTGGAATCTTGCGGGGCATGTCTGGGGCTTCGCCGATGCGCCCTTACAGCTCGCCGCCTTCATCGGGATCCATGGCCTCGGTCTGGCGACCATCCTCCTCGCGGCGCTGCCGTCCTTCGCGCTTTCCGTTCGGCGGGTCTGGCCAATGGGCATCGCGGCCGCCTGCCTGGCGCTGCTGTGGGCCGGCGGCGCGGCGAGGCTCGTGGTCCCGCTGCCACCTAACCTGCCGGATGTTCGGCTGCGCCTGGTGCAGCCCGACGTGGCGCAATCCCTCAAATGGGAATCCTCCGAAAGGGCGCGCATCCTCGCCGATCTCCTCGCTCTCAGCCGCGTGCCGGGAGCATCGGGCGCAGAGCCGACGCACCTGCTTTGGCCCGAGACAGCGGTACCGTATCTGATCGCGGAGGAGGCTGCGGTCCGCGCGGCACTCTCGGATGTGGTGCCGCCGGACGGTGCCCTCGTTACCGGCGGGGTGCGGCGCAGCCTGGATGCGACCGGCCAGCCCTCAATGCGGAACAGCGTGCTCGTCCTTGATGGCGCGGCCCGGATCCTTTCGGCGTACGACAAGATACGGCTCGTGCCCTTCGGCGAATACGTGCCCTTCCGCGCGTGGCTGCCGGGGGTGCCGAAGCTGACGGACGGTGCGGTGGACTTCTCGCCGGGCACGGACCCGGCGCCATTGCCGGTTCCCGGCCTGCCCGCCGCCATGACGCTGATCTGCTACGAGGCGATCTTTCCCAGAGGAGGCGGAGGAACGGCCCGCGACGCAGGATGGATCCTGACGCTCACCAATGACGCCTGGTTCGGCCGCTCCTGGGGACCGCATCAGCATGCGCTGGCGGCCAGGATCCGTGCGGTGGAACTGGGATTGCCCATGGTGCGCGTCGCGAATGGTGGAATTTCCTTCGTCGCCGATGCCTATGGGCGTGTACGGCGGAGCCTGGCACTCGGTACGCGCGGCGTGCTGGACGCGGCACTGCCCGCGGCATTGCCGGGCAAGACGCTCTATGCGCGCCTCGGAGATTGGCCGCTGCTGGCCGTCCTGTTCGCAGGACTGACCGGCCTGGCCGCGAACCGCAGGGAAAGCGAGCCGCATGACGCTTGAATTTTCGGCCCTCGGCCTGCTCCTGGCGTTCGGCGGCGGACTGGTCTCCTTCCTGTCGCCCTGCGTGCTGCCGCTGGTTCCGGGCTGGGTGGCCTATGCCTGCGGCACCGGCGTACGCGATGCGCCGCCGCGCGCCCGGGCCATGCTTCTGGGTGCCAGCTTCGTCCTGGGCTTCTCGCTGGTCTTCGTGCTGCTCGGGCTCGGTGCATCGGCGCTGTCGCAATGGCTGCGACGCTGGAGCCTGGAGTTCCAGATCGCGGGCGGGGCGCTGGTCCTGGCCTTCGGCCTGGTGCAGATCGGCGCGCTGCGCCCCTCCTGGCTGCTGCGTGACGTGCGGCTGCCGGCCTTCGCCGCGGGCGGCACGCCCGGCGGCGCGGCGCTGCTTGGCGTCTCCTTCGGATTCGCCTGGACGCCCTGCATCGGCCCTGTCCTGGGTGCCGTGCTGGCGGTCGCGGCCATCCAGGGTGATGGCGCGGGGGCGCCTCTGCTGCTTGCCTACTCGCTGGGGCTGGGCGTGCCCTTCCTGCTGGTCGCCTTCTACCTGCCGGCGGCCGCGGCGACGTTGCGGCGATGGCGTGGCTTCGGCCGCGGGGCGCAGGTCGCCTCCGGTCTCGTCATGGCCGCCATGGGCGTCCTGATGATGCTGGGCGAGATGACCAGAATTGCGGGCTGGTTTGTCCAGACCTTTCCCTTCCTGCTGAGGCTAGGCTGATGCGCTCGATTGGAATCATGGCGGCCCTGGCCGCGGGCGCCGTGGACCAGGCCACCAAGCTTTGGGCGCTTTCCGCTCTCTGGCCGCCCTACAGCGGGGGCATCACGGTGCTGCCCGTGCTGAACCTGCGGCTCGGCTTCAACACTGGCGTGACCTTCGGCATGTTCGCCGACAGCGCAGCCGGCGCCGCCTGGGTGCTGGTGCTGGTCACCCTCGCCATCACCGCGTTCCTGCTGCACTGGCTCTGGCGCACGACATCGAAGGTTGAGGCCCTGGCGCTTGGCCTCGTCATCGGCGGCGCCCTCGGCAATGCCGCCGACCGGCTGCGCATCGGGGCGGTCGTCGACTTCCTCGACGCGCATTACGCGGGCTGGCACTGGCCGACCTTCAACATGGCCGATGTCGCGATTGTCTGCGGTGTCGCCCTGCTCATCCTCACTGGCCTGCGTCCCGCACCGGCCGCGAACCGCACTGCCCTACAAGACTCCGGGAGCGAAATCCGATGAACGAAGATCTGTCACGCCGCGGCACCCTGGCTGGCTTGGCCGTGCTCGCCTTGTCCGCTCCAGCCCTGGGGCAGCAGGCGGGTGCCCCGCCCTTCGCGGTCACCGAGCCTGGTCCGGAGACGCCGCGCCCGCTGCCTGGTGAGCGCGCGATCGGCCGAGAGGACGCCCCGGTGACGGTGATCGAGTTCCACTCGCTGACCTGTGGCAACTGCGCCAACTTCCACACCCAGCATTTCCCCCGGATCAAGGTCGCCTATGTGGATCCTGGCCTGGTGCGCTTCGTGCTGCGCGACTATCCGCTCGACCGGGTGGCGGTCGATGCCGCCGCGCTCGTCCATTGTGCCGGGCCGGAGCGGTTCGAAGCCATGCTCTCCGTGCTCTACACCAACAAGGAGGCCTGGGCGCACAGCCCGGATGCCCGCGGCTGGCTGCGCCGTATGGCCGGGCTGGCGGGGGTTTCCGCCAGCCGCCTGGAAGCCTGCTGGACGGACCGCGGTTTCACCGATCCGATTATCCGGTCACGGCTGGAAGCGACACGTGAGTTCAACGTCCAGGCGACGCCCACCTTCGTCATCGGCGGCAGGGTACATCCTGGCGTCCTGACCTTCGAGCGCTTCGCTCAGCTGGTGCAGCCGCTTCTGCCGCCAAGCTCAACCCCTGCGCCGGCGCCTAGGGTGCTTCCGCGCCTATGAGCCGGCTGAGGTTGCGCGCTTGGCTATCCTGCGCCACAGCCAGGCCGATGATGAAGCCGCGTTCAGCATTCCTGGCCCTGGCCTTCGCCCTACCCGCGGAGGCCCTGGCAGCCCCCTGTCCAGTCGCCATGCCCGTTGCAGGAGAGTTTTCCTCCGGCTTCGGGCCGCGCCACGGCCGGATGCATTCGGGGGTCGATCTGCGGGCGCCGGTCGGCACGCCGGTTCGTGCGGTCTTGCCTGGTACCGTGATCTTCGCAGGACGCTACTTCGACTACGGGCTCATGGTGGAGCTCCGTCACGAGGACGGGACGCGGTCGCGATATGCGCATCTCTCGCGCCTTGGGCCCGGCCTCGCCGTTGGAACGCGGCTTGATGTGGGCCAAGCCATCGGCGCCGTCGGCAGGACGGGCCGCACCACGGGGGCGAACCTCCATGTCGAGTTGCGGCGCGGCGGCCGCCCGGTCGATCCCTGGCCATGGCTGACGCGCACCGCCTGCACGAGCCTGACCGAGATTGCTGAGGCAGCACCGGTGCGGTGAGGCAGGCAGCGATCTTCCTCGGCGCGGCCATGGCGGAGATCGCCGGCTGCTACGCCTTCTGGGGCTGGCTGCGCCTCGGAAAGCCGCTCTGGTTCGCGGCAGCGGGGATGGGTTCGCTTTTTGTATTTGCCTGGCTGCTCACCCTCGTTGATGTTGCGGCTGCCGGCCGAGCCTATGCGGTCTATGGCGGTGTCTATGTCGCGGCGAGCCTGGTTTGGCTGCGCTTCGTGGAAGGCGTGCCGCCGGATCGGTGGGACCTGATCGGCGGTGCCGTCTGCCTCGTTGGTGCCTCCATCATTCTGTGGGGGCCGCGCAGCGCATGAGGACACTCTGGGGCGAGCTGCGTGGCGCGATATCGGTCCTGGTCCTGCTAGGCCTCGTCGCGCGCCTGCTGATGCCGCTCGGGGCTTTCGCAGTCACGCAGAGGGCTGCCTTCGACCTCGCGTTGCAGGGACAGCTCTGCCTCAATTCGGGACTACCCACGCCCGACGACACGACGGACGGACCCCGGCCCGCCCGGGGTGATCACTGCGCGCTGTGTCGGCTTCCTGACGCACTTGGCCTCCCGCCTCCCTTCGTCCGGCTTCCAGAGCCATGCCTCCTGGCAGCGCCCGCCGTCGCGCTTGTGCGGGAGGAGTGGACCTTAACGCCGCCGGCCCGCGGACCTCCGCCGGCGCGTGCACCGCCCATCCTTCCGACGCTCGCCTGAACGGTCGTCATGCCGGCGCCGCTGCCGGTGCATGCCTGTTTGCGTATTGGAAGGATCATCACATGCGTCGCCCACTCCTCCGCGCGGGTCTCCTGGCCTGCCTTGCCACGGCCTTGCTGCCCGCCTTCCCAAGCTCTGCGCACGACTTCCGTGCCGGAGACCTCGTCATCAACCATCCCTGGTCCCGTGCCGTTGGAGCGCGGGCGCCGACCGCCGCCGGGTACATGTCGATCGTGAATCGTGGGTCCGCGCCAGACCGCCTTATCTCCGCCGAGACGCCGATGGCGGAGAGCGTCGAGGCCCACGAGATGAGCATGACGGATGGCGTGATGCGCATGCGCCCGATGCCGGAGGGCATTCGGCTTCCGCCCGGCGGCACGGCGTGGCTGCGCCCCGGGGGCATGCATCTCATGCTGGTCGGGCCGACCAGGGCCTTCGTGCCAGGCGAGCGCGTGCCCCTGACGCTGCGCTTCGAGCGCGCCGGCGCCGTGACGGTGGAACTGGAAGTGGCCACCGCGGGGGCCCGGGCGCCTGCCGGCGAACATCGCGGAGACTGAGAATGCTCCGCGCGATCCGCTGGGCGGCCTGGACCGCCGTTGTCGTTGTGTGTCTGCTGCTGCTGGCGACCGCCGGCGGCTGGCTCCTGACCGACGGGCCGCTGGGGCCCGAACGCGTCGCGACCGGGCCGGCAAGCCTGTCGATCGGCGGGCCGTTCAGCCTGACCGATCATCGTGGACGAGCGGTCACGGAGCAGGATTTCCGCGGCAAGCCGATGGCGGTCTTCTTCGGGTTCACCCACTGCCCCGACGTCTGTCCCACCACCCTGGGCGACATGACGAACTTCATCGCAGCACTCGGCGCCGATGCGGACCGGGTGCAGTGGATCTTCGTCAGCGTCGATGCGGAGCGCGACACGCCACAGGCGATGGCCGACAATCTGACGGCTTTCGATCCGCGGATTGTCGGACTGAGCGGGTCCGAGGCGCAGATTAGCGACGTGGCGCGCGCCTTCCGGGTCTACTACCGGAAGGTCCCGCTCGAAGGCGGCAGCTATACGATGGATCACTCGGCGAGCGTGTTCCTGCTCGATGCCGCGGGGCGATTTGCCGGAACCCTCGACTACAAGGAAAGCGAGGACGTGGCGGTTGAGAAGCTGCGGATGCTTGCTGCGTCTCGCTGAGGCAGATCGCGAGACTTGCGTCGGTGGCGCTGAGCAGGCCGCCTTGCCCAGACCGCCGTGGGCAAGGCAGCAACCCGAATCATGCGAGGCCCGGTTATGGGCGAAGTTCGCTGAGAATCAGATCATAGAGCTGCTGCGGCCCGAACGAGACCAGCGGCCGCCCGTTGACAAAGAAGGTTGGAGTCCTGGTCACTTGCAGCGCCTGGACATCGGCCATGTCGACCGCGAGCACCTGGGCGACACCCGGCAGGCGCGCGTCCCGCCGCGCCTGATCCACGTCAAGGCCCGCAGCCCCCGCTATTCTCCAGGCATTTTCGAGGTTGGGGGCGCCATGAATGGCCCATTCGGGCTGGCGCTCATACAAGGCTTGAAGAACGACCTCGAACCGATCCTGTCGCCGGGCTGCCTCAAGAATGCGCACGGCCTCGTCCGAACCCTGGTGGAAGGCTGCGTAGCGCAGCACCAGTTTGACGTCGCTGGGGTGCCTGGCAAGGATTTGCTTGAGGATGGGGTGGAACGCGCGGCACGCCTCGCAGGAGGGGTCGAAAAACTCGACGACCGTGACGCGGGCGTCCGATTCGCCGATGACAGGTGAATGCGGACGGACGAACGCATCGCTCGGTCCAGTCGTGGCCGGACCTCCGGCTTCGCCTCGGGAATAAAAAATGGCGGCGCCGCCGAATGCGGCTATCGCCGCGACGGTCGTCCCCAGTACGAGCACACGCCGGTTCATGACCGTTCCTCCCGAATCAGGGCCAACATCAGGACAAGGATGGCCGTGAAGGCCAGCAACGAGAGAAGGGGAATGGGCACCGTACCCAGCAGCATCATGTTGCTTCCTGAGCAGGATGGTCCGGCACCGCAGGGCTGAATGGCCTCGGACACCACGCCGAAGTAAAGAAGACTATGCCAGGCGGCGAGCAACCAGCCGATTGCGGCGAGACCAGACACGTAGGGCCACACTGCGGCATCCGAGCGATAGCAGGCGATCGCCAGCAACACTGCCAGCGGGAACATGAAGATGCGCTGGTGCCAGCACAGCGTACAAGGCACCTGCCCCAGGACTTCACCGATGAAGAGGGCGCCCAAGGTGGATACCAGGGCAACCGTCCAAGCCGCGAAGAGGAAAATCCAGGCTTTCCCTTCGCGATTGGATGCCTTGCTGGGCAAGGTCACCGCCATCACACGCCTCACTGCCATTGGACTGCTTGTTGGCTTGATCTTTGAACCATCTGGAGAGTGATGGCCATCGCCGCCGCGCTTCATAGTTGGCGTCGCAGGCTAGGTCATCAACGTCACCCTCGCCGCCGTCGACCACAGCCTCAGCCTTCTCGCGACACCGCAACGCCTGCAAGCTGTACGTCTAGCCTCCGGCGACCGATTTCAGACCCGCCGATACAAGAGTGAACAGAGCGAAGCCGCCGACGAAGGCCACTACGGAAAGGCGGTTGTCTTCGCGAGCCTCGTGCGCCTCCTCCAGCATGTCCTCCACGGCCGCCACGGTCAGCAGTCCGGCGACAAAGGCGAGCGCTGCCATCCTGACTTCGTCCGACGCGCCTTTGAGCAGCAGGTAGGAGAGCAGCGCCGCGCTGGTCGCGAACAGGAAGAACGAGGCCGAGAGCAGGATCCGCCGGCGACGCGGTACCCCCTTGTTCCGAAAGTTTGCAACAGTCGCGTAGCCCTCGGGCACGTCGGCCAGCACCTGCCCGGCTGCAAGCACAAGGCCGAGGCCTGAGGACACCGCCGCGCCGGTCCCCAGCATCAGCCCGTCGCTCGTCAGGTCCACGGCAACCGCGACGTAGATCATCCACATGCCCGTCCGGCCGCCCTCTCCCCCGCCTCCCTGCAGACGCTCGACCAGCGTCTCGGTCAGCAGGTAGGCCCCGCCGCCCGCAGCGAAGGCGGCGGCAAGCCACCAGGCGGGGAGCACGCCCAGCGCTTCGGGAATGAGTTCAACCGATACGATAGCGATGACGATGCCGGCGGCTGCGTGCAGGGCGAGGTTCAGCAGGCGCGGGGACGTCGTCAGGAATTCGGCTGCCATCCCTCCGGCGAAGTTGCCGGCACCGGGCAGGAGGGACAGCAGGAGGACGTACCAGATACCGTCCATCTCGACCCTCCGTCGCGACGCAGGCCATCAACCCTGCCCGACGAGCGACCGGTCGTGCCGGATCGCATCGGCAGGCTCCAGCTGCAGGGTGGCGTGCTCCACGCCGAAGCTCTCTCGAAGACGCTGCTGGATGCGCCGGCGCAGGGCATCAGCCGCAGCAAGGTCGCTCTCCGTCACGGCGACATGCGCCTCAACGGCGATGCGCTCCTCGTCCGGCTGCCAGACATGAAGGTGGTGCACGTCCTTGACGCCCTCCATCCCGCGCAGCTCTGCCTCGAGCCGTTCGTAGTCGAAATCCTTCGGCGCGCTCTCCATCAGCACGGCGATAGCTTTGCGGATCTCGTGCCAGGCATGGATGAAGATGTAGACCGAGATTGCCGCGGTGATCAGCGGATCCACCCAGGCGATGTCGTAGAGGAGGATCAGCACGCCGCCCACGATCACCCCGACTGTCGCGAGCGTGTCGGCGAACATGTGGAGGAAGGCCGACTTGATGTTCAGGCTGCCGCGATCCTTCCACAGCAGCCAGGCCGAGATCGCGTCCTCGACGAAGGCGATGGCGCCGACGATCACCATCGTCCAGCCGCCGACCTGCGGCGGGTCCAGCAGGCGTGAGACCGCTTCGTAGGCGAGGTAGATCGCGATGACGAAGAGCGTGGTCAGGTTGATCAGGGCACCAACCGTCTCCGCGCGGGCATAGCCGAAGGTGCGGCGGCGGTCGGGCTTGCGCTTCGAGATACGCCAGGCAGCGTAGGAAATGCCTAGGGAAGCGGCGTCACTCGCGTTGTGAGCGGCATCGGCGAGCAGCGACAGGCTGCCTGACATCAGCCCACCCACTATCTGTGCAACGGTGATTCCGACATTGAGCGCCAGCGCCCCGAGCAGGCGCTTGCCTTTGCCGCCCGGATTTTTGCTTTGCTCGGCGTGCCCGTGCGCATGCATGGCCTGCGGCCCTCCCTGCGCCTCGAACGTTGTTGAAGGTATTGAGGTTGCGACGATTTTTCGTCGCGGATGTACGTAGCCTCACGTAGACCTCTATCCTGCCGCGCATCCGGCGCGGGCAAAGCCCGCGCCGTTTTGCTTCAAGCAGCCGCGGCATCCGCCACGGCTGCAGTATGCAGCCAATCAGCCGCCTGCTGCGCCTTGCTGGCTGCCGTGAAAATCGCCCGCGGATCACCGCGCAGCAGTTCCAGCCAGCCGGCGGCATACTGAGCGTGGTCCTCGCGCGGCTCAGTGGCCAGACCGAGCGTCGCCGAGAGAAACGCCGCGCCGAGTTCCGCCACAAGTTCCTCCGCCGCATAAGCTTCGGTCCGGAAACGGCCGGAAAGGTCTCGCGCCAACCGCGACGAATGCCCTGTCCAGTGGGTCACCTCGTGCGCCAGCGTGCCGTAGTAACTTTCGGCGTCGCGGAAGTCCGTGAAGCGAGGCATCTGCACCTGGTCCGTCGCCGGCACGTAGAAGGCCCTCGTGCCGCCGTGCCGCACGTGCAAGCCGGGCAGGCGGGAGAAAAAGCCCTCCGCCGCGGCGATGCGCCGCTCCTCGGGGAGGACGGGTACGGCGTCCGCTGGCGCTGCGTAGCCCTCGACCTGCGCCACGTTGAACACGCTGTAGGCCTTCGCCCAGGGTGCCCGCTTGCGGCCCTCCTCCTCACCGTCCTGGGTGTCGTCGCCCTTCGCCCGGTCGGGAAACTGCCAGTAGACGACTGTCGTCGCCTTCTCGCCGCCGCGCACCTGCGCGCCGAACGTCTTCCACTGGCGATAGGTGCCCCACAGGCCGGCCTCGTAGCCCCTCGCCTCCGCCTCGCCCCACAGGATGACGGTGTTGATGCCGCGATACCCGCTGCGGCTCGTCACGTTCATGGGCAGGCTCGTCGGCGCGCCGGCGTCGCGCCTGCGGTGCCAGGGCATGCGCCAATCTTTACTCTTGGCGGTCCCGGCCTCGATCGCCGCCACGATGCGGTCGGTGACGCGGCGGTAGGTGTCGGCCCGGTCGGTCGTGCTGGTGTCGCTCATTGGTCTCTGCCTTTCGTCTGGGGAGCAGCGCGCTGCTCCCCTGGCGTCGCCGAGACCGGGGGAAGGGGGGGTGGCATGCGGGCGGGCGTGGCAGGGTTGCCGGCAAGGGGAGCGGCTTCGGTCCCTGCGGCCCGCGGCCCTGCCATGCCGTAGGCGGCGTGCCGGGGGGACCTCTGGGGCAGAGCCCCATGGTCCCCTTCAAGGGCCGCGTCCGCGGCCTATCGATATTCTGACTGATCAATCAGTCGCCCGCATTCAGGAATTGGACGGCGCTCGGCATTTGAGTCGTCGCTCACCTCCCATGCGCAAAGACTGATTGCGGCTCCATTTCATGATAACGAAAGGTCTTGGCCTGCGCGAGGAGCTGCTGCTAGACACACGTCTGGGTGGTATTTTGAAGACCGAGATGAATAGGTCGGTTTTATGTTCTTAGTCTGTGACGCCCGCATTGATGGCCCGTCCCACAGCCCGCGCCAAGAACCTCGGGGGCTGCGAGGGCATGCTCTGCATCTCCGCTTTGCGTGGTTATCCCGGCGTCCCCGGCTGCCATCCCCGGATAGGGAAGCTGCGGCATCACCTAAGCCGCAAGCGTCTCTTGCCGCCCTGCCCCCACGCCCAAAACCGAGTGCCAGCCCACCCCCGGCGTGGTCTGTCCCCTCCATGGCTCGGCCATGACCGCCTCACCAAGCACTGCCGCCTTCCGGATTGACGCAGCCATGGCAAAGCGCGCGTTCCCGCCGGAGCACGATTCGACTATTCCGGTCCCCGAGAGGGGTAGGATCGAATCGTGGATTGCGTGGTCCAGGAAGCTGACGTGCGCGCGGGTCTCGCCGGAGGCGGAGAGATCGAGACCGTTGTTGTCCTCGCCACCAAGGGGTCGGACGGCGAGACGGACTACGTCCCCTACCTTCTGCCGAGCTGGCGGCGCGGCTTCGTCGTGCTCGGCCTGTTTCGCGGCCCGGGGCTGCGCGGCTACCGCGACCTCGACCGCCTGGTGCGCTTCCTGCGCACTGAGTTCCGCTACACAGGCATCATCCAGCTCGCACTCGAGGACGACCCCAAGCTGTCCAAGCACCGCTCCCTCTCCGCGGCCCGCGCTGCGGCATCTCCCGATAACGCGGCCCAACGGGAGGAAGCACGCGCCCAGTCCCGCGTGGCAGCCAAGGCCAAGGGCAAGCGCGACACCGCCGCCCGCATCGCTGAACTGGAGCGCCAGGTCGCAGCGCTGCTGCGCGACCGGAGCGCCAACGACCAGGGCAGTTCGGCGGACTGACCCCGCGCGCGGCCGGGAGGCGGCCGCGTGATCCTCGACCTCGCCGCCTTCGCCGTACTCGCCGCAACCTGCGCCCCCTCCGTAGCGCCGGAGACGCTCGCCGCGATCGCCCGTGCCGAAAGCGGCTTCAACGCGCACGCCATCAACCTGAACGGCGCAGGCGGCGGAACGCGGCCTGTGGGCTCGCGGGAAGAGGCGATCGCGCTGGCGACGGAGCTGGTCGTCGTGCGTGGGCGCTCAGTCGATCTCGGCCTGATGCAGGTGAACAGCGCCAACCTCGGGCGCCTCGGCCTGAGTATCGCCGACGCCTTCGATCCCTGCCGCAGCATGGAGGCCGGGGCCCGCGTGTTGGCGGAGGGCTACGCCGCCGCAGCGCGCAGCGAGGCCGACCCACAGCGGGCGCTTCGTGTCGCCCTGAGCCGCTACAACACTGGCCACCCGGAGCGCGGCTTCGCCAACGGCTACGTCGGCCGCGTCGAGGCGTCGGCCGAGCGGGTGGTACCTGCCCTCCGGCTGCGGGGCGAGGCGTCGGTTAACCCCACACCCTCTGCGCCACAGCCAGGGTCAGCCTTACCCGCCGCTCCTGCCCAGCCCGCGCTGCCCGCTTGGGATGTGTTCGGCCAGGCGCGGCAGGCCCGCCAGCACGTCTATCCGTCGGTTCTCCCCACACCCTCTCCAGCCCCCGTCCAGGCCCCGGCCGCCGTGCCGGTCAGGACCGCGACCGCGTCCACGCCAGCAGGAAGTCTCGTCCCATGACCGCGTCTGCCCTCCGCCTGCCCTCCTACACGCTCACCCTCGGCCTCCTGGCCGGCGGCGCCGTGCTGCTCGCCGCCGACCCGGCCCTTGCGCAGGGCGTGGGCGGCGGTGGGTCGCTGGAGACCTTCCTTACCAACATCGTGAACATCATCACCGGCCGTGTCGGCCAGCTCATCGCGGTGATCGCGATCGCCATCAGCGGCGTCGCATGGATGATGGGCGCTGCCTCCCCACGCTCCTTCTTCGGCACCGTCGCCGGCGTGGCTATCGTCTTCTCGGCGGCCTGGATCGTGCAGCAGATCACCGGCGGCGGCGGCATCTGACGATGGAGGAGGCCCGCCTCACCGAGGACACGCTATTCCTGGCCTGCACAAGGCCGGCCATGGTGTGGGGGGTGCCGATCGAGGCGATGGCGGTCAACGCCATGCTGACCAGCCTCGTCTTTATCCTGATGAAGAACCCGCTCTACGGGGTCGTCGGCGTCGGCCTGCATGTCGTCTTCCGGGCGCTCGCCAACCGCGACCATAACGGTTTCCGCGTGTTGTTCCTCTGGCTGGAGACCAAGGGCCGGTCGCGCAACGGCAGCCTCTGGGGCGGTTCGTCGGTCAGCCCGCTCGACCTGCATCCGGTCCGTCGGGCGCGGGAGCTGCGCATCCATGCCTGACGGCACGACCCGCCTCCGCGGCGCCGCGGCCGCGCTGCCCCCGGCGGCGGCCCGCGCGATTCGCCGGGAGCGGACGGCACGGGACTACCTCCCCTACCTCGGCCATGCCGCGCCTTGGGCGATGCTGCTGGAAGGCGGGGGCCTGCTCGGCATGCTGCGCCTCGACGGCGCCGCCTGGGAGACCGCCGACCCGGAGGAGGTGAACGGCGCCCATGCCCGCCTCAACGTGCTTCTCCGCAACGTCGCCTCTGACCGCCTGGTGCTCCTCGTCCACGTCGTGCGCACCTTTGCGGATGCGCGCGAATACCCCGCCGGCCGCTTCCGCAGCGGCTTCGCCGAGGCGCTCGACGCGGCCTACCGGGAACGCCTGCTCGGGCGCACGCTCTACCGCAACCACATCTTCGTCTCCGTTCTCCGCCGCCCTCCCCTGCCGGCCGGGCAGCGCATGGGCTCCTGGCTCGCGCGCCGCCGCAGTCCGGCGGCCGAGGCTACGGCCGCCGACCTGCGCATCCTCGACGAGACGATGCAGGTGCTCGCCGCCGACCTCGACGGGTACGGCGCGGTCCGGCTCGGGCTGCGCGCGGCGAACGGCATCGCCTTCTCGGAGATCGGCGAGGCGCTCCGCCTGGTGCTGACCGGCGAAGAGATGGCGGTGCCTCTCGTGAATGGGCACCTGGGCGGCGCGATCCACACCGACCGCGTCATCGTCGGCCGAGAGGCGATTGAGATGCGCGGCCCGGCCGGGTCGACCTACGCCGCCATGTTCGGCCTGCGCGAGTACCCGGCGACGACCTGGCCCGGCCAGTTCGACGCGATCCTCGCCGCGCCGTACCGCTGCGTGCTGACGCAGGGCTTCGGCTTCCTGTCGAAGGCCGCCGGGCAGGGCGTACTGACGCGCAAGCAGAACCAGATGGTCAGCGCGCAGGACAAGGCCGCCTCGCAGCGCGAGGCGCTGAGCGAGGCGTCCGACCAGCTCCAGTCCAACGTCTTCGTCATGGGCGACCACCACCTCTCCCTCATGGTCCTGGCGGACGGGCTGCCGCAGCTCGCGGACGCGGCCGCCGAGGCTCGGCGCGACCTGGCGGACGGCGGCGCCGTTGTGGTCCGCGAGGATCTCGGGCTGGAAGCCGCCTACTGGGCGCAGCTTCCCGGCAACGCCCATCTCCGCGCCCGGCCTGGCGTGGTCAGCTCCCGCAACTTCGCCGCCATGGCGCCGCTGCACGGCTACCCGCAGGGCGCCGCCGCCGGCCAATGGGGCGGACCCCTCGCGCTGTTCCGCGCCTCCGGCGGCACGCCCTTCCGCTTCCACTTCCACGTCGGCGACCTCGGTAACGTGGCGATGTTCGGCCCCTCGGGGTCGGGCAAGACGACGCTGCTCGGCTTCCTGCTGGCGATGTCGGAGAAGGCCGGCGCGCAGGTCGTGCTGTTCGACAAGGACCGCGGCGCCGAGATCCTCGCCCGCGCCGTCGGCGGCACCTACCTCGTTCTGCCCTCCGGCGAGCCGACCGGCTTGGCGCCGCTCAAGGCGCTGACGAACGGCTCCGTCGACCTCGAATTCCTCGCGGGCTGGGTACGCGGCCTGATCGCGCCGGACGGCGCCCCGCTCTCCGCCGAGGACGAGCGCCGCATCGAGCTCGGCCTCGCCACCGTCATGGCGTTGCCGCCCGAGGCGCGCTCGCTCGGCGAGCTGCGCGCCTTCCTCGGCCAGTCCGACCCGGAGGGCGCCGGCGCTAAGCTGGAAAGGTGGTGCGACGGCCGCGCCCTCGGCTGGGCCTTCGACGGCGAAGCCGATGCCGTCTCGCTCGACGCGCCCTTCCTCGGCTTCGACATGACCGCGCTGCTCGACGATCCCGTCCTCCGCGGCCCGGCCATGGCCTACCTGTTCCACCGGATCGAGGCCCTACTCGACGGCCGGCGCCTGGTCGTGGCGATCGACGAGTTCTGGAAGGCCCTTGCCGATCCTGCGTTCCGCGCCGTGGTCAATGACAAGCTCAAGACCATCCGGAAGCTGAACGGCGTGATGCTGCTGGCGACGCAGTCGCCGCGCGACGCCCTCGCCAGCCCGATCGCGCATTCCCTCGTCGAGCAGTGCCCGACACAGCTCCTCATGCCGAACCCGCGCGCGGCGGAGGAGGACTACCGCCACGGGCTCAAGCTGACCGGGCCGGAGTTCCGGATGGTCAGGGAAGACTTGGCAGTCGGCGCGCGCGGCCGGTTCCTGGTCAAGCAGGGCACCGCCTCGGTCGCCTGCGACCTCGATCTTTCGGGGCTGGAGGAGCTGGTCGCCGTGCTGTCCGGACGAGCCGCGACGGTCGCGCTGATGGAACGCCTGCGGGCGGCGCACGGGACGGCGCCGGAGGCGTGGCTGCCGGTCTTCCTGCGCGAATGGCGGACGGCAGGGGCATGAGGAAGGAGGCGACGATGCGGAAGATGCTTCTGGCTGGAGTGGCCGTCCTGGCGACGGCGGGCGCGGCGCGGGCGCAGATCCCGGTGACCGATGCGGCGAGCCTCGCCCAGCAGATCCAGCAGGTGACGCAGCTCACGCAGCAGCTCAACATGCTCCAGCAGCAGCTCGCGCAGGCGCAGCAGCTCTACGGCTCCCTGTCGCGCCTGACGGACATCAACGGCTTGGCCGGCAGCCTGACGGCGGGCGGCATCCGCTCGCCCCTGCCGTCGAACGCCTACGACGCCGGCCTGCTGCTCTCCGGCACGGGCAGCCCCTCCGGCCTCGGCGCGCTCGGCGGGATGGTGTCGGGCGCGCTCGGGCGCACGCAGGTCTTCGCGCCCTCGGGGAGCGACTTCCACTCGACGGAGCTGGTGCGGAACGCGCAGTCGATCGCCGGCTCGCTTGGCATGGCGCAGCGCCTCTACCAAGCGGCCGTGGACCGACTGCCGGGCCTCCAGGAGCTTCAGGCGCGGCTTTCGACGGCGCAGGACCCGAAGGAGACAATGGACCTCCAGGCGCGGATCGGCGCCGAGCAGGCCTTCATCGCCACGCAGCAGCAGCAGGCGCAGGCGGTGATGATGTGGCAGGCGGCCGAGGAGCGCAGCACCGAGCAGCGGCGGCGCGAGGAGATGCGCCGCGACCTCGAAGCCACCTCCGACGCTTTGCTCCGATGAACACGACCGGAGATATGGTAATGCGGACCCTCCTGGCTTCCCTACTCCTGACCACGGCGCTGGCGGGCGCTGCCGCGGCGCAGTCCGACGCGCGGGATGGGCGGACCGTCGACTGGTATGGTCAGAATCCCTATGTGCGGATGACTGTGCTCGACCAGTGCCGCAACAACCCGGGGCGGCTGCGGAACCACCCAGACTGCATCAATGCCCAGCGGGCCGACCTCGCCGATGCCGGCAACCGCCTCACGGGTACCTACCGGGGCAGCCCGAATACGCCGGAATGGTTCTCGCACCACCCCGACATGCGGCGCACAGCACTCGGCGCGTGCCGCAACATGAACGCGGAGGCCAGGCGGCAATACGGCCTGTGTGAGCCGGCACGGCAGTCGATCGTCAACGACCAGCTCCGCCTGACCGGCCGCCTCCCGCCCGAGGTGCAGCTCAGGTGATTACCGACATCTTCAGCCAGGTGAACAACCTCATCGAGGTGCCGTTCCTGGCGCAGGTGGACGCGCTGATCGGCGTGCTCGTCGCGTGGCTCGCTGGGCCAATGGCGACGGCGCTCGTCATCTACGTCGCGCTCACCGGCTTCATGATGATGCGCGGTCTGTCGCAGGAGACCTTTGCCGCAGTCCTCGGTCGCATCGTGCGGCTCTGCGTCGTCGCGTGGATCGTCATGAACGCGGGCACCTACAACACCTGGGTCCGCGACCTTTTCCTGACGACGCTGCCGACCGAGCTGGCGAACGAGATTACGGCCACCACGGGTGCATCGCTGCCGTCCGCGGCAGCCTTCGACACGGTCTGGCGCAAGGCGCTCGGCGTCGGCATGTCGGTCTGGAGCACGCTCGGCTGGAGCGACATCGGCCCCTCGCTCGCCGTGATCTTCATGTGGGTCTGCGCCGGCGTCGCGATCTCCTTCTCCTACCTCGTCTGGCTCACCTCGCGGATCGGGCTCGCCCTCGTCATCGCGGTCGGCCCGATCTTTATCGCCTTCGCCCTGTTCCCCGCCACGCGCGCCCTGTTCGAGCGCTGGCTAGGGCAGGTCGTGCAGTTCATCGTCCTGGGCGTGCTGGCGGTCATGCTGCTCCAGTTGATGATCCTGGCGGAAGGCGCCCTCGTCGATCAGATCGTGGCAACCAGTCGCGTCTCCTCGCCGGCGCAGCGGCTGCAGATGCTCCTCGCGGTCTGCGTCCTGTTCATCATCTGCGCGATGCTGGCGATGCAGCTCCCCGGGCTGGCCTCGGGCCTCGCTGGCGGCTTCTCCTTCCATACCGGCAGTCTCGCCCGCCTGACCTTCGGCAATGCTATCCAGACAGCGCGGAGCCTGCCCGATGCCCGTGCCCGGGGGACCGCCGTCGCCCAGGCCGGCACCTGGACCGCCGCGACCACGCGCCGCGCCCTGACCCGCAGCGGCGGCAGCGTCAGTTCGCGCCTGCCCACACCCCCTTCCCGCCTGCCTTAGGAACCGCCCCATGCGTGCGCGCCAAGCGGACTCTGCCCGACGAAAGGAACATAACCGGAATCACTTGGCCGCCGCCCTGCTCGCGCTCCTGGCGCTCGCCGGTTGCGCAGGCAGGGCGCCGCCAAGCTGCACGGGTGCGGTGCGGCAGCTCAATCCGGACCGTTGGCAGGCCTCGCCGAATGACCTTGTGGCGGCGCCAGCCGCGCAGCGCATTGCCGCCCTCGGCAATTGCCCGCCGCCGTTGCTAGCCGAGGCTACGCGCCGGGGTGCCGCGTCGTGAACGCCATCCCGCCCTCCGGCGCGGCTCTGGCCGAGGCCGCCTTCACCGCGCGCCCGGTTCCCGCCGACCCGGAGCTGCTCGCCGCCTATTTCGCGCAGGTGCGGAGCTTCGAGGCCGAGCGCCTCCGCGACGAGCGCCGCTCCCGCAGGCTCGCCTGGACGGTCGCGGCCGTCGCCTCCGGTGTCGCCTTCGCGGCGTGCGTGGCCGTCGCCGGGCTCACGCCGCTCAAGACCGTAATGCCGCTCGTCTTCAGGGTGGACGCTGCGACCGGAATTGTGGACGCCGTCCACGACCTCCAGGGCGGCCCGCAAACGCAGACCGAGGCCGTCGGACGCTACTTCATCGCCCGCTATGTCCGCGCCCGCGAGGGCTACGCTTTCACCGAGGCGGAATACCAGTTTCGTGCCGTTTCCCTGCTGAGCACGGCCGCCGAGCAGGCGCGCTACGCCGCCTGGTTCCGCGGCTCGAATCCCGAAAGCCCGCAAGTCACGCTCGGCCGTGTCGGCACGGCGCGCGTGACCATCCGCTCCATCAGCTTCATCGGCCCGAAGCTTGCGCAGGTCCGCTGGACGCGGGAGGTGCGGCAAGGCGAGAGCCGCACCGTCGATACGTCGCACTGGGTTTCGACGCTCGGCTTCGACTGGTCGCGCAACGCCATCGGCAACCAGGACCGGCTGGAAAACCCGCTCGGCTTCCTCGTCACCGACTACCGCGTCGATCCGGAAGCGCCGTGATGCGCATGGCAATCGCTGTGGCCCTGCTGGCCGGCCTCTCCGCCACGCCCGCCGCGGCGATCCAGGAGCCGCAGGCGGGCGCGCGCGATCCGCGCGTACGCACCGTCGTCTACGACGAGATGAACGTCGTGCGCGTCGTCGGCACCCTGCTCGCCTCGACGCAGGTGGTGTTCGGGCCGGAGGAGGAGATCGCCCACATCGCTGTCGGCGATGCCGCCGCCTGGCAGGTGGCGCCGGCCGCCAACCTGCTCTTCCTCAAGCCCACGGAGCTGCGCGGCCCCACCAACATGCAGGTCGTCACGCGCCGCGGCGGCGGGGAGCGCCGCAGCTACCAGTTCGAGCTGCGGGCACGTGACGGCGCTGTCACCGCCGACGCGGGCGAGGCGATGTTCAAGGTCATCTTCCGCTACCCCAACGACGAGCGGCGCGCCGCCGCGGCACGGGCCGCCGAGGCCCGTGCGGCCGCCACCGAGCGGCTTGCCCGCGACCGGCTCGACGTCGATCACTTCTACGGCCCGCGCAACTGGCGCTACTCGGCGCAGGGCTCGGCCGCGATCGAGGCGACGGAGGTCAGCGATAACGGCCGCCTGACCGCCTTCCGCTTCCCCGCCAACGCCGAGGTGCCGGCGATCTACACCGTGGCGCCGGACGGCTCCGAGGCGATCGCGCCGCGCACCGTGCGCGGCGAGCTGGTGCTGGTGCATGCGACCGCGGCGCAGTTCCGGCTCCGGCGCGGCGCCGAGGTGCTCTGCGTCTTCAACCACGGCTACGACCCCCTCGGGCAGAACCCCGGCACCGGCACCGTGACGCCCGAGGTCGCCCGCGAGGTGCGCACGCCCCGGAGCACCCGGCGATGAGTGACACAAACACCGAGGCCGTGGCGGGCGAGCGCACGGTCTCCGCCGTCGCCGGCGAGCAGCGACGCCGCCTGAGCCGGTCGCAGGGAATCGCGCTCGTCGCACTCGCCGGGGGCTTGGCGTCGCTGTTCATCCTCTTCCGCCCCGAACCGACGCGCGTCGACCCGCGCGCGGAGCAGGACGCCGCCGCGCTCCGCGTCGGCCAGCGCGGCGCCTTCGAGCCGGCACGGCTTCCGCCGCCGCCCCCTCCCCTGCCGGCGACGCCCGTGGCCCTGCCGGTCGCCGTCCCTGCCCCGGCATTGCCCACCCAGCCGCTCCAGCTCCCCGGCGGCCCGGCGCAGGATCCCCTCGCCGCGGCGCGCCGGGCGCCGCTGATGGCGTTCGGCGGCCAGGGCAGCACGCCGGCCGCGGCGGTCTCGGCCGAGCCTCGCGGAACCGCCTCGGGTGAGGCGGATGACAACGAGCTCGCCGCCCGCCTCGTGCCGACGCGGCTCGAAGGCGTGCGCGCCAACGTCCTGCGGAACCGACCAATGCTGGTGACGCAGGGCACCGTCCTCCCCTGCGTGCTGGAGACGGCGCTCGACAGCACCCTGCCCGGCTTCGCGACCTGCGTGCTGCCGCGCGACGTGCTCGGCTCCACCGGCACCGTCGTGCTGCTGGAGAAGGGCACGCGCGTCGTCGGCGAGTTCCGCGGCGGCATGCGCCAGGGACAGCGCCGGCTCTTCGTGCTGTGGACCCGGGCCGAAACGCCGCACGGCGTGGTGGTGAACCTGGCCAGCCCAGCGGCCGACGCGCTCGGCCGATCTGGCTTCAGCGGGGAGGTGGACACGCGCTTCTGGGACCGCTTCGGCGGTGCGTTGCTCCTCTCCCTCGTGGACGCGGGCGCTGCCTTCGCGGGCGACCAGGCCAGCGACGGCGGTGCGGCCCGCTACTACGGCTATGGCGCGACGGCCGGGCGCGGCGCGGCGGCCGAGGCGATCCGCAACACGATCAACATCCCGCCCGTACTTCGGAAGAACCAGGGTGAGGAGGTCTCGATCTTCGTCGCGCGGGACCTGGACTTTTCCGGGGTCTACGACGTGCGCCTGGCGGGACCCGCAGCCCGATGACCCGGAATGGCGAGCGCACGCTGCGCATGCTGCTGGAACCGCTCGCGGCCTGGCTGTCCGATACGGCCACGACCGAGGTCTGCGTGAACCGGCCCGGCGAGGTCTTCGTCGAACGCCGCGGCGCCTGGGAGCGGCACGAGGTTCCGGTCCTCGACTTCGCCCGGCTGGACGCGATCGCCACCCTCGCCGCCGCGATGACGGCGCAGGATGTTGGGCCGTCGCGCCCGCTCTGCGCGACCGTGCTGCCCGACGGGCAGCGCGTGCAGGTGGTCCGCCCGCCGGCGGTCGCGGCCGGCACGCTGAGCCTGACAGTCCGCAAGCCGAGCACCTACGCGCCGTCGCTGGACTCGCTCCGCGAGGGCGGCACCTTCCAGGGCACGGGCGCGGCGGACGGGGCGCTGCCGGAAGCCGATGCCAGGCTGCTCGCGCTGCTGGCCGCGCGCGACTGGAGCGGCTTCCTGGCGGCGGCTGTGGAGGCGCGGAAGAACGTCGTGCTGTGCGGCGCGACGGGCAGCGGCAAGACGACCATCGCCAAGGCGCTGATCCGCACCATCCCCGAGCACGAGCGCGTCGTCACGATCGAGGACACGCCCGAGCTGGAGGTGCCGCACGCCAACCGCGTCCATTTGTTCTACTCGAAGGGCGCGCAGGGCCTCGCGCAGGTAGCCGCCGGCGACCTGCTGGAGGCCTCGCTCCGCATGCGTCCCGACCGCGTGCTGCTCCAGGAGCTGCGCGACGGCTCGGCCTTCACCTGGCTGCGCGGCGCCGCATCCGGCCATCCCGGCTCCATCACCACGCTTCACGCCGACGGCGCGCGCGGCGCCTTCGACGCGATGGCTCTGATGGTGAAGGAGCACCCGGCGGGCCGGCACCTCGCCGACGCCGACGTGCGCACGCTGCTGCGCCAGCTGGTGGACGTGGTTGCGCACTGCGACCGCAGCACCGGCCGCTTCCGCATCACCGAGGTCTGGTTCGACCCGGCGGCGAAGCGCCGGTCCCTCCCTCCCGCACACCTGGCCGCCCAGTGACGCCCTTCGGTTCCTGGCCGGTGGCGGCGAAGGCGCTCGCCGTCACGGCCGCGATCGGCGCGCTCGTCGCGCTGTGGTCGAGCATGGCGTCGCTCGTCTTCCTGGTCGGCACGGGGCTGCTCGACGCCCAGCGCGACGTGCCCTTCGCGCAGTTCTGGACATACCTCCGCCACTACCCGAACCACCCGATTGTCGGTCCCTGGCTTCGCATCGCCGGCGGCGCCGCCACGGCCCTCGTGGTCGCCCTCGTCGCCGCCTTTGCGATCCGCCGCCTCCGTGCTGGCGACCGGCCGCTGCACGGCGAGACCGGCTACGCGGGCGAAGCGGAGATCCGCGAGAACCGGTTCCGGGACGCCAGCGACAGCATCCATGTGGGCCGCACAGGGCGCCGCTACCTGACCTTCGGCGGTCCAGAGCACGTCGCGCTCTACGCGCCGACGCGCAGCGGCAAGGGCGTCGGCGTCGTCATTCCGAACTGCCTGCTGTGGGACGGCAGCCTCGTTGTCCTCGACGTGAAGAAGGAGAACTGGGGGGCGAGCGCCGGTATCCGCGCCGAGGCCGGGCAGCGCGTCTTCCTCTTCGACCCGCTCGACCCGGAGGGGCGCACCGCCCGCTACAACCCGCTGAGCTACGTTCGCCGCGGCACGATCGACGCCTTCGACGACATCCAGCGCATCGCGCAGATGCTCTACCCTGAGGCGACCGGCGACCAGGAATTCTGGACGAACAGCGCGCGCTCCGCCTTCATCGGCGTCACGGCCTTCCTCGCCGAGACGCCGGAGCTGCCGCTCACGCTCGGCGAGGTGCTGCGCATGTTCACGCGCCGCGACCTGCAGGGCTACCTGACGGGAACGATCGAGGCGCGGCGCCTCGCCGGGAAGCCCTACACCGCCGCCTGCATCAGCGCGCTGAACGATTATCTCGCCGGCTCGGCCGACACTGTCAGCGGCATCCGCAAATCCGTCACGACGAAGCTCGTGCTATGGTTCAACCCGCGCATCGACGCCGCGACGGCCGAGAGCGACTTCGACCTCCGCCGGCTGCGCTACAACCTCCACGCTATCTACGTCGGCGTCACGCCGGACAACATCGACCGGCTGCGGCCGCTGCTCGCGCTGTTCTTCCAGCAAGTCGTGGATGTGACGGTGAAGACGCTGCCGCAGCACGACCCGGCGGCGCGGCACCAGGTGCTCATGGTGCTCGACGAGTTCCCGCTGCTCGGTGCGATGCCGACGCTGACGAGCGCCTTCGCCTTCGTTGCCGGCTACGGCGTGCGGATGCTGCTCGTGCTCCAGAGCAAGGCGCAGATGCGCGCGACCTACGGCCCGGACGTCGCGGCGACCGTCCTCGACAACTGCGGCGCCGAGGTCGTCTTCGGCACGAAGGACCTGGCGTTGATGAAGGAGCTGTCGGAGCGGCTAGGCTACGACACCGTCGAATCCCTCACCCGCTCCGGGCCGCGCTTCGGCGCCTGGTGGAAGCGCGACCGGCAGAGCCAATCCGCCTCGGCCCAGCGGCGCGCGCTCATGCTACCGCAGGAAATCGCGCGCCTCGGCGCACGCGAGGAGATCGTCCTGCGGGCCGGCATGCGGCCGGTGCGCGCGACGCGCATCCGCCACTACGAGGAGAAGCGGTTCACGCGCCTCCTGCGGCCGGCGCCGGTCGTGCCGCCGATCGCCATCGACGTCCGCTACGACGGCGGGGCCACGCTGCCGCCAGAGCCGGCGCAGCCGGCGGCTGGACCCGCCGCTCCTGCCCCGGCGCCCGCGCCGCCGGCTGAGGTGCAGCCCCACCAGGCCGACGCGCTTTGGGCCGCTGTCGCCGGCGCGCCCGTCGATCTCTCGGAGATGGGCCTCGACGACGGCAAGGCGGCTGTCGCCGCCCTGATCGCGGCCGTGCCGACGACGCGGAAGCCGGCGGCGACCGAGGCGCAGGGCGAGGACAAGGGTGAGGGCGGGCGCCAGAAGCCGCGGCCGCGGGCGAGGAAGATCGGATGACGGACGAGCCCCCCTTCCTCGTGCCGCGGCGCGTCCGCGACCAGCTCGCGCGGGAGGTCGCGCGGCTCCGCCAGGAGATCGCAGCCGAGATTGCCGACCGCACACGGTGTGCGGTCAGCGACCCCGGGGACGTCGTGGACGCCGCACAGGGCCGGGCCTGGATCGAGGCCGTCGTCGCGGCTCTGCCTGTGCAGCCGGAGAGAGGGAGGTAGCCATGCTTCAGCGTGCCCGCGAGGCCTTGACGCCGAGCAACGTCATCGAGCAGGCGGCGCCCGTCGTCGCCCCGCGCCGCGCCGAGAGCGAGGTGCGGCCCTCCGATCCGGAGGCCGTCCGCCGCCGCTACTACACGCAGGACAAGGGCACCGAGCGTCGCTACTTCGACGACTACCAGGGCAAGAACCTCGCCTTCCGCGCGGGTGGTGACCGCGTGTCGTCGAAGCGCGAGGACCTGAACACCATCCGCGCCATGCTCGACGTCGCCGAGGCGCACGGCTGGCGCGAGGTCGCGCTCAAGGGAACTGCGGCCTTCCGGCGCGAGGCGTGGATTGAGGCAACGGCGCGCGACCTGCCCGCGCAGGGTCACCGTGTGAGCGACCTCGACCAGCAGGAGGCGGATCGCCGACGCACGCTGCGCCAGCCGGCGCAGCAACCGGTCCAGCTCGCCCCGGCGCCGCCCGCAGCGGCTGCCGCCGCCGCCCCGTCGCAGCCCCGCCGTACGGCGGAAGCCGGCCTCTCGGCCGACGGGCAGCTCGTCCTCCGCGCCATTGAGGCGAAGATCGACGCCTCCATGCGCAAGCTGACGAATGAGGCGAAGACGGAGCTGAAGGCCTTCGCCGTCGCCGAGCTGGCCCGGAAGGAAGGCCGGGACGGGCCGGTCTCCCTGACGCCGAGGCAGCGTGGCGCGACGACCGCAGTCAGGCTCGTCGAGCCCCGCCAGCCGGCGCCCGTGCCCGTTTCGCCTGCGACCGCGCAACCGCCGCCCGAACAGCCCGAGCAGCGCCTCGCGCGGCGGCGCTGACCATGCCGCGCGACGACGAGGAACCCTGGCGCCTGCCGGAGACCCGGCGCGGCACGGACACGCTCCTCGCCCCCGGCCACCGCCCTTCCCTCTCGCCTGAGACCAAGGCGCGGCTGGCGCGCATCGTGCGCCGCGCGCCCGAGGTCATGGTGAAGATCACCGGCCGCTCGCGCGGCATCGTCCACCTGAAGTCCCACCTCGACTACCTGACCCGCAACGGCCGCCTTGAGGCCGAGACGCAGGACGGCCAGCAGGTCCCAAACCGCGCCGCCCTGCGGGAATTGCACGACGACTGGCTCATGGCGAACGCGCTGATGGAGCGCGACCGCGGCGTGCGCGTCGGGCCAGAGAAGGCGCAGTCAGTCGGCATCATCTTGTCCATGCCCGCCGGCGCGCCGCCCGACCGCGTGCAGGACGCAGCCCGCGTTTGGGCGCGGGAGACTTTCGGTGACCGCCACGATTGGCTGATGGTCCGACACGACGACCGGGACCACCCGCACGTGCACGTCACCGTCCGGGCCGTGGGCAGCGACGGCCGGCGCCTGGTCGCCGGCCCGGCCGACCTTCAGGCATGGCGGGAGCGATTCGCCGCCGAACTTCGGCGGCTCGGCGTGGAGGCGGAGGCCACGCCCCGGCACGCCCGGGGCTTGGTGGCAAAGGCGGAGCGGACCGTGGTGCGGGAGGTGCGGTTGCGCGGCCTTGAGCCGCGCGCCGTCCGCGAGGAGCGGCGCAAGGCTGCCGGCGACGCGGCAGGGCCGCAGCACGAGCCGCAGGGGTGGGAGAGGGCGATCCAGGCGCGGCAGGCATCTATCCGGACCGCCTACCTGACGCACGCGGAAATTCTGGATGCGGGCAACGAGGACGACCGGCGCCTCGCGGCCGACGTGCGTGCATTCATCGCGGACATGCCGGTGCCACTGAACCGGCGGCAAGTCCTCGCCGCGGAGCTGCGGCGCAACCGCGACACAGCCGCCTCGGCGCTGCTGCGCCCGGTAGAACCTGAGGCTCCGATACGTGAGCAAAGCAAGCAGCCGACGGCTTTTCTGAAACCCCAACCTCCACAACGAAGGCGGTAAGGACCGCACACCGTGTGCGATCCTTCTTGTCGTTGGCAGCTGGAAGAACCATCCGTCAGCCTTACTCGTGACGAACGGCGACCTAGAAGCCATACGCCACGGGCAAGGTTTGCGGTTCCATTAGGCCAAGGCGGGCGAAACTGCCGGGCGGCGCGCCTCCTTCAGGAGGCGCGCAGCGTCACTCATCGAGGCATCCTGCTCATGCACCAGTGCGGGTAAAGCGTCCGCCAGGACGGGCAGCGCCCGAATACCACGTTCAGCAAGCCAGTCTTGCAGCCTTGCGGCCAAGTCAGGATCGTCCCACGGCTCTTCACCCTCGCTCCAGAGGTAGGTTTGTCTGACCTGCTGAATCCAGAGCCACGGTTCCACCCGCTCGACCGGCCGATCCGGATGGATCCGCCACATGGGCTTGTAGTCACGCGAGAATATCACCTGCGACCCGTCGGCTTCCGTCCAGAAGCCGTATGGCATGTAAAGCCGCATAGGCAGGAATAAAGGGAGCGCGACTTTCGGGCTGACATACTCGAAGTCGGCGACCAACATGCGGGCGCTGCCGTGTGACATCACTAGCGCCCCTCTGCCGAACTCCCGCAGGATGACCACCATCCCGTCGAGCCCCGGCGACTTGAGCCGACCAACTGCACCAGGCGTCCGAGACGCCGCAACTGGCATAGACGTAGCCCGGAAGCAGGCCAGCCGGATGGCGATCTGGTCTGCCAAGCTTGGCGGACGATCGCCTGTCAGCCTTGCCCCTGACAGGGCATACTGTGCATCGCCGTCCGATATCCCGAGTGCTGCGGCAAGCTCGAGACTGAGCTGCGCGTGTCGCTGGACGAAGTCGTAGTCCGCCAGTTCCTGGTCCAGCGGACTGAGCTGCGAACCCGCAAGTCCGCTCTCAAGTTCGTGCCAGTCTCGGTAACCGCAGGCGCGCACCACACCCATCTGAGACTGTGACAGGGTAACGCCAAGCAGACGCGACAAGTGTTTCGCGGCCTTCTTGGGCCGCGTGGAGTTGGGCAGGAAAATTCTCATCACACACCTTCCGATGCGCCTTGGAAGGCAGGTCCACTCTACCGTTCGGCGCGATCAGAAAGGTTGCCGCGTCAAAAAATCGTACTTGCCCCGAAGGCTTCGCCATTGTGGACGGCACGGGAGACACTCCGCTCCCGTAATACTACGCCGATCCATTGCGCATTCAAGCGTCACGAAGATTGTCAGCCCTTAAAGGGTGAGGGCCTTCTCAGCTTCGGTCGGCGTTTCGCCCGCTCCCGTCCCTCGCGCTCTTCGGCCTCCGCTTTGGAAAGTAGCCCGCGCGGGACTTGCTCAGCATCCTTTGCAGCCTGCCCCCAGCGTTCAAGATTGCCGGTGTAGATCGCCAGCAGCCGGCGCAGCTCCGCACGGACGAGCCGCGCCGCCTCCTTCGCTTCTGATCCCTGCCCGGCCGGATACTCACCTTTGTGGACGGCGACATTCAGCGCCCGTGCGATCTGGTTGACGTTGTTGCCGATGCGGCGGACCTCGCTGCCCAGCTCGCGCAGCGCCTCCACCTCCACCGGACTCCACTGCGGGCGCCCAGCTAGGTGGACGACCGCAAGGGAGCGCAGGTAGGCAGCCACCGGCATGCCCCGCACCTGCGCGGCAGCGAGCAGCAGCTCGCGCTCCCGCTCGCGCAGCCGCACCGTAACGTGGAAGCCTGCGGCGCCAGGCGGCGGCTCGGGCTCATGTTCTGCGACGGCGCCCTGGATCACGCAACGTAGCGCGGCGGATACGCCGCCCTGCGGCCTGGCCCAGGCCTTGAAGCGATCGGCGAGATCGCGGTCCACATAGGCGTTGAGGAGCGTCTTGCCGACGGGAACGGGCATGCCTGTCTCTTAGAATACCTACAACAAGCATATCCGGCCCTAGACCGACTTGAACAGTCTTCCTTCCTCCGACCGCACACCGTGTGCGATGGAAATTGGGCATGAGGGAGGAAGTGCCCCGTAGCCTGCTCCCTTCCTATCAGCGATCCATCCGACCGCACACGGTGTGCGGTCCCTGCGACCGGCACCCCTACGCGGTGCCCGCCCGCAGGTCGTCGTTCCAGTCCTTGGCGGCGGGAAGCAGTCGCCCGAACGCCACTCCGCACCTGGCCGCGACCTCGGCGAGCCGCTCCGCCAGGCGCTCACCCCCCGTGCCGCGATCCGTCGCAGCCACCAGCAGGCTCCCCGGCACCAGCCGGGTTCGCAGGGCGTCGACCGCGGCATCCCGCCAGCCACCCCCTGTCGAGACGTAGAGCGTGTCGTCCCGCCATTCCTCCAGGCTGGCGAGGCTCAGGGCGTCGATCATGCCCTCGCACACCGCGAGCCGCTGCGGTCGCTCGGCGCCGGCTCCGAAGAGCGCCTTGGTCCCGCCGGCCACGTATCCCTTGTAGCGCGGGCCTCGCATCTCCCACCCGACGATCCGGCCTTCCGCGTCGGCATGGGCGCCCCAGCCTGTGCCGAGGATGCCTTCACGCAGGCAGCCCTCGGCCACGGCGCGGGAGACTGTCGAGGCGGGCAGCCCCCGCTCACCGGTCAGGTAGCGCCACCCTGCCGAGCCGGGCCGGGGCGGCGGCGCCTTGTGCCAGGCGTCCGGGTCGAAATCCGGCCGCTCCGGCGCCATCTCGGCCGGCCGCAGGCTCGGCGCGATGCCGGCTAACGGCCGAAGCCGCTGCCGCGCGTGACCGAGGCTGCCGCCCCACACGTGCTGCGCCAGGGCCAGCACGTCGCCGCGCCCGCTGCCGAGGGGGTCAAACCACCCCCTGCCCTCATGGGTCACAATCACGATGCGCCCAGCACCGAGCCGGTACTTCATCGCCCGGCGCGTGCTCTCCGCCTTGTCGAACTGCCACCCGGCCCGTTCGAGCACCGTCCTGCAATCCACCCCCGCCCGAAGTGCACTGATCTCATCGTCGTATCCGGCCATGCTGCCCTCGCCGTCTGCGTGGGGAGGCACGCACAGCGCGCCTCCCCAATTGCCCCCTATTCAGCGGCCATGTGCACCGGCATGGCCTCGTCGGGGATAACAACGGCGACCTGGCTGGTCGGGCTGCGCAGGATGGCGGGCAGCCATCCCTTGCCGTCCAGCAGCGCTGCGGCGGCCTCGGCCATGGCTTCCTTCTTCGCACCGCCGATCCGCCGCGCCACATCGTCGCCGGCACCCTCCCGCACGGCGGCGAGGATCACGGCCTTGGGCACCCGCCCGAGGTAGCTCTCCCGGTCCGCCTGCCACCACGCGCGCATGTCCAGCCCTACCGCGCTCGCCAGTGCGGCATGCGACCCCGGCTGACCGCCGCCCCATTCAGCATGCCCGGCGTCGGCGGCCGTCGCGACGCAGTAGGCAAGCAGCGCCGTCACGGTCGCCGTGTCCTGCGCGGCGATCCAGGTCCAGAGGTCGTCTCGGTCCTTCGGAAGCCGCTCTGTCCAGGCGGCGCGGTCATCCGCGAGACGCTCGCCTGCCCTGGTGTGGTGGATGCCCGGGCAGGCCTGCCTCAGGTCGGGGCCGTGCGTCGTGACCCCGATCGGGCTGCCGTAGCTCTCACCGTGGAACGCCTTGGAGGCCAGCGCATGCGTCAGCGCGCGGAGCGCCAGGTCGGGCTGCCGGGCCAACGACGCCCGGAGCGCCGCCGTGCGCTGCGCCAGCAACTCGGCATGCAGGGCGGAGGGCAGGGGAGCCGGCTTCGCGCTTGGCTCCTCGGCTTCCTCCTCCCGCACCTCGCCCTCGTCGCGGTCGGCCTCCTCCGCGTCGTCGTTCGACGGCTCCGGCGCGGGCACGTCCTCGGCCCGAACGAAGCCCCGCTCCACCCGCAGACCGCCGGCGCCGTCCAGCGCGACGATGATGCCGGCGCGGGCCAAATCCTTGGGCAGGAAGCGCCGCTCCCGCGCCTCAAGGCTTTCGAGTTCCTCGGCGACCGTGTCGTAGCGGGCCTGCGTCGCCTCGTCCTCGTCACCCGCGTTCAGCGCGTCGGCGAGCTCGTCGTGCTCTTCGGCCAGCGCGTTACGCCGAGCCTCGTCCTTGGCAGAGAGGGGCACCGTCTCCGGACGCGCCCGCGCCATCCGCCACGCGCGGTCATGCGGGAAGGCCATGTGCGTCTCGGCCCACTTCCATCCCTCGGCCGCGCGGAGACGCTCCGCCTCCGCCGCCATCTTCTCCACGGTGAGCCGGTCCAGCAGCGCGGGATCGGTCAGCCAAGCCGCGCCGTCCTCCGCGAAGAGGTCCGTCTCGGTACTCCCGCCTGCTTCCTCGTAGGCGGTCAGTCCAACGAAGGCGACGCGCCGGTCGTCCGCCGGCACCCGGCCCTCGGTTAGCAGCCGCCGCACCGTGTGGGGATGCGCACCCTGGTGCTCCACCTGGTGCCACGCCCGTTCCTGCGCCGCGTGGTCGTCGGTCACGGCGAAGGCGGTGAGGGTGTCCAGGCCCATCCCGCCTTCGCGGTAGCGGTCCAGAAGGGCAGGGGACACGGCGGCGAGCTTCAACCGCTGCCGCACGGTCAGCGTCGTCACGCCGAAGCGCTCGGCGATCCGCTCCACGCTGCGGCCCTCCTGCGCCAACCGGGAGAAGGCCTCAAACTGGTCAGCCGGGTGCATCGCCACGCGCACCACGTTCTCCGCAAGGCTCGCCTCCGTCGCCTCCGCATCCTCCACGATCCGGCAGGGTATGCGCGCCGTGCGCCCGATCTTGCCGGCCTCGGCCAGGCTATGCAGCGCCGCGAGCCGCCGCCCGCCGGCGACCACGAAGTAGCGCCCCGTCGGCCCGCCGCGTGACCCCACTTCGCGCCGCACGTTGAGGTTCTGAAGCAGCCCATGGGCCAGGATGGAGGCCTTCAACTCCCGCATGCCCTCCTCGCCCCCGCTGCGCCGGACGTTGTCCGGGGAGGGGTGGAGCCGGTTGAGGGGCAGGTTGACCGTCGCCGCGGCCGGGTTGGTGTTCGCCATCTGATGCTCTCCTTCTTCGCAGCGGGAAGCAGCCCCGCTGCTTCCTTGCCCGTCGGCGAGACCGGGGAAGGAGGGGTGGCATGCGGCAGGGCGCGGCCGGCCTGCGACGGGCGCGTGGCGGCTTCGCCATGCGGTCCGGAGCGGGTCTGACGTGCCGTAGGGCGCGTGCCTGGGGGACCTTGGGGCGGCGCCCCGTGGTTCCCCTGCGAACGGCGCCGGAGGCGCCGGGAAAAGGGAGCTACCGCACCTCGACGAGGCGCAGGTCGCCGCAGGGCAGCTCGACCACCTCGCCTTCGACTTCCACCAAAGCGAGGCCGCTGCCAGCGGGCTTCCTGTCGAGCACGAGGATGCCGCGCTTACCGTCGGCCATCGCGACGACGACTTCCGGCCGCTTGCCAGGCTTGGGAGCCTGTGGCGTTGCCGAGGGCTTGGGGGGCGGAGCGGGCGGATCGCCCGACTTGTCGGCCGATGGGCTGATGGGCGGGGGCTCCGGCCTCGCGGGATCTCCAACGACGGGCAGGGCAGGGGCACCCGCCGGAGCTTCCTGGGGTCTCTCCAGGGCAATGCTGTGCGTCGGCTTTCCGGTCACGGCGCCGATGATCCGCCGCGCCTCCGTCACCGTTAGCGTCTCGCCATCCGGCAGCTGCCCGACCGCAGCCTCCAGCGCCTCCCGCGCCGGCTCCTTTGCCTTCTCCCACGCGCCCTGGAGTTCGTAGAGCGCCCGCATATCGGCTTGGTCCAGGCGCGCGAGCAGGAAGGGCGGCAAGGTCGGCACGGCGCGGAAGTGGCGCAGGCGCCAGTCCGGCAAGCCGGTGACGACGGCGATCTCCTTCACCTTCATCCCGCCCTCGGACAGGCGCCGGATCGCCTCGGCGAGGTCGCTGTTGTTGAGTCCGGCCCGGAGCTGGTTCTCAATGACCTGCGCCGTCAGCCCGGCCTGCTCGTCCTCCACCACGTAGGCAGGGATGTGGCTGCGTTCGGCCAGCCGCGCCGCACGCAACCGCCGCGCGCCGTAGACTAGGCGGTAGCGGTCGCCGGCCAGGGGGCGCACGGCGATCGGCTGCAGGACGCCTACCATGCGGATGGAGGCGGCGAGCTGCTCAAGCGCCTCGGGGTCGAAGGCCTGCCGCGGCTGGTCCGGATCTTCCTCCACCTGGTCGAGCCGCAGCTTCATCGCGGCGCCGGTGTCGTCGCCGAGAGAGGCACGGAGCGAGGTCAGCATGCCGCCGCCGAAAGCCGCCTTAGCCATGGGTCAGCTCCATGCTGGTCTCGATGTGGGAGAAGATGGCGCGGATCTCCTCGGCGGCCTCGCGCCCAGCCTGGCCCTTCATGCGCCAGACCGGGATGCCCTCACTGCCGGCCTTCGCGTAGGCGTCGCGCTTGGCGACTATGCCGGGGAACAGGACCTTGCCGAGCTGGCCGGCGAGCTGTTCGAACAGTTCACGCTCGCGCTTGCTCTTACGGTCGAAAAGGGAGGGGAGGAGGCCGAGGAAGTTTGGTTCATCTCGCTTGTAGTGCGTCGCTACGCCTTTGATGGCGCGCATGAGTTCGGTGATGCCCGCGAGGCTGTAGTCGTTGACACCGATTGGCGCGAGCACTGCGTCGGCCGCCAGCAGTCCGGCGAAGGTCCGCATGCCGAGGGCAGGGGGCGTGTCGATGACGCAGATGTCGTAGGCGTCATCGTTGGCGCGGATGCTGTCGCGGAACATCCCGACGACGGATTCCGGAGCCCGCTCCACCTCCATCAACGCCCGTGTCGAGCGGGTAAGGGTAGCGCCCTCCCCGTCGCGTGGCCGGACAGCGGTCGGCTCGCCGAAGAGCTGCACGCTCTCCACGGGGCAGGCATAGGCCTGGAGCGTGTAGGAGAGATTGGCCTGTTGATCGAGGTCAATGACGAGGGTGCGGTAGCGCTCGGCGAAGTACCAAGCGGCGTGAGCAACGATGTTCGTCTTTCCGACGCCGCCCTTCTCGTTCATCACGACGAGGGTCTTCATGGCGTGGCATCCATCGCGAGCGGCACCTTCTCGGCCGCGGCGGCGCGGGCGAGTTGACCGTCAAAGGTCGCCAGCGGCAGGCTGCGGCGGGCGGCAAGCTCCAGGTAGGCCGCATCGTAGAGAGTGAGACCGTGCCGGCGGGCGAGAGCGGCAGTGCCGTTCCAAGCGCGCGCATTGGTCTCGGCGTCGATCTCGATCGGCAACTCGCCAAGCTGGCGCCAGACCGCATCCACCCGTTCCGCCCGGATGCGGCCGCGCCGCTCGCCCATTAGCAGGCCGTTGCCGACCTCCAGCCGCCACAGTGCTGGCACAACGGCAGCCTCTTCAGCCACGCGGTTCACCAGTGCACGGGCGTCCTCGGCACGCACCTCACCGGCTAGCGCCCATGCGAGGGTCACTGAGGCATCGAGCACGAAGCCGGGCACCGGGTCAGTACCGCCGGCCTTCGTCGCGAAGCGCGAGGATCTCGGAAAGGGAGAAGGGGCTTACGGCCTCCTTGGCGATCTCCTCACGAAGCTTCATGAGGGCGGCGGCGGCGGCGCGGGCTGCGGCGACATTGTGGCCCGGGCCGGTGCGGCTGAGCTTTGCAACCGGACGCCCGTGCCGGGTGATGACCACCTCCTCGCCGCGCTCGACGCGGTCGAGCAGCTCTGCGAGCCGGGTCTTAGCGTCGTGCGCGCCAACAACGGTCGCGGCAGGATGGGTGATGGACATAAATGAGAGATAGAACCAGTTGACCGACTGGTTCAAGCCCCTTTCGGGTGTGGGGTCTTGTGACGCTAGGCGATCTTCCGGATCGGCGGGCTTGACGGAGCGAGTACCAGGCCCGTTTCGGAAAGACTTATGTTTGCCTCGGGATATGCCGCTGTCGCAGCAGAGAGGGCGTCCAGAAACTGCGGACGGAACTGCCGCACATGCTTGAAGCCTCCTCCAAACTGCGCATGCAAGGAGGTCCAACCGACGGGCGTGACGCGGTCGAGTGCGTGCAGCCGGTATGCAAGCCAGATGTAGATGTCGAGCGCCATGGACCGGTCCTTCAGGCGCCGGATCGCGCTCTCCAGGAGCGGTACGGGGTGGTCTCGGAGCGCCTTGTAGAAAGTCTCGTCAAGCGTCACGACATCGTCGAACAGGCTGGCCTGACCATTTGCCTCGGCCTCGCGGAAGAAGAGGCCGCTGCGAACGATTGCGCCCCGCTCGAAGCCATCCTGGGCGCGGCCCTGTGCGTCTGCCGTCGTCCAAAAGAACTTAATCGAGCAGGCGCTGATGCGGCGCGCCTGGTCGCGCAGCGCACGGACGGATTCGCCGCCGACCGACATGCCCATGCGCCCCATCCAGTCACGCATGGAGCCACCGAGCCTGACTTCCCGGCTGCCCGTTCGGACGGCCTGCGTCTGCAGGTAGATCAGGATCATCCGCGCGCGGGCGCCATAGGGGACGCCAAGCAGCGTTGCAGGCCCAGGACCCATCAGCAGCCGGCCTGGTTCCACGAGCAGGGTGACGTTGTGCCCGCGCTTTTCCCAAACCTCGTCATCGTCGAGCTTCTTGTGCGGGAAGCCGGTCAGGCAGAAGCCGGAATAGGTGATGCCGAGCCGCTGCGCATCGTCGCAGAGTACCTCGGCAGCGATGTCGACAAGTGTGCGCTGCTTGGCCGGGACCATCTCCCGAGCTTTTTCTTTTCCGTGCAGCAGGACCAGCCGGTGCAGCTCCCCCATGGCCTCTTCCTGTCATGCGCCTTTCGAGCAAGTTGAAGGATTTGGACTGTGGAGGTCAAGTGTGGGGTTAACCGACGAAGCTATTTGAAGGGTATTAGATTCTTACTAGTAGAGTCGTCGGGAGACCCCACGGGGTAACCCCGATTCGCGTCACCTGACCCCACAAATGCTGTCAGGAGACCCCACGGGGCGAATCGGCGGCACTGTGGGTAACTCGGCGGGCGTCGGGAGACCCCACGGGATAGCATTGGTGTTTGCATGCGAATCGGGGAGCCTGCTCCTCCTTCCGCCCCCGCCCAGCTGTGGAAGGACGATTGACGAAGCTCGGCAGCAACCAGGTGACGACGCAACACCATCTGGCGACGGGCGTCTGCACGCGCTCCATACGCTCAGCTTGCGTCAGCTAAACACAATTCCAACCTCTCCACGTTCCTTGAGGGGCAGGCGCGATGCGGCTCAGAGTGGGAGGCCGCCGCCTCCCCCGCATTCAAGGAGCAGCCGGCTGCGGTGGCCCCGCCGGGGCCATCGGCTCGCTGACGCGGCCTCCTCAGATTTAAGCGCGAACGTGGCCCAGGACCGAATAAACGCAGAGGGGGAGCCGCTGGAAAGGTGCGGGACGCATCGCGATAACGACCGCTTTCCGGCTCCGCGCCAAGCGCCTACGATCCCTAAGACCGATCAGGGCAGAACCGATGGCTAACCCGCCAAGAAAGACCTCAAAGAAGGTAGCAATTCCTTTCTTGCTGATAGACGCTGTCAAGAATGGAAGGGCAATCCTCTTCCTAGGCGCGGGAGCATCAAAGGAATGCCGGGACGCGGCTGGAAACACGCCGCCCGACAGCAACCAACTTCGTGATCTTATAGCACAGAAATTCTTCGGGAAGCCAATGCCGACCCGCCCTGTAATGTCAGTCGCCGAACTCGCGATCAACACAGGCGCGGGCCGAAGCTTGGTCTTTGATGCCGTAAACGCTGCTTTCGAAGGGTTTGCGCCTTCCGATGCGCATCGGATGGTCACCGACTTCAATTGGCGCGCGATCGCCAGCACAAACTACGACCTCTTTCTTGAGGGTGCCTACGACGACACTCGGCGGCGGCGCCAGGTTCTTGTTCCTTTCGTCAAGGATGATGAACCGATCGACGCCCGGAAGGGCGAGGTCGTCAACCCCGTTGAGTATCTGAAGCTGCATGGCTGCCTTCGTCATCGGCTTGATAAAGACATCCCATTGGTCCTGTCATGGGAACAGTACGATGAATACGGACTGAACCGGAAACATCTATTCAGTCGGCTCTCATATTTGGCGCACGAGTGTCCGATTATATTCATCGGATATGGTCTAGCTGATAGTCATATCCGCAGTCTGATCTACAAACTTGAAGCAAGCGCCCGACCTCGCTGGTACATCGTCGACCCCGGCGCGGAAGAAGAGGATACTAAGCTTTGGAACAGCAAAAACATCGAGGTCATCAAATGCCGCTTCGGTGACTTTATGCAAGCGCTAGATGAAGCGATACCTAAGCTGCTGCGTTTCGTTGCTCCTTCAGCGGAGACAGTAAACTTCCCTTTGCGCGCCCACTACACCACCCAAACGTCTCAGGAGACCGATGGCCTTCGTACATCACTTGCGAAGGACCTAACTCTCGTACATGCCACAATGGCCTTCAAGGACCAGACCGCAGAGCATTTCTACTCGGGCTACGACACTGGTTGGGGTGGCATCATAAATCGCATGGACGCAAGACGGAAGGTCACTGATGATCTTCTCTTCAAAGCTTTGCTGGAGCATGCGGATCCGACGGAGCCTCTGTTGTTTCTACTAAGAGGTCCGGCAGGTGCTGGTAAGACGATCGCGCTTAAGCGGGCAGCTTTCGATGCGGCGACCGCTAACAACGTCGTTGCCTTATGGCTGGAAGAAAGCGGGCAACTTCGCCCTGACGTTTTCTCCGAAATCTTTGAGCTGACACATCGGCCGATCTATCTTTTTGTTGATCAGGTGGCCCTTCACGTCGAGAAATTGGCCCTCTTGCTAAAGGCGATGAAAGCGCGGCGCGTCCCGCTAGTCTTGATCGGAGCAGAGCGTGAAGCGGACTGGACAACCTACTGCCTCTCACTGGAATCGATCTTGGCACCAGTTTTTCTTCGCGTTGGTATGTTGTCGTCACGCGAAGTCGGAGATCTTTTGGATCTACTGGAGCGTCACAATTGTCTGGGAGATCTGACGGGTAAAACGCGGTCCGATCAGGTCGCTGCCTTTATGGACGAGGAGCGGGCCGATCGCCAACTCCTTGTCGCCCTCCATGAACTGACTCGGGGCTATCCATTCGAGAAGATTGTGCTCGATGAGTATGAGCGCGTTCCAGAGAAGGCAAGACGCCTTTATCTTGACATCGCCACCATGCACCAGTTCGCGGTATCTGTACGGGCCGGTACGATATCCCGCGTGTCTGGCATCAGGTTCAAAGACTACCAAAAAGAGTTTATGGTCCCGCTAAAAGACATGATCATCGTCGCCGAGGATCGGTACGACGACTATTTCTACCGCACAAGACATCCAAGCATTGCTTCCATGATCTTTATACAGGTATGCGGCGACGATGAGGCCAAAGCAGCGCAATTTGTACGGCTCATTCAAGGATTCGATGTAGGGTATTCAAGCGACCGACGTACACTGGAGGGAATTTGCAAGGGGCGGGTACTGGCAAGGCAGTTTCAAGCGCCAGACGGGGCTAGGGATGTCTTCGGCACCGCGACCTCTGTCGCACCAAACCATGCGTATCTTCGCCAGCAGTGGGCTATTTTCGAAATGAACCACGAGCACGGCGATCTGAGGGATGCAGAACGTCTAGCAGCCGAGGCAGCTGCTATGGACTCGAAAAATTCATCTTTTATCCATACCCAGGCGGAAGTGGCTCGCCGAAGGGCGAATGCCGAGGCTTCGCCTGTCCTGAGGGATCAGCTTCGCCGACAAGCTCGACGGTTCCTTGAAGAGATGCCCAAGCAGGACCGGTTTTGCATATCTTCGAGGTGTAAGCTGGCCGTTGATGAGATCGCGGACCTTATCGAGAACTTGAGTGATCAGGAGCGTGTTACCGACGATAGGTTTTTTGCTGACAAACTCCAGGATACTGAGAGATCACTGACCAGGGCTCAGCAGCAGTTTCCTCAAGATCCGGAGATGGTCGAAACAGAGGCACGGCTCTGGAGCTTGATGAAAGACAAAACCAAGGCCTTGCGTGCACTGGAGCGTGCATGGAAGAAGATGCCGCGCGGATCGGGCACGGCGATCCGGATTAGTAAGATCCACACAAGTGCAGGGCGACCCGATGCGGCTCGATCCGTACTAGAGGAAGCTCTGTCCCGTAATCCAGAGGATAAACTAGCCCATTTTGAGATGTCTATGCATCTGCTTTCCAGCGCTGATCCAGCTGAATGGGATAGGAAGGCCATATCGCACCATCTGGGGTCGAGCTTTCAGGTGAACGACGCGAATTTTGAAGAGAGGTTCACGCTCGGACAGTTTTTATTTGCTACCGGTTTTCCTGAGAGGGCAGAGGCCGTTTTCGATGAGATCGAAAGACGTGCACCAAAGGAGTTCCGACGGTTTGCACCCAAGGCGGATTCGGTATTAACAAAAGGTCTGCCCGTCTATAGCGGCATTGTGGATTCTGTGAGGCATTCTCACTTCATGTTGCGAAGCGGCACTTACCCGCAGCGTATATTTTCGCATCGCTCTGCGTTCGAGGAAGCGGAAGTCGACGAAATTGAAGTCGGACATCAGGTATATTTTCGACTGAGGTTTAATCGCCGAGGGCCGGTGGCGGTCTCAGTTCATCTCAATCCTTCAGGCTGGAATAGCGTCGGAACCGAGCTGTCTGAGCCTGATCTCGAGATACCAGAGATGGTTGCTACTCCACCGTTGCACGCTTGAGGCGCCCCAATCCGGCGGCTCGTGCGACGCCCAGTAAGATCGGGCGTCACGCTCATAGTTCCGATGATTGAACGGTGGGGTACCCCGCCCGCAGTCTGTCACGGACCGTCAAACGCTCGTTTGGATCCGTGACAAGCCGCCAGGGCAGGGGGTAGAACCACCTCAGCATGCCCTCCGATCCTAGGAATACGGTCCAGAGCCTCGCCGCCACCCCAAGCGGGCCGGTGCGCTTCGTCGCCTACTACCGGGTCAGCACCGAACGGCAGGGCCGCTCCGGCCTCGGCCTCGAGGCTCAGCGCGAGGCGGTGGCGCGCCATGTCGCCACGGCCGGCGGCGCGGTCGTGGCCGCGTTCCAGGAGGTCGAGAGCGGCAAGCGTGCCGAACGGCCGCAGCTCGCCGCAGCACTTGCCGCCTGCCGCGCGCAACGCGCGACGCTGCTAATCGCCAAGCTCGACCGCCTGGCGCGTAACGCGCGCTTCCTGCTCGGCGTCGTCGAGGGAAGCGGGGAAGGGGGCGTGGTGTTCTGCGACCTCCCCACCGTGCCGCCCGGACCGGTCGGCAAGTTCCTGGTGACGCAGATGGCCGCCGTCGCCGAACTCGAGGCCGGGCTGATCAGCCAGCGCACGCGCGCGGCGCTTGCCATGGCGAAGGCGCGGGGCATGGTGCTCGGCAATCCGCGCCTGCGCGCCGGCACGCCCGACCAGGCGCGCGCGGCAGCGGCGGTGAAGCAGCAGGTCTCGCGCGCCCGTGCTGTCGACGTACTGCCCTATGTCGAGGCGGCACGGCGCGCCGGCGCGACGACGCTGCGCGCGCTCGCCGCAGCGCTCACCGCGCGTGGCGTGCCGGCGCCTGCTGGCGGACGTGCGTGGCACCCGATGCAGGTGAAGCGCATCGTCGATGCTTGCCGCGGCTGACGCGGCCCGCGCGCGCATTACCCAATACGCGCGCTCCGCAGCCGCAGGGCATTGCCGACCACGCTCACCGAGGACAACGCCATCGCCGCTGCGGCGATCACCGGCGAGAGCAGGATGCCGAAGACCGGATAGAGTACGCCCGCCGCGACTGGCACACCGGCCGCATTGTAGGCGAAAGCAAAGAACAAGTTCTGTCGGATGTTGCGCATCACGGCTCGCGACAGCAGCCTTGCGCGCAGGATGCCGGTGAGGTCGCCACCCAGCAGCGTGACACCCGCGCTTTCGATCGCCACGTCGGTGCCGGTGCCCATGGCGATGCCGACCTCGGCGGCGGCCAGGGCGGGGGCATCGTTCACCCCGTCGCCGGCCATCGCCACCCGGCGACCCTCCGCGCGCAGGCGCTCGACAATGCGCTGCTTGTCCTCCGGCAGCACTTCCGCCTCGACCTCGGTGATGCCGAGGCGCCTGGCCACCGCCTCGGCCGTCGTGCGGTTGTCGCCGGTCAGCATCACCACGCGGATGCCCGCATCCTTGAGGCCGGCGAGGGCCGCGGGCGTCGTCTCCTTCACCGGGTCGGCCACCGCGACGATGCCGGCGGCTTGGCCGTCCACAGCCACGAAGAAGGCCGTGGCGCCCTCGGCGCGCCGGCGCTCCGCCTCGGCGGCGATGGGCGCGCTGTCCACGCCCTGCTCGGCCATCAGCCGCGCATTGCCCACCGCGACGCGCCTTCCCTCGACGCGGCCGGTCACGCCGCGCCCCGCCGGTGCGTCGAAGTCCTCGACGGCCGGGACCACGAGGCCGCGTTCTTCCGCCGCCCGGACCACCGCCTCGGCAAGCGGGTGCTGGCTCGGGCGCTCGAGCCCGGCAGCGAGGCGCAGCAATTCCTCCTCCCCCCATTCGGGCGCGAAGCCGGGCGCGGGCACCACCGCCACCACCTCGGGCCGGCCCTGGGTGAGGGTGCCGGTCTTGTCCACCACCAGCGTGTCGATGCCTTCCAGCCGCTCCAGCGCGGCGGCATTCTTGATCAGCACGCCCGCCCCGGCGCCACGGCCGACGCCGACCATGATGGACATCGGCGTGGCCAGGCCGAGCGCGCAGGGGCAGGCGATGATCAGAACAGTGACCGCGGCGACGATGGCGTAGGCCGCGCGCGGATCTGGCCCCCAGACCAGCCAGGCGATAAAGGCGATGGCCGCGACCGCAACCACCACCGGCACGAACCAGCCCGCCACACGATCCGCCATGCGCTGGATCGGCGCCTGGCTGCGCTGCGCCTGCGCCACCATCTGCACGATGCGCGACAGCACCGTGTCCTGGCCCACGCGGTCGGCGCGCATGACGAAGGCGCCCTGGCCATTCAAGGTTCCGCCGATCACCCGCGCGCCCGCCTCCTTGCGCACCGGAACGGCCTCGCCGGTGACCATACTCTCATCAAGGTTGCTGGCGCCCTCCAGCACCTCGCCGTCGAGCGGCACCTTGTCGCCGGGGCGAACGCGCAGCCGCTCGCCGACGGCGATGGCCGAGAGCGGCACCTCCTCCTCGGTCCCGTCGTCGCGGATGCGCCGCGCAATGTCGGGTGCGAGGTTCAGCAGGGCACGGATGGCGCCACCGGTGCGCTCGCGCGCGCGCAGTTCCAGCACCTGGCCGAGCAGCACCAGCACCACGATCACCGCCGCCGCCTCGAAATAGACAGCGACCGAACCGTCCGGCCCGCGGAAGGCGGGCGGAAAGATGCCGGGCGCGACGGTGGCGACCACGCTGAACACCCAGGCCACGCCGGTGCCCAGCGCGATCAGGGTGAACATGTTGAGGCTGCGCTTCACCACCGAGAACCAGCCGCGCTGGAAGAAGGGCCAGCCGGCCCAGAGCACCACGGGCGTCGCGAACAGCAGTTGCACCCAGTTCGAGGTGGACCGTTCGATCAGGTGGTCGAGGCCAAGCAGGTGGCCGCCCATTTCCAAGGCGAACACCGGCAGGGTGAGCACGAGACCGATCCAGAAGCGCCGGGTGAAATCCACCAGTTCGGGGTTCGGCCCCACCTCGGCGGTCACCATCTCGGGTTCCAGCGCCATGCCGCAGATCGGGCAGCTTCCGGGGCCGATCTGGCGCACCTGCGGGTGCATTGGGCAGGTGTAGATGGTGCCCGGCGCCACGGCGTCGGCCTTGAGCTTTGGGGCGCCTGGCCCACCAAGGTAGCGGGTTGGGTCTGCGATGAACTTCGATCGGCAGCCACTTGAGCAAAAATGGAAGGTCTGCTCGGCGTGCTTGGCGTGGTGAGGCGTAACTTGCGGGTCGACCTGCATTCCGCAGACGAGGTCGATGACTGTGTCGCCGGCATCGTCGGGCCCAAGATCAGTATGGCGCTCCCGATGATCATGGAATTGGTTATCCAGCGATTGCCGTTCGCGCCCGGCATGTGGGCGATTCTGGTGCCGCGGCTGATCATGGCCGTGCTCGTTCATGGAGCCCTCCCAAGCTAGTTCTGGCCAAGCTGTCTGCGCGACCGGCGCAACGACATCTTTATGTTCTGCCGTCCTGCACCCGCCGGGTGCCATTGCTTCTCCGCCACTTAGCGTCGCGTCGGAGACGGCTGCACTATTTGGCGACCGCGTCCCAGCCATCGGCACGCAATGCCGCAATAAGCCGCGCGGCGTCCTCGGCGGCGGCGACCTGCACTTCCCGTAGCTGGGGATCCACCTTTGCCTCCACACCAGGCACTGCCTCCTGCAGGGTGGCGAGGACGCCCTTGGCGCAGCCGCCGCAAGTCATATTCGAAACTGAGATTGTCACCATCGCGTCCGGCCTCCTCTCCGGCTGCAGGGAGGTGGTGATTCCCTTTGTGGGAGAGTCAAGGACCGTCTCTCGTTCAAAACGCGAAAGTCGAGCCATTGAGCCCCGTCATAATTTGACAAAGCATTGCGCCGCGCGCGGTACTGAGAAGGCATGGCACACTAAGTTCTTCTATCTCAATGGCTTGTAGCCCCCCTCCTTCCCAGTTGGAGGGCGCAACGCCTGACCCTCGGCGGGCAGGGCGTAAAACTCGCAACCGAACGTCCTTTCGCCAGTTCTGCCTCTGCCGATGCGGGGGCACGGGCGACAGGGAGCAGGGAGCGCATGAACGAAAGGCGGAGTAGCATCGTCCTTGGCTTGATTGCCGGCGCGGCTGGAGTTCTGGTCGTACTCGGGGCAACAGGGCTGATCATCGTTTATACTGGAGCTTACAACGTCGCGGCGACAGAGGAGCACGCCGCCGTCACGCGCTGGGCCTTTGACACAACCTTCCACCATTCCGTCGAGCGCCGCGCTGCCACCTTCGTGCCGCCGGACGGACTGACGCCTACGGCGGGTGCCGCCGCTTACAAGGCGATGTGCCAGCACTGTCACGCCGGACCGGGCGTCGAGCAGGCGGAGTGGGCAAGCGGAATGCGTCCAAGGCCGCCACACCTGATGGAGGCTGCGGCGGACTGGGAGCTGTCGGAAGTGTTCTGGCTCGTCCGGCACGGCGTGAAGATGTCGGGGATGCCCGCCTTCGGACCGACGCATGACGACGAGACGATCTGGCGCATTGCCGCCTTCGTCAAGGAACTGCCGGCCATGACGCCCGAGCGCTATGCATCGCTTGGCGGGAGCCAAGCGCAGTGATGGCGGATAAGAGCGGGAAGATGGGCATGTCGTACTGGCGCTTCGCTGCGATGATCGCAACCTCGACGGTCGTAATGTACGGGCTGATGTACCTCAATACCTACGCCTGGGAGCAGGTATTCTGGAGCGAAACACGCGCTTGGATGGCGCTTCTAATGGGAGCGACGATGTCTGTCATCATGCTCGGCTGGATGCTGGGCATGTACCAGAACCGAGCATTCAACCTCGCCATCTTAGGTGGCTCCACCGCTGTCTTCGCGCTGTCCCTCTGGCTTGTGCGCGGTCAGGCGACGGTAAACGACCAGGACTATATGCGGGCAATGATCCCACACCACTCGATTGCAATCCTAACCAGCTCGCGCGCGCAGATCTCTGACCCGCGCGTGCGCAAGCTTGCGGATGAAATTATCGAAGCGCAGGAGCGGGAGATTGCAGAAATGAAGTACCTGATTCGCGACCTCGCGAGGCGAGACTGATGGTTGGCCGGAATCTCTCTTTCGCTGCATCGCTGCCGTTTGTCGTTGTCCTGGCGCTGCTGGCTGGCTGTGACGGGAGTGATGCGCCGGACGACCTTGTCCAGCATGCGCGGGCGGAGGAGATCACCCGCATTACCCCCGCAGCGGAGGCGCTTGCCAACGCGGTCGTCGCAACGCTTGATCCCAGCACGCTGAACGACGCCGAAATCCGTGCGGTGATCGGTATGGGGCCGCGCTGCGAGTTCCGCTACACCAGCGCCGGTCGGCCTGTCCTGGCCGTGGCGGCGCAGCCGGAGGGACAGCCGCTCGGCGGCGTGGTGAAGCTGAACGGACATCTTGTGCGATTGGAGGCGGAACCCGCCAGTGGCGCTACGGAGACGCCCGAACGCCTGTTGCTCACGGCCAGCCCGGTGCGGATGTCAATCATGCCTTTCGTTGCGGCGGAAGGCAGCACAGCGGGGCGTCGCGATGCGGACCTAGTTTTTGAGGTCGGAGAGGCGCTGCGCATTGGCTACGGCGGCTACCTTAACTGCCGATAATGAGCACCACGGCAAGCTCCTGAATCCTGGCACTGATACTGGCCTGACCGGCCAAGGTCGCTGTTGAGGAGTTCGTTTTTCTGTGAGCCTTTGTCTCGAAGCGGCAGGATCCCGTTTGGCTGGTCCCCGGCGCCACCACGCCCGGTGCTGTCGTTTGGCAGGTGGCGGCGTTCGGCTACAGGGCACGGCGAGGACGCTAACGCCTCGGCCGTACCGTCTGATTGGAGGGCGCTCGGACACGATCCTTACGCAGGGTCTACTTTGCCGAGCCCCGCCCGATGAAGTCAGCCGCCCTTCAGCTCGGCCATCCTCTCTGTAATTTGCCAAAGTGCGCGGTTGAGCCTCACGTCGCCATCGATGCCGGTAACCTCCCGCGACGTGACCCGGCGCGGCCGGTTCTGCGCATCGCGTATCCAAGCCGTCAGCCCGCCCCGGATGGCATTCTCCTGCACACGGTTGAACACGCGCCACAGGTCGTTGCCGGCATCCGCCGCACGCCGCGGCGCCAGCATCTGCTCCGGTGTAACGGGCGTGTCGGTGTGGCCCTCGGCGTCGCCGAACCGCAGCGTCCGTGCGGCCTCGCCAAGGACCCGCTGCTCGTCCCGGGACAGCGTCACGCCCTGCCAGGCCTCCGCCGCATCCAGCGCGCGTCGCGCATCGTCAAGCACCGCATAGGATCCTTCGATCACCTGGTGAACCACGTCGCCCTTGTGCGGCACCCGGACCTCGGCCCCCTGCCGGTCAGCCACCACCATCCCGTTGAGGCAGATGAGGCGGAACACGCCGGACATCACGCGATAGGCACTGGTGCCATCGTGCGCGTTCAGCAGCACAATCTCAGGAAAGGTGTCGCCCACACGCCGCTCGGCCGGCGCGGCGCCGGCGTGCCGAAAGCGCAGCATGTGCTTGGTGTGCCCGATGCGGCCGGCGTCGCGGGTGCGGGCCTGGGTCGCCGACATCGGCAGGAACCCGTTCTCCCGCATGCCGGCGATGACCTCGGCGGTCGGGATATAGGCGTAGCGATGGCTGCGGCTGTCATGCGCCTCCGCCGCGAAGGCGGATGGGGCGAGGCGGCGGATGTCCTCGTCAGAGAGCGCGGTGACGCCGTTTGGACGGAAGGCATGACGGGTGTTGATGAACGACATGGTGTCTGAGCCCTTTCTCTCTGCTTCGCGCAGCGGGAAGCAGCCGCGCTGCTTCCTTGCCCGTCGGCGAGACCGGGGAAGGAGGGGTGGCATGCGGCAGGGCGCGGCCGGGTTGCGAGGGAGCGGGGTGCGCAGCGCCCTGCGAGGGAGCGGCCCTGCCGCGCCGTAGGTCGCATGCCGAGGGGAACCTGGGGGCGGCGCCCCGTGGTGCCCCGCGGTGGGCCGCGTCCGCGGCCAGCGTTCCGCGTCAGCGGCCGTTACCTGGAGGGCGGAGACCGGCGCAGCGGGGCTCCGGGAGCGGCCTGAGCCGCGAGTAGGGCGCGGCCCCGCCACAACGGGGAGACGCCCTGCTACCCATCGGAGAAGGTAAGGTCAGCAGATCAGCGATGCCCTCCCGGCCTGCTCGTGCGTCGCATCATGAACGTTCTGTCGGATAGTGACCCGGTCCACATACTTTGTTTTGGTCGCGCAAGACGCTCGTCATATGCGGTTGCCATCCTCCCGGTGTACCGCCCCAAAGGGGTGCGGGCATTTCCAGGAGATCTTTACATGTCCCCCTTATTCCGCACCGCATTTGCCGTGGCCATCGCGGTCGGCATCGCCGCACTGCCCAGCTTCGCGCGCGCCGATGGCCGGCCAGTGGTCTCCCTGGAGCCAATGTATCTCGGACGGCTGCCCGTCATGATCTACTCCGACCGCGCTTCGCCGGTGACCTCTCTGCCGGTTCGGCGCGTGACCGGCAGCGGGCAAAACATCGAAATCGAATACGATACCTCCGCCACACCGAGGCCTGTCGTCAGCTGCGTCAATCCACGCATTGTCGGAAGCGGGGAGAACGCCAGCAGCGAGTGCGACGAGGCCGCGACCGCCGCCGCGCCTCACACGATGCCCGACATGGGTGGGGGCCATAATGCGGCACTCTGGAACCTCCAGCGGCTGTCCAATTCGGTCCGCTGACCATCCTCCAGACGTCCTGGTCAGCAATGCTTTGTCATGATCGGGACGTGTCCCATACATGTTGGCAATGCATCCTCCATGCCGAGGGGTTGTTCCGCCCGCCCCCTGTCCAACCATTCCAGGAGAGACCTGTGATCAAGCTGTCCCATCTGGCTGCCCTGACGTTGCTGGCGGCCGCCACCGTGACGCCGGCGATTCTCGTTCCCGCCCCTGCGCTCGCCGCACCGGAAGGCCATGGCAACAACGCCCAGTTGCTCGGCCAGCCGGCCGCGCGCGGCACCGGCCGCGTGGTGCGGATCGAGATGACGGAAAACGCTTACAGCGTGCCGCGCGTCCAGGTTCGCGCCGGCGAGACGATCCGCTTCGTTGCAGTGAACCGCGGCCAGTTCGTACATGAGTTCAGCTTCGCACCGGCTGCCGTCGCGGCCGCGCACCGGCCCGAGATGGCACGCATGTTCGAGCACGGCATGATCACGCCGGAGCGCGTCGTCAGCCTGACGATGACGATGCCGGACGGCACGCGCATGGACCACACTGCGCCCAACACGGTGCTCGTGGAGCCGGGCAAGACCGGCGAAATCTCCTGGCGCTTCACGCGCGCCGGCACCATTGAGATCGCCTGCAACGTTCCCGGCCACTACGAGAGCGGCATGGCGGCCGAACTCGTCGTGACGCCGCGCTGAACGACGGAGAACGCACATGACCAGCCCGCTTTCCCGTCGTGACTCCCTAAAGCTGGCCGCCGCCGCCGGGATGGCGGGCGTGGTCACCGCCTTCCCAGGCCGCCAGAGCTTCGCCAATGCGCATCGGGTTCAGGATCTGGCGGTGGAGGCTACGCGCATCACCGTTGATGGCGCGCAGACCAATGCGCTGACCATCGGCGGGACGGTACCTGGCCCGCTGCTGCATTGGCGCGAGGGCGAGGAGGTGGTGATCCGCGTCACCAACCGCCTGAGCGAGCCGACCTCCATCCATTGGCACGGCCTTTTGCTCGCCGGCGTCATGGACGGCGCGCCCGGCTTCAACGGCTATGAGGCAATCCAGCCCGGTCAGACCTACACTTACCGCTTCCAGCTGCGCCAAGCCGGCACCTACTGGTACCACAGCCATTCCGCGGCGCAGGAGCAGGCGGGCATGTACGGCGCAATCGTCATTGAGCCGGCACGGCCGGAGCCGGTGCGGGTGACTCGCGACTACGTCGTAATGCTCTCGGACCACAGCCCGGAGGCACCTGACGCCATCTTCCGCAATCTCCGAAACCGCGAAGGCTACTACAACCGTGGCCAGCGTACGCTCGTGGACTTCATGCGCGACGTCCGCCGCGACGGCTGGAGCGCCACGATGGCCGAGCGCATGTCCTGGGGGGAAATGCGGATGGACCCGACGGATTTGGCGGATGTCACCGGTTACAAGTTTCTGGTCAACGGACGCGGTCCGCAGGACAACAAGACCTTCCTGTTCACGCCGGGCGAGCGGGTACGGCTGCGTTTTATCAACGGCTCCGCCATGTCCATCTACGACGTGGCAATCCCTGACCTGCGGATGACGGTGATCTCGGCGGATGGACTGCCGGTGATCCCGGTGCCGGTCGACGAGTTCCGCATCGGCGTCGGCGAGACCTACGACGTGGTGGTCAACCCGACGGAGGCGCGCGCCTTCACCATCATGTCAGAGCCCCTCGACCGCAGCGGCTATGCGCGCGCCACGTTGGCGCCGCGCGAGGGGATGGAGGCGCCGATCCCGCCACGCCGGCCACGGACCGTGTTGACCATGGCGGATATGGGCATGGCTCATGGCGGCATGGCGATGGGCAGCGGGGCGATGGCCGGCATGGACCATAGTGCCATGGCAATGGGTGGCGCCGCGGCAGGCGGCTCGGCGATGGCTGGCATGAATCATGGCGGCATGCCGATGGGTGGAAGCGGCACCGGCACAGCCGCCCCGGCGCCGGCTGCGGCTAATCCCCATGCGGGACATGCGATGCCTGGCGCTGCGGCCATGGCCGATCCGAATAATCCGCTGGGCTGGGAACAGGCCGGCACGCCCGAAGGCAAGCGTGCCCTGCGCTACGCGGACCTCCGCAGCACGCAAGCTCGCCCAAATGCGCCGCAACCGTCGCGGGACATCGTCCTGCGCCTGACCGGCCAGATGGGGCGCTATTCCTGGTCGCTGAACGATCGCCGCTTCGGCATGGAAGAGGCCATCCGCGTCCGCCAGGGCGACAGGGTGCGCATTCGCTTCCTGAACGAGACGATGATGGCGCATCCGATGCACCTGCACGGGATGTTCATGGAGATGGAGAACGGCGCGGGCGACCGGCTGCCCTACAAGCACGTCGTACTCGTCCGTCCGGGTGCCGAAGCCTCGGTCCTTCTTACCGCCGACGAGGTGGGTGACTGGCCGCTGCACTGCCACCTCCTGTTCCACATGGAGGCCGGCATGATGACGCGCTTCATCGTCGAGCCGGCCCGCGTGGCGAGCGCCGGCTGATGCGGGCTATCCTGCTTGGCGCCGTCGCGGGATCTTTCCTCGCGGCGGCAACACCTGCGCTCGCCCACAACCACGACGCCATCGGCTACGTGGTTCGCCTCAACAATTTCGACTACGGCGGGTCATCGTTGGGCGACCGCTTCTCCTGGGACCTCGATGCGCGGGTTGGCACTTATGACCACCGGCTGCTGTTCCGCACAGAAGGCGAGCAGATCCGTGGCCAGACAGACAAAGCCGAGATCCAGCTCTTCTATAACCGGCCGATTTCGGAATTCTGGGACGTCAATGTCGGATGGCGCCGCGACTTCTTTCGGACCAACAGGAACTACGGTGCCTTCGGCTTCTCGGGCATCGCGCCCTACTTCATCGAGGTCGAGGCCACCGCCTATGTCAGCGAGGAAGGCGTGCTGAGCGGGCGTCTGGAGCTGGCGACCGAATTGCTCATCGCCCGCAGCGTCTTCAACGATACCGGGCCAGGGCTCTACCTCAAGCCCGCCATCGAGCTCAACGCGAGTGCCGGCAACGACCGCGAGCTGGAGGTCAGACGAGGGGTGACCGATATGGAGCTGTCGCTGCAGCTGCGTTATGAATTCACGCCCCAGATCGCGCCCTATGTCCAGGTGGGTTGGGAGCGGCAGCTGGGCGAGACGGCGAACCTGGCGCGCGCCAATGGCGAGCGTGTCGCCAACAGCTACGCCGTCATTGGCATCCGGTCGCTTTTCTGATGCCGCCGAGGCCGCGTTTAGGAAGGTAGGCAGAGATGCGGAGCGATCAGTTGTCGCCCGAGGCACATCTCCTTGTTGTCGAGGACGACGGGGAGATGCGGAATCTGATCACCAAGTTTCTGCGCCAGAACGGCTTCCGCGTCACCGGTGCGCGCGACGGACGGGAGATGTGGGACGTGCTGGGCAATGCGCCGGTGGACCTCGTCCTCCTCGACGTCATGCTGCCCGGGCAATCGGGCCTCGACCTGTGCCGCGCCCTGCGGACCAAGTCCGGCGTGCCGATAATCATGGTAACGGCGCGCGGGGAGGAGGCGGACCGCGTTCTCGGCCTCGAATTGGGCGCGGATGACTACATTCCAAAGCCGTTCGGCCGCGCGGAACTGCTGGCGCGGGTGCGCGCGCTGCTACGCCGGTCCAGCGGAGCGGCCGGCGAGCCGGTGGCGGGCGCTATGGGCGACACGCTGAATTTTGGTGGCTGGTCGCTTGATGCGCGCCGACGTGAGTTGGCTTCGCCAGAAGGCGTAGCGGTGGACCTCTCGGGCGGCGAATACGACCTTTTGCTCGCCTTCTGCGAGCACCCGCAGCGTGTGCTGAGCCGCGACCAGCTGCTCGACCTTGCTCGAAATCGGCACGCCTTCAACGGCACCGATCGGTCGGTGGATGTTATGGTGAGCCGGTTGCGCCGGAAACTGGAGCCGACGGACGAGAGTCCAGCAGTGATCAAAACCATCCGGGGTGCCGGCTATATGCTGGTGCCTGCCGTAAAGCGCGGCGCGTGACGCGGCTCGGCTGGCTGGTTCCCAGGACGCTCGGCGGGCGCGTCGTCCTCGTCCTACTGGTTGGCCTGCTCACCTTCCACGTCGGCAGCCTTTGGCTGCACCAGGCGGGAACGGAGGCGCTGCTCGGCACGACATGGGAATCGGGGCTGGCTGAGCGTCTGGTTTCTGCCAAGCGGGCCGTGGCCGCGCTGCCGCTGGCGGAACGCGATGGCACGGCCCATGCCCTGTCATCCGCTAGCCTCGACCTGCATTGGACGGCAGAACCGGCCGTGAACCTGGTGGAGGAGGCAAGCTCGCGCATCGAAGCGCTCCGGGCCAGGTTGGGCGAGCTGGTGCCGGCCTCCGACCTCGCCGGACTTCGCCTAGGCTATGCTGGGCAGGGCGCGATGCAAGCCGACCCGGCGCGCCACCTGCTGCTGGGTGCCCTGCCGCTGGCGGATGGAAGCTGGCTCAACTTCTCAGCGACGCTGCTGCGCTCGGGCTCGCCTGAACATGCGACACTCCTGTCCACCACGGCCATGGGGGTTGGCATCCTCATCCTCGCGCTGTTCGTGGTCCGGCTGATTGGCCGGCCGCTGCGCGCACTGTCTGAGGCGGCGGATCGGATTGGCGGGGCCGGGCCGCAAGCGCCAATCCCGGACGAAGGGCCGCGCGAGGTCCGTCAGGCGGCGCAGGCCTTCAACCGGATGCAGGGGCGCATTGACCGCCTCATCGCCGACCGTACCCAGGCCCTGGCCGCGGTCAGCCACGATCTTCGCACACCCATAGCGCGGTTGCGGCTGCGCGCCGGCTTCCTGGACGATGCCGAGGCGGCGCAGGCGATCGATGCAGACCTCGACGAGATGGAGGCGATGGTGTCGGCGACGCTCGCCTATCTACGTGGCGATGCGGAGACGGAGGAGCGGCGGCCGGCCGATGTCGTCGCCATGGTGGAGACGCTGTGCGACGCTGCCACCGATGCTGGCGCGGCTGCGACCTATGCCGGTCCGCCCCAGGCACGCCTGACGTGCCGACCGGTGACGCTGAAGCGCGCCCTCGCCAACCTCATCGACAATGCGGCAAAGTATGGCGGCGGCGCCCAGGTGGAACTTGAGGACCGGAGCGACAGGCTCATCCTGCAGGTACAGGATCACGGCCCGGGTATCCCGGAAGCGGAGCTAGAGGCGGTGTTCGAGCCGTTCCGGCGGCTGGAAGAATCGCGTAACCGCGGTACAGGCGGCAGCGGCCTCGGGCTCACCATCGCGCGCCAAGCCATCGAGCAGCATGGCGGTACCTTGCAGCTTTCGAACCGACCCGGCGGCGGATTGCTGGCCGCGGTCGTGCTGCCGAAACCACGGCATTGAAGGAGGATATGGCATGATTCCAACGAAGCGCGGCCTAGCCCTTGCGGCATTCGGCCTTCTTGTGGCGCCGGCGGTGGCGCGGGCGCAGCCGCTGCCGCGGGTCCAGGTCTGGCGGGATGCTAACTGCGGCTGTTGCGGCGGCTGGGTAGACCACATGCGGGCCGCAGGCTTCCCGTTGGAGGACAATATTGTGCAATCCGTCGCCGCGATGCGCCGCACGCTGCGCACTCCATCGGACCTGCTGTCCTGCCACGCCGCCCTGGTGGATGGGTACGTGCTGGAAGGGCACGTTCCCGCCGCCGCGGTGAAGCGCCTGCTGGCGACACGGCCGGCCAGCATCCGGGGTCTGGCGGCGCCGGCGATGCCCGCCGGCTCGCCGGGAATGGAGATGCCGGGCGTGACGCCTGACACGTACGACATCATTGCCTTTGATGAAGGAAACGGCAGGATGAGCTTCATGCGCTTCCGCGGCGGCGAGCCGGTCTGAGCGCAAGCCTCGCCGCTTCAGGACGCGACAAGTTCGGCCTTCCAACCGGCCGCCATTAGGGCCTGTCCCAGTCGTGCGGCATCGTTCGCCTCGGCATCCACCTCGACCTCTCGCCGATCGAGGTCGATGCGAAGCGACATCTCGGCGGCCGCCTCACGCAGGGTTGCCGTCACGCCCTTCGCGCAGCCGCCGCAGCTCATGTTCAGGATGCGGAACCGGACCATGGTGCTTTCTCTCGTCTTCCGCGAGGAGACATGGTGCTTCACCCAAGGGGAAGGTCAAGGCATCCAACCGCGGGACATAGTTTGTCGCATTATGGCCGCGAACCACGAGGGGAGCCGCCGGGTTCAGCGGCGGGCCGCCAGCGCCAGCCACGGTCGCGCCTGGATGACCCGCCACCACGAACGCAGGAGACCCCTCATGCACGCCCAACAAATTATCGCCACCCACCCGCAGGTAAAGGGCAACACGAACGACGCCCTGATCCGTTGCATCGAGCAATGCTACGACTGCGGTCAAGCCTGCATCGCCTGCGCCGATGCCTGCCTCGGCGAGGACATGGTGGCGCAACTGGCGCAGTGTATCCGCAGCGATCTCGACTGCGCCGATGCCTGCTTCGCGACCGGAGCCGTCGCCTCGCGCCGCACCGGGTCGAACGAGGCCGTGATCCGGGCCATGCTGACGGCCTGCGAAACAGCCTGCCGCGCCTGCGCCGAAGAGTGCGAGCGACACGCGGGACATCACGAACATTGCCGCATCTGCGCCGAGGCCTGCCGCGCCTGCGAACGGGCCTGCGGCGAGGCGCTGCGGAGCATGCAGCCCGGCTGAGGTGAAGCAAGCCGTGCCACGAAAGAAATCTGGCATGCCCTCTTGACCTTCCCATTTTGGGAGGCCCTACCTGCCTTGGCGACTGTTCCAAGTTGAGGAGTAGGCGCATGTCGCCAGAGAGCATGATAGGCGGTCCGGAGCGGGCCGACTTAAGAAATGGCACGATGCTCAGCCTCCCGGTCGAAGGGATGACCTGTGCCTCCTGCGTTGGCCGCGTCGAGCGGGCCCTGGCTGCGCTTCCGGGCGTGACCGGGGCCTCAGTCAACCTGGCGACGGAGCGTGCCGAGCTGCGCTTCGCCGGCGCGCCCGATCTGCCCGCAGCCGCGGCCGCCATTAGCCGTGCCGGCTATGCGGTGCCCGAAGCGACCGGGGAACTGGCCATCGAAGGCATGACCTGCGCCTCCTGCGTCGGCCGGGTGGAGCGGGCGCTAATGGCCGTGCCGGGCGTACTCGGCGCGAGCGTCAATCTGGCGACCGAGCGGGGGACGGTGCGCCATCTTGCCGGCCTTGCGCCCGACGCTTTGGTCGAGGCGGTGCGCCGTGCGGGCTACGCGGCACGCCCAGCCGGGGTGACGGAAGCCGTGGCCCGGGAAGAGGACGGGCGGGAACGGCGCGAGCGGGAGATTGCTGGATTGCGCCGCGCGACGATCCTGGCGGCGGCCCTGACGCTGCCGCTCTTCGTGCTGGAGATGGGCGCGCATCTGGTTCCGGCCTTCCACCACTGGATCGCGATGACGGTGGGCACGCAGGCGTCCTGGATCGTGCAGTTCATCCTCGCCACCGCCGTGATGGCGGGACCGGGCTTGCGCTTCCATCGCGTGGGCTGGCCCAACCTGCTGCGTGGCGCGCCTGACATGAATTCGCTCGTGGCACTCGGCACCGGCGCCGCCTGGGCCTATTCCGTGGTTGCCACCTTCGCGCCGGCGCTGCTGCCGGCACAGGCACTGGCAGTGTATTATGAGGCCGCCGCGGTGATCGTGACGCTGATCCTGCTCGGCCGTTACCTGGAGGCCCGCAGCAAGGGCCGCACCTCCGAGGCGATCCGCCGACTGATGGGCCTGCAGCCCCGCACGGCGCGCATCGAGCGCGACGGCGAGGCGGTCGAGGTCGCTTTGGCCGAGCTGCGCGCCGGCGACGCCGTGCTGGTCCGCCCCGGCGAGCGCGTGCCGGTGGATGGCGAGGTGCTGGATGGTCGGTCCTACGTGGATGAGAGCATGGTGACGGGCGAACCGGTCCCCGTGGAGAAGTCCGCCGGTGCACAGGTCGTGGGCGGCACCGTCAACACGACGGGCGCCTTCCGCTTCCGCGCCACCGCAGTCGGCGCTGATACGGTGCTGGCGCAGATCGTGCGGATGGTCGAGGCCGCGCAGGGATCGAAGCTGCCGATCCAGGCCTTGGTGGACCGCGTGACCCTGTGGTTCGTGCCGGCCGTGATGGCAGTAGCCGCGCTGACCTTCCTCGCTTGGCTGATCTTCGGACCCGAGCCGGCACTGACCTTTGCGCTGGTCAATGCCGTCGCTGTGCTAATCATCGCATGTCCCTGCGCGATGGGGCTCGCCACGCCAACCTCGATCATGGTCGGCACCGGCCGCGCCGCAGAGATGGGTGTGCTGTTCCGCCGGGGCGAGGCGTTGCAGACCTTGCGCGAGGCGCGCGTGGTCGCGCTAGACAAGACCGGCACCTTAACCAGGGGACGGCCTGAGCTGACCGATCTCGTTGTGGCGCCGGGCTTCGAGGCCGATGCGATGCTGGCGCTCGTCGCCGCCGCCGAGGCACGCTCCGAGCACCCGGTCGCGGCAGCGATCGTGCAGGCTGCGAAGGCGCGCGGGCTGGCCATTGGCGAGGCGGAGGGCTTCGAGGCAATGGCGGGCTTCGGCATCGCCGCAACCGTGGCGGGACAGCTGGTGACAGTCGGCGCGGACCGCTTCATGACCCGCAACGGCGTGGATGTATCCTCTTTCGCGGAGGTCGCGGCGCGGATGGGTGACGAGGGCAAGACGCCCCTCTATGCCGCCATCGACGGCCGCCTCGCCGCCGCCATCGCGGTGGCCGACCCGATCCGGGAGACAACGCCGGCCGCGATCGCAGGCCTTCACGCGCTCGGCCTCAAGATCGCAATGGTGACGGGCGACAACCGGCGCACCGCGGATGCCATTGCCCGCAAGCTCGGCATCGACGAAGTGGAGGCGGAGGTGCTGCCCGACGGCAAGGTCGCCGTGGTGCAGCGGCTGAAGGCGGGCGGTACGCGCAAGGTCGCCTTCGTCGGCGATGGCATCAACGATGCGCCGGCACTGGCCGCCGCGGATGTTGGGCTGGCCATCGGCACCGGCACGGACATCGCCATCGAAAGCGCCGATGTGGTGCTGATGTCAGGCGACCTGCGCGGCGTGCCGGATGCCATCGCCCTGAGCCAGGCGACGATCCGCAACATCCGCCAGAACCTGTTCTGGGCCTTTGCCTACAATGCCGCGCTGATTCCAGTGGCGGCGGGGGTGCTGTTTCCGGCTTTTGGCGTGCTGCTTTCGCCGATCCTGGCCGCGGTGGCCATGGGCCTGTCCAGCGTCTTCGTGCTCAGCAACGCGCTGCGGCTGCGAGGCTTCCGCGCCACAGCGCGCGGCGCCGGGGCATGAGGCACCGGCCCAGTGCGCTGGATCCGGATGATCCAGACGGTGCGGACACGGTAATAATCCGACAAAGTGTGTCGGGCACTACCGCACTGCCGTCGCCGACGTTACCAGGAAATGTCTGCCGGCCTGTTGAAGAATACACCGCAGGCAGGCCGACCCCAAACGAGGAGACGAACATGCTGGAACGAAACCTGGCGCGACCACTGGCTCTGACGCTCCTGCTCGGCCTTGGCGTGGCAGCGTGCGCGCCTCAGCAGGGTACTTCGGGTACAGCGGCGTCGAGCACCCCTGCCTCGTCCATGCAGGGCCACAACATGTCCAGCATGCAGGGCCGGGGAATGTCTGGAATGGACCACCAGGCGATGATGGCCCACTGTGCTCAGATGCGGCAGCAGCCCCAGCCGGGGGCGAGCCAGTCCGCCAGCATGCAGCAGATGATGGCGCAGTGCAGCCAGATGGAACGGTCGATGGGGTCGTCCCCGACCAGGTGACGCGGCCTTGTACTGACGCTCGTCGTACCATGTACGCCTGCATAGAAGGCGAGCCGCCAGTTAACCGGCGGCTCTCCAATTCTATAAGGTAAGCGGCTACTCGGCCGCCATTTGCGCCGGTGCCTCGGTTGGCGCCGCAGTGACAGAAGGCACGCGCAGCAGGGATGGCGCCCATCCCTTGCCATCCAGCAAACCCACCGCCGTATTGCGTATTCCAGTGATCGTGGGCACCAATTCCAGGCGATCGTGGGCACGAATTCCACGGCATCGTGGGCAGGTGTCATGCCGACGGCTTTGTGGATCAGGAAGGCCGATTGGCGTCAAGCGTTTCGGCTAACGCGGCTCGCCTGGCGGCAGTGCGACGCATGCTTTCTCCCCTGAGCTCGATGCGATGGGCGTTGTGGATCAGGCGGTCGAGGATGGCGTCGGCGAGCGTCGGATTGCCGATCACGGCGTCCCACTGGGCCACCGGCACCTGGCTGGTGACGATGGTGGAACTGCGGCCATGGCGGTCCTCCAGGATCTCCAGCAGATCCTCGCGTTCCGCCTGGGTCAGCACCGCCAGGCCCCAGTCGTCCAGCACCAGCAGCTCGACCTTCGCCAGGGCCTTCAGGGCGCGGCTGTGGCGGCCGTCGCCGCGGGCGATAGCCAGGGCCTCGAATAGCCTGGGAACCCGCTGGTACAGCACGCGCCGGCCATCTCGGCAGGCCTTATGGGCCAGCGCGCAGGCCAGCCAGGACTTGCCGACGCCGGTCGGGCCGGTGACCAGCAGCCCCTCATGCCGGTCGATCCAGTCGCCGGCCACCAGCTTCTGGAACAGTGCCCGGTCGAGGCCGCGCGGCGTGCGCATGTCGACATCCTCGATGCTGGCGTTGTGGCGCAGCGCGGCATGCTTGAGCCGGGTGGTCAGGCGCCGGGTTTCCCGCTCGGCGGCCTCGCGATCGACCAGCAGGCCAAGGCGTTCCTCGAAGCTCAACGCGCCGATGTCGGGCGATCGTCTCTGGTCCTCGAAACCGCGGGCCATGCCGGCAAGGCCGAGCGCGATCAGGCGCTCATGGGTGGGATGGGCGAGCATAGGTTCTCCTTTGCTGTTCAATGGAAATAGCCGCCGCCACGGATGTTGCCGTGGGCCGGCGGTGGCTGGCGCTCCGGCTCCGCATCCAGGAAGGCCCGGTCGAGGCCGTTCTGGAGGATCGAACGGATGGAGCCGACGGAGCGGGCGCGGATGCTGACGCCGCGGGCGCAGGCAGCCTCCAGCCGGACGGCGCCATAGCTCCGCGCCAGGCCCAGGATGCCGAGGCAGGTGCGGAAGCCCTGTTCGGGATGCGGCCGCGCCGCCATCACCGCGTCGCACAGCGCCATGGCGGAGGGCCCGATCCTGCCGGCCTCCTCCAGCAGCCGCGCCGGCGTCCACTGGGCGTGGCGGCGGTGCGCGCTCGGCATGTGCTCGGGGATGGTGGTGTGGCCGCGCCGGTTCGGCACCCGGGCATGGCTGGCCACCCGCTCACCCTTGTGGAACACCTCCAGCGTCGCCTCGCCGATGCGGACATCGAGCAGCTGGCGGATCAGGCCGTAGGGCACCGAATACCAATGGCCATCGGCCTCGACGTGGTAGTCGGGGCCGACCCGGCAGCGGCGCCAGCGTGCAAAGGCATAGGGCGGCGTCCGTAGCGGCCGCAGCGCCGGGACATCCAGGCTGGCGAAAAGCTCCGCCCGGCTGGCCCCAAAGCCGCGCATCAGGCGGGCGTTCAATTCGGCCGTCAGGGCGCTGATCGCCGCGTTGAGCTCGGCCAGCGAGAAGAACCGGGCGTTGCGCAGCCTCGCCAGAATCCACCGCTCCGCCAGCAGCACCGACTGCTCCACCTTCGCTTTGTCCCGCGGCTTGCCCGGCCGCGCCGGCAGGATGGCGGTGCCGTAGTACGTCGCCATCTCCAGGTAGGACCGGTTCAGCCCGGGATCATGGCGGTCGGGGTTGGTGACCGCGGACTTGAGGTTGTCGCAGACCACGAATTTCGGCACCCCGCCCAGCGCGGCGAACAGGTTCACATGCGCGCCCAGCCATTCTGCCAGGCCCTCGCTGGCCCGGGCCTCGGCGAATACCAGGCTGGAGGCGCCCATGCAGGCCACGAACAGCTTGGCCTGCCAGATCTCGCCGCTGTCCGGGTCGATCACGCCGATGGTGTCGCCGGCGAAGTCCACGAAGACCTTCTCGCCGCCGACGTGGCTCTGCCGCATGGTCGGTGAGACCTGGGATTTCCAGGCGTCGTAAGCCTCGCAGAACCAGGAATAGCCGAAGCCGTCCGGCTGTTCCGCACGGTACTCCTGCCACAGCAGCGCCCGGGTCACGCCGCGCCGCCGCAATTCACGCTCCACCGCCGCCCAGTCTGGCAATGGCCGCGCCGCCTCTGGCGCCGGCTGACCCGGAAACAGCCGACGCTCCAGCGCCGTATCGTCCATCCCAGCCGGCAGCGGCCAGGACAGCCCCGCCGCCCGCGCCCGCGACACATAGGACGCGACCGCGCCTTTGCTGATGGCAACCGCCGTCGCCAGGACGCGGTCGCTCAGCCCAGCCTCGAACTTCAGACGCAGCACGTCGCGAATCCGGCGCATCGACAATCTCTCGGTAGGCATCGGCAGACCCCGTTCAGGACGAGGCCCACTTAGCCGGCTCAGACTGTCGGCAATTCACCCCAGGCAACCCTCAGCCGGGTGCCCACGATCCCGTGGAATCCGTGCCCATCATCCCGTGGAACCGCCGCCCACGATGCCGTGGAATCACTGCCCACGATGCCGTGGAATTCGCA
>NZ_JBNXUN010000011.1:0-170317 GCF_050563525.1 Falsiroseomonas sp. HC035
AGACTGCGACCGCCGCTTGCATGCCTACCAGTTCCGACCTCGCCAGTACCGCCGCCGAGACCTCTCGTGATCCTGGCGTCGCTGTTGCGGACCCAGCATTTGCTGCCTGGATGCTGACGCCATCGGTCCGCGCGTTCACCCAGGGAGCGGCGAGAGGGGATGCTTGACCGTCGCGAGGGGACATCTCTGCCAACGCGGCACCTGACTACACGTCAGTCTGAAGCACGCGGTCCCGGATGCGCGATGCGGTTGCGACACCCACGCCGCCGACCCGCGTCGCTGCCCTTAGTCCAGGGCGTTGCCCTCGGTCATCTGGCCGGGGAACTCGCGGGGGTATTGGTGGACCAGCGCCGGTAGCGTAGCTCCCGCCTCTAGCTCTAGCTCTAGCGCTTCCACTTCCGCTTTGCGGCATTCTCACGCCGCAGCAAGCGCGCGATGAGATTATCTGGCACCCTGCGTTGATGCTCGTCCAGCAGATGGCCCGGACCTTGCTCGCGGATGTATTGCTCAACTGTCACCTCGATTTCCTTGTCAGGAGTTTGGATGTCGGTGATGGGGGCCAGTGCTCGACGCGCCTCGTCGCCCAAAGCCACGATGGCAGCGAACAGCAGGCCCTCTGCGCCCAGCCGGGCCTCTTTGGCCATCTGCGGGATGTCGGCGGAAAGGTGGCGGGCACAGCGTTCGCCCTGGCAAGTTCCCGGCATCCCGGCAACTGCGCGCTGCTCCTGGGGGTCGTCGCGAATTTGCAGCAGGTGGCTGCCGACGGCGGTCCCACCGTTGATGGCGCCCTCCCACCAGGGCTGGCGCCGCTTCTCTCGGTCGAACAGGTGGCGCCACAGCGCCGCTGAGGCGGCGTCGAAGTCGGGAAGGTCTGCCATCTCTATAGGGTTCCATTGCAGCGTTCATTATCGTGGCTTGTTCAGCCAGACACGGTTTTCCCATGTCAGCCGCGAGTCATAGTCGGTGCTGTACGCGGATGCCGGGGATGCCAAGGATGTCGGGGACGCCGGGAAGGTGTCCCCTTCCCAACACCCGCCGAGACTAGGATCGGCCCCGCCCTGTCGCAGCAGCGGCTCGTGAACCTCGTGCCAGGGCTCTGGGCTGCCTTGGTCGAGATCATGAAGGTCGGGGAGCTGGTAGAAGTTAGATGCACGGGTCACGGCAGTGGCTCCCGATCCGGTTCCCCGACCCGCCGGTCGAGGTCCCTCTTGTCTGACTCGTAGGTCAGCAATGCCCGTGCAAGTGAAGCGGCGCGGACGTGCGGCCAGTTTTCGTTGCGCTTCTTGCGATACATCTCGACGGCCCGCTCAAGCGGAGGGACGAGGACGATCGGCTCCCGGACCTTCCGCCACTGCTCGCTCGACAGCCACAGCAGCAGGCCCGGACACGGCTTCTTTGCGACCCGCAAGTCGTGAAGCGTGGGTTGGTTAAGTTCGTGGAGACGAAGCAGCCGAGACGCGCTGCCGACCTTCGCTACAGCCGCTTCCCACGCGGCCCACGTTGCCCCGTGGTCTTGGTCCTTGACGGGCCAGATGTGCGCCTTGCATGCCTTCACATAGGCTGCCCGGCTGTCCTCCGGCGGCGCTGGTAGTTGTGCTGGTGGTTGGGACGCAAGATGCGGCCGAAGGGGCTGTGGCTCCTCCCCTGCGGGTTCTGGCGGGTTGGCCCGGCGCGACATGTCCGCCACCGCCGCCAGGATTACTGTCAGGGACGGTGCGCCTGCGACATCACGCGTTGCCTCATCAGCCTCCTCCTGAGCTTCTTCGTCGCGAAGGTGGGCATCGAGACGCCCCTCCCACGCTGCCGCGTCGGCTGCTCGCTTCCGCGCCAGGAAGTCGGGATCGTGTTCTTGATCTTCGAGGTCGCGCATCGGCCGTCGTAAATTAGATACTTTTTCAAACTGCGGCTCAGACCTGATCTGACTAGACTCTGTGACAGAGGGGTTCGTGCCTGCCTCAACAATGACACTGGAACTACAACGCGTTGTCGGCGGCTTCTGCTGCAAAATCTGCGGTGGTTCTTGAGACTTTGGTTGACGATCGGGCGTCCCGAGCGGCGGTGTGCCTCCTCCGTAGCGGGCGGCTCGGTAGGCGTTTCGAGCCGCGCGTGCCGGGTTGGTCCGCCGCTGGTTCGAGAGGCACACGCCCCAGGCAGCGGCCAGTGCGTCGCCTTGCCAGTCGAGGTGAATACGCCCGGCGTCGTCGCGAAGGAGGAAGCGTCGCCCCCACAGGAGGGGGGCGATCTCCTCGACCCACAGGAGGAGGTCGGAAACCCCAGCGGCTTCCGTGAGGATTTCCTCGTCGTCGTCGAAAGTGCAGCCGGGCTCGTGCAGGCGGCGGTTGTGCAGGCTCACTACCGCCAGTGCAACCGCCGGGCTTACCCGCCTAAGGGCACGGAAACGCGGGCTATCGAGTGCCCTGACCTCCATCCAGGCATAGTCGTAGCGGTGCATGTCGGCGTCGGCCGGAACGGGGGAGGGAGGAGTCGAAGGGGTGGAGAACACGAAGTTGAGAGGCATTGCGCGGGTCTCCCGCTGGTGCCGCCTTCGCGAACGCGTGACCGCTTGAAGTCAGGTTGCGCTTGACGGCATGCAAGGCCATCACATACTCGGTGCTTGCCGACTACCGAGTGTGAGGCCCCCGTTCGCGAAAGCGGCGGGGGTTTCGCCGTTTCAGGGTTTGGCTGCCATTTAGGACTGGAAGCGAGGCTCATTCGCTCATGTGCTGGTTTCCCGTCAGAAACCAGCCCCGCAATGAGGAAGGCAGGCAGGCCCGGCGCGATCTGCACCTGGACCTCGACGGGCAGCGCCTCGATGCCGGAAAACGCGAAAGTCTGGACTCGGGCGATCGTGCTCACGAACCCAAGGTTGATTCATTCCACCATTAAATCAACCATTCCAGCCGCCGAGGAAGCGCACCAGCAGCGTGCCCAGCAGGTCCACGTTGTAGCCACCTTCCTGCACGATGGCCGAAGGCAGGCCGGCCGCCGAGATCATCGCCCCGGCGCGCGCGAAGCCGTCCTCGGTGACGGACAGGAAGTTCAGCGGCTCGTGCTCGCTGGCATCGAAGCCGAGCGACACCACCAGCGCCTCCGCGCCAAACTGGCGGATGGCGGCGAGGCCCGTCTCGATGGCTGCCAGCCACGGCGCGTCGCCGCTGCCCTGCGCCAGCGGCAGGTTCAGGTTGCAGCCGAGGCCGGCGCCGCCGCCCCGTTCGCCGGCATGGCCGACATACCAGGGGTAGTAGCCGCTGGGATCGCCGTGCACCGAAACGGTCAGTACGTCCGGTCGATCCCAGAAGATGCCCTGGGTGCCGTTGCCGTGGTGGCTGTCGATGTCCAGCACCGCGACGCGCGCCGCCCCGGCGCGGCGCAGCGCCTCCACCGCGATGGCGCCGTTGTTCAGGTAGCAATGGCCGCCGGCACGCGCCGCGTAGGTGTGGTGGCCGGGCGGGCGGCACAGCGCATAGGCGGTGCGGCCGGCGGCGGCTTCCTCGGCGGCGGCCAGCGCGCAGGCGGCAGCGCCGATCGAGGCTTCCCAGGTTCCAGGCCCGATGGGGCAGCCGGCGTCGGCCGTGTACCAGCCGACGCGGGCGATGAGGCCGGTGGGCACCGGTGCGCCCTGCGCCATCATCTCCGGCGTCGGGTGGATGTTGGCGACGATTTCCGGCCCCGGGTTGGGCAATGCCATCCATTCGGCATGGGCGTCGCGCAGGAAGTCCAGAAACGGCGCGGGATGCACAGCCTCCAGCGCCGCGCGCGGGGCAGCAGTCGGCGTTGCCGGGACCAGGCCGAGGCGGGACAGCCCCTCGGCGAGGGAGGCGGCGCGGCCGGGCACTTCGAAGTTGGAACGGACCTGTCCGCGCTGCAAAAAGAAGCGCGGGCTGTGCAGTTCCTGGGCAGGATGGGCGAAGGTTTTCATGGCCCGGACGGTAGGGGCGTGAATGCCGCCTTGTCCATGCGGCCCGCAGGGGGTTAGCGTTTGCGTCCGACAAGGGGCTTCCAAAAAATGAACATGACGCGCCGCGGCCTGCTGGCCGCCTCCGCCGCCACACCCGTTCTGATGCGCGTGGCGGATGCCCACGCCCAGGGCGTCGCGCCGCGCCGCCGCGGCACGCTGACCAGCATTCTGCAGCCGGAGCCGCCGGTGCTGCAGATCGGGGTGAACAACCAGGGGCCCACGCTGATCGCGGCGAGCAAGATCTTCCAAGGGCTGCTGAAGTTCAGCCCGACGCTGGAGCCGATGCCGGAGCTTGCGGAAAGCTGGACGCTGTCCGACGACAAGCTGACCTACACCTTCAAGCTGCGCAGCAACGTGAAGTTCCACGACGGCCGCCCGATGACGGCGGAGGACGTGATCTTCTCCGTCATGAAGTTCCACCCGGAAGTGGCGCCCCGCGCGCGGGCCATCTTCGGCCGCATCGACAAGGCGGAGGCGCCGGATGCGCACACCGTCGCGCTGACGCTGAAGGCCCCCTTCGAGCCTTTCCTGCTGATGTTTGACGTCACCGCCTGCGCCATCGTGCCGAAGCACCTGTTCGACGGGCAGGACTATCGCACGGCGCCTGCGGTGCAGCGGCCGATCGGCACCGGGCCATTCAAGTTCGCGGAGTGGCAGCGCGGTAACTTCATCCGGCTGGAGCGCTTCGAGGACTACTGGAAGCCCGGCCAGCCCTACCTCGACGCCATCATCTACCGCATCGTGCCTGACAGCCAATCCCGCCGCCTGGCGTTGGAAACCGGCCAGGTGATGATGACGGCGGCCGGTGACATCGAGCCGTTCGACGTGCCGGCGATGCGCGCGCGGCCGAACCTGGAAGTGCGCACGGATGGCTGGGAATACTTCTCCCCGCTATCGTGGATCGAGACCAACCATCGCGTCCCGGCGCTGGCGGATGTGCGGGTGCGGCAGGCGATCTCGCGCGCCGTGAACCGCGACTTCATCGCGCAGCGGCTATGGTTCGGCGTCGGCAAGCCGGCGACGAATCCGGTGGCCAGCACGACGCGCTTCCATGATCCGAACGCGAAGCTGGCCGGCTTCGATCCGCGCGCCGCGATGCAGCTTCTGGACGCCGCCGGCCTGCGGCCGAACGCGCAGGGCGTGCGCACCACGCTGAAGCACCTGGTGCTGCCCTATGGCGAGGTGTGGACGCGGCTTGCGGAGTACCTGCGGCAGTCGCTGCGGCAGGTCGGCATCAACCTGGAGCTGGAAAGCACCGATGCCGGGTCCTGGGCGCGGCGTATCGGCGCCTGGGAGTACGAGACCTCGATCAACTTCGTCTACCAGTTCGGCGACCCGACGCTGGGGGTGGAGCGCACCTATGTCTCGACCAACATCCAGAAGGTTACCTTCACCAATACCGGCGGCTATTCCAACCCGCGCGTCGACGCGCTGTTCGCCACGGCACGGGATGCGCAGACCGCCGAGGAACGGCGCGTGGCGTTCAGCGAGGTGCAGAAGATCCTGGTCGAGGAAGTGCCGCAGATCTGGCTGATGGAAATGGCTTTCCCGACGATCCACGACAAGAAGGTGCAGGGTCCGGTGAAGCTGGGCACCGGCGTGCATGGCAGCTACGACGACGTGTTCCTGACCGCCTGATGCAGGCCTCGCACCTGCCGGGCTTCCTGCTGCGGCGGGGCGTGAAGGCGGTGATGGTCGTGCTGGCCATCATCGTCTGCAACTTCTTCCTGATCCACGCCGCACCCGGCGACCCGGCCTCCGTCATTGCCGGGCAGTCGGGCGCGGCGGATGAGCGGTTCATCCAGCAATTGCGCGCGCAGTTCGGCTTGGACGAACCGCTGCTGGTGCAGCTTTGGATCTACGTGAAGGGCGTGCTGTCCTTCGATCTCGGCTTCTCGCACCGGCAGCAGGTGGCGGTCTCGACGCTGATCCTGGAACGGCTGCCGGCGACACTTCTGCTGACCGGAGCGGCCTTCATCTTCGCGGTCGGGCTCGGCGTCACGCTCGGGACCCTGGCGGCGCAGCGCGTCGGGCGCTGGGCCGACAGCCTGATCACCGTGCTGGCGCTCACCTTCTACGCCACGCCGATCTTCTGGGTCGGACTGATGCTGGTGCTGGTGTTCTCGGTCTGGCTGGAATGGCTGCCGAGCTTCGGCATGATGCCGGTGGGCGGCAACATCACGGGCATTGCCGCGGTGCTGGACGTGGCGAAGCACCTGCTGCTGCCGGCGCTGACGCTCGGGCTGTTCTACATGGCCGTCTATGCGCGGCTGACGCGGGCGACGATGCTGGAAGTCGCGGACCAGGATTTCGTCAAGACGGCGCGCGCCAAGGGCGTGCCGGAAGGCCAGGTGATCCGCCGCCACGTGCTGCGCAACGCGCTGCTGCCCGTCATCACCTTCGCCGGCATCCAGGCGGGCCAGCTCATCGGCGGGTCGATCCTGGTGGAGACGGTGTTCGCCTGGCCAGGCATCGGGCGCCTGGCCTTCGAGGCGCTGCTGGCGCGGGACTATCCGGTGCTGATGGGCGTGTTCTTCGCGACTTCCGTCATGGTGGTGCTGTTCAACCTGGTGACGGATCTGCTGTATGCCGTCATCGATCCGCGCGTGGAGGTCAGCGGATGATGGATTTTTGGCGGCGTTATGCCCGCAACTACGGCGCTGTGGTCGGGCTGGTGATCCTGCTGCTGGTCTTCGCCATTGCGGTCGGCGCGCCGCTGATCTACCCGGACAGCCCGTGGGACATGGTGGCCGCACCCTTCATGCCGCCGGGCGAGATGGACATGCTGCTGGGCTCCGACAGCCTCGGCCGCGACGTCGCCGCCGGCATCGCGCATGGCGCGCGCATCTCGTTGATGGTTGGCGCGGTCTCCACCGTGGTGGCGCTGGCGGTCGGCGTCTCGCTCGGCGCCATCGCCGGCTATCTCGGCGGCATCGCCGACGACGTGGTGATGCGCTTCACCGAGTTCTTCCAGACCATCCCGAGCTTCGTGCTGGCCATCCTGCTGGTCGCCATCTTCACGCCGACCATCGGCAGCGTGGTCTTCGCCATCGCCGTCGTCTCCTGGCCCCCCGTCGCGCGGGTGGTGCGGGCGGAGTTCCTGTCGCTGCGGTCGCGGGAATTCGTGCAGGCGGCGGAGGTGCTGGGCAAGTCGCGGCTGTTGATCGTGGTCGGGGACATCCTGCCCAACGCGCTGTCCCCGATCATCGTGCTGTCGTCGCTGATGGTGGCGAACGCCATCCTGCTGGAATCGGCGCTGAGCTTCCTTGGCCTGGGCGACCCGAACCTGATGACCTGGGGCTTCCTGATCGGCTCCGGCCGCAGCGTGATCCGGCTGGCCTGGTGGATGAGCGTGTTTCCCGGCGTCGCCATCTTCCTCACCGTGCTGGCGCTGAACCTGGTGGGGGAGGGGCTGTCGGACGCGCTGAACCCGCGCCTCGCCCGTAAGCGTGGAGTTGCGCCCGCATGAGCCTGCTGCGGGTCGAGGGCCTGACCGTCGCGCTGCCGTCCGGCGCGGACCGGGCGCATGCGGTCACCGACATCTCGTTGCATGTCGACGCCGGCGAGATCCTGTGCGTCGTCGGCGAATCCGGTTCCGGCAAATCCATCACCGCCAATGCCGTGATGGGCCTGCTGCCGCCCGGGCTGCCGCGCCGCGCCGGGCGCATCTGGCTGGGCGAGACGGAGCTTACGGCGCAGTCGCCGGAACAGCTGCGCGAATTGCGCGGCAGCCGCATGGCGATGATCTTCCAGGAACCGATGACGGCGCTGAACCCGCTCATGCGGGTCGGCGACCAGATCGCGGAAGCGCTGGCGGTGCATGGCGAGGGTCGCCGCGCACGGGACCGCGTGCCGGAACTGTTGGCCGCCGTGAACCTGCCCGACCCTGCGGCGCTGGCGCAGGCCTATCCGTTCCGCCTCTCGGGCGGCCAGCGCCAGCGCGTGATGATCGCCATGGCGCTGGCGCTGGAGCCCGCGCTGCTGATCGCGGATGAGCCGACGACAGCGCTGGATGTCACGACGCAGATGCAGATCCTGCGCCTGATCCGGGAAATCCAGTCGCGGCGCGGCATGGGCGTGATGTTCATCACCCATGACTTCGGCGTGGTGGCGGAAGTCGCCGACCGCGTCGCAGTGATGCAGCTCGGCCGCATCGTGGAACAGGGACCGGCGGCGGAGATCCTGAACCAGCCGCAGCACCCCTACACCCAGGCACTGATTGCCGCCGTGCCGCATGGCGCACCTGCCGCGCGACCGGCCGTTGGCGGCACCGTGGTGCTGGAAGGCAGGGGCGTGTCCAAAACCTACAGCCGCGGCGGCTGGTTCAGCGCCAAGACGACGGTACGCGCGGTGCACGACGCGGATTTCGTGCTGCACCAGGGCGAGACGCTTGGCCTGGTCGGCGAATCCGGCAGCGGCAAATCCACCCTCGCGCGCTGCGTTGTAGACTTGGTGCATCCCGAGGCAGGGCAGATGTTGTTCCACGGGCAGGATCTGCGGCCACTGTCGCGCGCCGCCCGCAAGCCCTTCCGCAAGCGCATCCAGATGGTGTTCCAGGACCCGTATGCTTCGCTTAACCCGCGCCGCAAGGTGGGGGAGATCATCGCCGAAGGCCCCATCACCCATGGCACGCCGCGCGCCGCCGCGATGGACCGCTCGCGGGATCTGCTGCGTCTGGTCCAGCTCGATGCCGGCGCGATGGACCGCTTTCCGCATGAATTCAGCGGCGGGCAGCGCCAACGCATCGGCATCGCGCGTGCGCTGGCAATGGAACCGGAACTGCTGATCGCGGATGAGCCGGTTTCCGCGCTGGATGTGTCCGTGCAGGCGCAGGTGCTGGAGTTGTTGGCGGATATCCGCCGCCGGCTCGGCCTGACCATGCTGTTCATCACGCACGACCTGCGCGTCGCCGCGCAGATCTGCGACCGCATCGCCGTCATGCAGCGCGGCGCGATCGTGGAGATGGGACCGACCGGGGAGGTATTCGGCGCACCGGCCCACGCCTATACAAGGCAGCTTCTGGACAGCATCCCCGGAAGGGGCTGGACTCCGCCGACCATTTCGTGAGGTCCGCATGAAGCTCGACACCGGCGCCCGCCGCGCCATCCTGGAGGCCTGCGATTCGCTGCGCGCGGAAGGCGAGCAGGCGCTGATGCGACTGGTGCGCTGCCCCTCCACGCTTGGCAACGAACAGTCGGCGCTGAACGAGATGGCCCGGGTGTATGAGAGCCTTGGCCTCGCGCCCGTACGCGTGCCGACCGACCCCACCGCGCTTGCCGGTCATCCCGGCTTCTCGCCGCCGTTGATCGGCTACGAAGGCCGCGACAACGTGGTGGCGACGCATCGGCCGCGCGCGACGAAGGGCCGCAGCTTGGCCCTCCAAGGCCATGTCGACGTGGTGCCGGAAGGCGCCGAGGATGAATGGACCACGCCGCCCTACGAGCCTGCCATCCGCGGCGGCCGCATGTATGGCCGCGGCGCCGGCGACATGAAGGCCGGCATCATGAGCTACGTCACCGCCTTCCGCGCCCTGAAGCTGGCCGGCTTGCAGCCGGCGGCGGAGGTGCAGATGCAGTCGGTGATCGAGGAGGAATGCACCGGCAATGGGGCGCTGGCCGCGATGCTCGCGATGCCGAAGGCCGATGCCGTCATCATCCCCGAACCCGGCCCCGGGCTGCCGGCGCTGTACACGGCAGAGGTCGGCGTGATCTGGGCCTGGGTCACCGTAACCGGCCGACCGGCGCATGTGCGGGACAAGCAGGCGGGCGTGAACGCGGTGGAAGCCGCCATGTCCATCTGGACGCGCTTCGAGGCCTATGAGCGCGAGATGAACCGCGGCGAGGTGATCCACCCGAGCTTCCGCGGCGTGAATCACCCGGTGAACGTCAACCTTGGCACCTTCACCGGTGGCGAGTGGAATTCTTCGGTGCCCACACGCGCCACGCTCGGCCTGCGCGTCGGCGTGATGATGGGCAACACCGCCGCCAGCGTGCGCGCCGACATCGAGCGTATCACGGAGGAAGCGCGTGGCGATCCGGCGATGAAGGGCGCCAAGGTCAGGCTGGAGTTCAAGGGGTTCATGGCCGACCCCTGCGTCTTCGACCTGTCCGCCGAAATCGTGCAGGACTCCATGCGCAACTTCGCCGACCTCACCGGCAACGAGCTTCGCAAGTACCCCGCCACCGGCCTGACCGATGGCCGCTTCTTCGCGCTGTACCAGGGCACGCCCGTCGCCTGCTTCGGGCCGGACGCGCAGGATATCCACGGCATCGACGAGAGCGTCGGCATGGACAGCATGCACGACATCACCCGGACCATCGCGATCACCATGGCCGAATGGTGTGGAGTCGAATCCGCATGAGCACCAACTTCCGACCGTCCGGCGTGCGGCTGTGGGACAGCCTGATGGAATACGCCCGCATCGGCGCCACGGCGAAGGGCGGCAACAACCGGCAGACGCTGACGGACCTGGATTCCGAGGCGCGAGCGCTGCTGCAACGCCAGGCGGAAGCGGCCGGCGCGACGCTGACACTCGACCGGGTCGGCAACATGGTGCTGACGCGCCCAGGGCGCGATCCTGGGCGGAAACCTGTCGCCATCGGCAGCCACCTGGATACCCAGCCGACTGGCGGCAAGTTCGATGGCGTGCTCGGCGTGCTGGCCGGCCTTGAGATCCTGCGCGCGCTGGATGAGGCGGGGATCGAGACGGAGGCGCCGATTGCGCTGGTCAACTGGACCAATGAGGAAGGCGCTCGATTCTCCCCGCCCATGATGGGCAGCGGCGCCGCCATGGGCATCTTCCCCGAGACCGAGGTGCTGGCGAAGACCGACAGCGCCGGCGCGACCTTCGGCGCCGAACTCTCGCGAATTGGCTGGGCCGGCGCGGCCGATCCGGCGGCTCTCCAGGATCTCGAAGCTTATTTCGAGGTGCATATCGAACAGGGCCCGGTACTGGAGAAGCTCGGCCTCGACCTCGGCATCGTCACCCACGCGCTGGCGCAGCACTGGTTCGAGGTGACGGTCACCGGTGAAGAGGCGCATGGCGGCAGCGCCATGGCCGGCCGCCGCGATGCGATGATGGGCGCGGCGGAGATGATGCTGGCGATCGAGCGCGCCGCGTTGTCCGCCGGCGCACGCGCGACGGTCGGCCGCCTGACCGTGCATCCGGACAGCCGCAACGTCGTGCCGGGCCGCATCTGGTTCAGCCTGGATACAAGGCACGACGACGAGCACAAGCTGGCGGCGCTCGCCGAGTTCCTGCGCGCGGAGGCCGCTGCCATCGGCACGCGGCGCGGCATCGCCATCGCCGTGGAGGATTTCTGGATCTCACCCGCCACGCCCTTCGATGCCGCGTTGGTGACGCGACTGCGGGAGGCGGCGGTGGCGCGCGGCACGAAGTTCCAGGAGATGCCGACGGCGATCGGCCACGACGCCGTCTATTGCGCGCGCCGCGTGCCGAGCGTGATGGTGTTCGTGCCCTGCCATGGCGGCATGAGCCACAACGAGGCGGAATCGATCACACCGGAATGGGCGGAGGCCGGGCTGCTGGTGCTGGCGGATGCGGTGCTGGCCACTGCCGGCATCGCGAAGGGCTAGCGCAGGAAGTCCAGCACCGCCGCGTTGAACGCCTCCGGCTGCTCCCACTGCGCCGCATGTCCGCATTCTGACAGGATGCGCAGGGTGCTGCCGGGAATCGCCCGGGCGAAGTCCCGGAACACCGGCGGCGGCGCCCACAAATCCGCATCGCCGCCGATCAGCAGCACCGGCATCGCCAGCCGCCCAAGCGCCGCGCGGTCCAGGCGGTTGCGGCAGGGCTGGACCACTTTCGGGCCGGGGATCGCGGCATGTTCCAGCGCCAGCCAGCGCGCCACGCCCTCCGGCTCGGCGGCGCGATAGGCCGGGCCCAGCTCGCGGAAATCCGCCGGCATGGCGGCGAAGCCCGGCGGCCGCAGGGCGGTGCTGCGTGCGACATGGTCCGCATCCTCCAGCCCCATATGGGTGCAGGCCAGCACCAGCCGGCTGACCCGCTTTGGATGTGACAGCGCGAAATCCAGCGCCACGATCGCCCCCTGCGCGCAGCCCACCAGATGCGCCCGCGACACGCCGAGATGATCCAGCATCTCCGCCAGATCATCTACCGCGAAGCCGGGTTCCCCCGTCGCAGGCGAATCCATGTGACCACGCCGGGAATAGCCGATGACGCGATAGCCCGCCGCCGCCAGCACGTCACGCTGATGGTCCCAGACGGCGTGGCTGCCGGTGCCCGGATGAAGCAACACCAGCGCCGTGCCGTCGCCGCCCGTGTCCCAATAGGCCATCGGTGCGCCGCCGATCATGGCCTGGCGGAGTGGTGGCGGGTTGGCGTCGGGCATGGCGGGATTCTCCTGCGGCAGAGTCTTCGCATGGCCGCGCCTGCCTGCCACCCTCGCGCGGCAACACGGAGCGGACATTGATGCGCATCGCCATCGGCGGCTTTCTGCATGAAAGCCATTCCTTTGCGCCGATCCCAACGCGCTGGGCGGATTTCCTCGCACCCGGCGGCTGGCCCGCTGTGCAGCGCCCGGCGACGCTGCTGGACACGCTGCGGCCTTCCGCCGTGCCCGCCGCCGGCGCCATTCGCGTGGCGGAACAGGCGGGCGTGGCGCTGGCGCCACTGTCCTGGGGTTTTGCGAATCCAGCCGGGCCGGTCACCGCGGAGGCCTTCGAGCGGCTGGCCGCGCTGATCTTCCACGACCTCCAGGCAGCCCTCGACGAAGGCCCGCTGGACGGCCTGTATCTCGACCTGCACGGCGCCATGGTGGCGGAGCACTTCCCGGATGCGGAAGGCGAGTTGCTGCGCCGCGCGCGGGCGATCCTCGGCCCGGACGTGCCGATCACCGCCAGCCTTGATCCGCACTGCAACCTGACAGCGGCGATGGTGCAGCACGCCGATGCGCTGGCGCCCTTCCGCACCTATCCGCATGTCGACATGAAGGAAGCCGGCGGCCGCGCGATGCAGCTTCTGTTCGACCGCATCGCCCTCGGCCGGCCCTTCGCCAAGGCGTTCCGCCAGCTCGACTACCTGATCCCCATCACCGGCCAATGCACCCTGGTGCCGCCGATGGCCGATGCGATGGCGGCGCGTGCGGAGATTTCGGCGCGGAGCGGTGCCGCCGAACTCGGCCTGTGCTTCGGCTTCCCCTATGCCGATTTCGCCGACTGCGGCGCGGCCATCTGCGCCTTCGCCGCGGACCAGGCCACAGCCGATGCCGCTGCCGATGCGATGATCGCGGACCTGGCGGCACGCGAAGCCGCCTTCGCGCCCGACATCCACGAGGCGGCGGCCGGCGTCGCCAAGGCGATCGGCCTTGCGCGCCTGGCGCAGCGCCCCATCGTGCTGGCGGATACGCAGGACAATCCTGGCGGCGGCGGTCATGGCGACACCACGGGGCTGCTGGCGGAACTCATCCGGCAGAAGGCGGAGGGCGCCGTGCTGGCGCTGATCAACGACGCCGAGAGCGCACGCGCCTGCCACGCGGCCGGGGAGGGGGCGGAGGTGACGCTGTCCCTCGGCGGCAAGTCGGATGGCGCGCCGCTCGCCGTGGTGGCGCGGGTGCTGAAGCTGACGGATGGCCGGTTCACCTGCACCGGCCCGATGGCCGGCGGCAACCAGGCCGACCTCGGCCCAACCGCGCTCATCGCCCCGCAGCCGGGCGTTCGCGTCATCGTGACCTCGCGCAAGATGCAGGCCTATGACCAGGCGCTGTTCCGCCATGTCGGGGTCGAGCCGGCCGAGCAGCGCATCCTCGCGCTGAAGTCGAGCGTGCATTTCCGCGCGGATTTCCAGCCGATCGCGGAGGCCGTGCTGGTCGTCGCGGCGCCAGGGCCGGTGGTGGCGGACCCGGCGACGCTGCCCTTCACGCGGCTCCGCCCGGGCCTGCGGCTACGCCCGGGGGACAATCGCCGGACCGACTGATCTCCGGCCCTGGCGCGCGGCGCAGTTCCCGCTTATCTGCGGAATCTCACTGGCCGAGGCATTCGAGACTTGCTCCGACCCAGCCGCACCGATCGCCCGGCGTCGCCGGTGCCGCTCCGCGTGGAGCGCATCGTCGCGCTGCCCGACGGTTTCGAGGATTTGGCGGCCGATGCAACGGCCGCCGGGCACCGGATGCTGGACGTGCTGCGGGAGGATTGGCACGCCGGCACGCTGCGCTTCGATGGCTGGGGCGAGGCTCTGTTCGCCGCCCATGTCGGCCAGGCGCTGGTGGGCGTCTGCGGGCTGACGCGGGATCCCTACCTGTCGAAGGACCGGGTGGGACGGGTGCGGCGGCTGTATGTGCGGCGCGCAGCGAGGCGAGCCGGCGCGGGACGCGCGCTGGTGGAAGCGGTGGCGGCGCAGGCCCTGGGCTGCGGCTATCCGCGCCTGCGGGTCCGGGCACCGGTTTCGGCCTTCGCCTTCTACGAAGCCTGCGGGTTCCTTCGCGCTGTGGGCGAGCCTGCCGCCACCCACTCCCGGCCCCTGGTCACCGGCTGAGCAGGTCCCGCACCGCGGCCTCGCGCGGGATGGGCGCGACGGCGCCGTAGCCAAGTGTGGACAAGGCCGCGGCGGCGTTGGCGTAGCGCGCGGCGTCGGTTACGGCATCGCCTGCGGCAAGCCTGGCCAGCAGCGAACCCGCAAAAGTATCGCCCGCGCCGGTCGCGTCCACGGCCTGCACCACGAAACCCGGGATGTGCTGGCGGCCATCCCGCGTCGCCACCAGCACCCCCTCCGCCCCCAGCTTCAGCAACACCAGCGGGCAGAGCCGGAGGTAGAAATCCGCGATCGCCTGCGGCTGGTCCAGCCCGGTCAGCGCCTTCGCATCGTCGAAGGACGGGAAGGCGATATCCGCCATCGCCACGGCCGCGTGGATGCAGGCCGCCGCGCGCGCCAGCGGCCACAGGCGTAGGCGCAGGTTGGTGTCGAGGGACACGTTCACGCCGGCCTGCCGCGCCACGGCGATGGCGTGGAACGCCGCATCGCAGGCGCTGTCGGAAATGCCGAGGCTGATGCCGGACAGGTGCAGGAATCGGGCCTGGCGGATCGCCGGCTCCGGCACGTCGCGCGGGGCCATGCGGCTGGCGGCGCTGCCGCGGCGATAGAAGGTGAAGTCGTGGCCCTGCGGGCCGTGGCTGACGAAGTAGATGCCGGTCGGCGCATCCGGGTCGGTGCGGACGCGGCCGGCGTCGACGCCTTCCGCCGCCCACAGGTCGCGAAAACTCTGGCCGGGGCGGTCATCGCCGAGATGCGCCAGCATGCCCACCTTGGCGCCGCTGCGGGCGGCGGCGATGGCGGCGTTGGAGGCGTCGCCGCCATGGCCTTCCAGGTACAGGCTGCGCCCATCCGGCGTCGTCGGCTGCTGGTTGTACTCCAGCATCGGCTCGCCGAGGCAGAGGATGTCCGCCATCAGGCTTGCTGCTGGCCGAGCGCGTCGCGCGCTGCGGCCTCCACCGCCGCCCGGTCGCCGCGGGCCAGCAGCGCCTCGTCCACCAGCCGGCCGCCCATGCCGACGAAGGCGGCGCCGGCGGCCATGTAGTCCGGCGCGGTGCGGGCATCGACGCCGCCGGTCGGGCAGAAGGCGACCTGCGGGAACACCGAGCGCAGCGCCTTGATATGCGCCGGGCCGCCCGCGGAATTCGCCGGGAAGATCTTCACCACATCGGCACCAGCGGCCAGCGCGGCGCGGACTTCGGTGGGCGTCAGCGCACCGAGCATGGCAATGGCCTCCGCCGCATGCGCGGCATCCGCGACCTCCGCATCGACCCAGGGCGCGACCAGGAACCGCGCGCCGGCGGCGAGGCAGGCTTCCGCCGTGGCGCGGTCCGGCACCGTGCCGGCGCCGACCAGCAAAGCCGGGTCGCTGGACAGGTCGCGGATCAGCGCGGTGGCGTCGGGCACCGTCATGGTGATCTCGAACACCGTCATGCCGGCGCCGCGCAACCACTCGACGGCGCGGGCAGCGAGGGCTGCGCTGCTGGTGCGGACCACCGGGATGATGCGGGCCTGGCGCAGGACGGGCAGCAGGGCATGGGTCACGGCGGTCACTCCCGGGGATGGCGCCCGCTTCGCGCGGCTCGTCATATCCTCATAGCGGGCGACGGGGGCTTTGCCATCCTGCGGCGCCGTCCGCCTGCATCAGCGCCGCCCGCTCCCGCGCCGCCGGCGAGGCCATCAGGCTGACAGCCAGCGCCAGGGCTTCGGCCAGCGCCACCAGCATCAGGTGGCGGATCATCGGCCCGGCCAGACCTGCCTCCTCGCCATGTGCGAAACCCAGGCCAATCGTCCCCATGGCCAGCAGTGGCGAGCCGGCCGGCGCCAGCGCGATGAGCGGCGCGCCGGCGAAGGCCGCCGCCTCCGCGGCGTGCCAGGGCTCGCGCTGGGCGGACAGGCAGACCACCACGGTCCCGGCTTCCAGCCCGGCGGCCGCCATCGCCTGCATCCGCGCCTCGCCCCGTGCAACGACGCCGCGGCAGAGCCCGAACAGCCGCCAGGCCGTCGCCTCCGCGAGCGGCGCGGCCTCCGCGAACCCCCAGATCTCGACCTGCCGGGCGGCGAGCAGGCGGCGCGCGGCGTCCTCGAGCGCCCTGTGGTCCAACCCGTCGCGCAGCGCCGCAAGCCCCGCGATGGTGGCATCGCAGCCGGTGCGCGCGGCGTCCGCCACCGCCATGCCGGCGGTGACAACGCGCGCGGGTGCCGGCGCGGCGCTGTGTTCCGCGCGCGCCAGTTCCAGGCGCAGTTCGGAAAAACCGCCGAGCCCCAGGGCCCGGCAGAAGCGGATCACCGTCGGCTCCGAAACCCTGGCGGCCTTGGCGACGGCTGCAAGGTTCATCCGCGTCACGGCATCAGGGTCGGCCGCGACGAGGGCCGCCACCTTCTGCTCGGCCGGGCTCAGCCGGCCCTGTAGCGACGCGAGGCGGTTCCGCAACTCAGGCGTCGCAGGTCACGCGGTCCATCGCCGCCGAGGTCTGTTGCAACCGCTGTGCGGCCTGGTGCGCCAGGGCGTTGTCCTCTGCCACCTCGAAAAGGCGGTCCTGAAGCCCCTGGGCGCTTTCGCCGAGGCCCTGCATGGCGCTGCCGAGTTGCGTCAGTTCGGCGCGGAAGGCGGCGACGGCCTGGCGCTGTTCCTCCAGCGCCGCATCCAGGTTGCGCAGCGCGATGCGCAGGCGGCGCTCGTTGGAGTTGGGGAAGGCCACGATGGCGGCGCCGTGCTGCTGTTCATCTTCCGGCATTGAATGCCTCCACCATGGGATTAGGTTGCTGCAACCTTAACAAATCCCAGAAATGAAACAAGTGGATTCGCACGTCGCCCGTCATTTCAACCCCTGGCTACCCATGCGCCGATGCCGAGGCAGCAAGCCGCCCCTGCCGAGAGCAGCCAGCGCAACTTCAGGTAGTCCCGTGGCACCAGGCCGCGCCGGGCCGCCAGAGTCTCCACCGCCGCGGTGGCGAGGATCGCCACAGCCAACACGGCCAGCCCCTGGCGCACCGGCAGCAGGAGGGCCGCGAAGCCGACCAGGGAAGGCACGACCCCGAGGCCCAGCCGCGCGACATTGGCCCGAGACGGGCCGGCCAGCGCCAGGCCCCAATGCACGGCGCCGAGGAAGGCGAGGATGGTGGCGCCATAGGCCGCCAGCGCCGGGCCGGCCTGCGGGACGCCGAAACCGACCAGGGCCGCCAGGCCAAGGAAGGGCAGCAGGCCGGCCGCGCCGAGGAGGGCGGCGGGGAGGGGGAGGGTCGGATTCATACCGTCGATGTGCGTCGGCTTCGTGCCAGGGGAAGGGTTGCCCGCGGTTTTCCCCAGCAATCGGTTTCCTCGGGCACCTGACGCCGCTACATCCGCGCCGGATATCCCGGAGTTTGCGAAAGATGGCGATCGGCCTGGAGATTCTGCTGATCCTGCTGCTGGTCCTGCTGAACGGCGTCTTCGCGATGAGCGAACTGGCGATCGTCTCCGCGCGCCGGGCGCGGTTGCAGGCGCTGCAGCGCCGCGGCCGTCCGGGGGCCGCCGCGGCGATGGCCCTGGCCGACGACCCGCAGCGCTTCCTGCCCACCGTTCAGGTCGGCATCACCATGGTCGGCGTGCTGGCCGGCGCCTTCGGCGGCGCCCGCCTTGCCGCGACCCTGGCGCCCTGGCTCGCCGAGATCCCGCTGATCGGCGCCGCGGCCAACGAGGTCGCCTTCACCCTGGTGGTGGTGCTGATCACCTATCTCAGCCTGATCCTCGGCGAACTGGTGCCGAAGCAGCTGGCGCTGCGCAATCCGGAGATGGTGGCCGTTGTCGTCTCCCGTCCCCTGGCGATGCTGGCGCAGGCCACCGCGCCCGTCATCTGGTTGCTGTCCTCCTCCTCCGCCCTCGTGCTGCGCCTGTTCGGCAAGCACGATGTCAGCCGCAACCAGGTGACGGAGGAGGAGGTGAAGGCGGTGGTGGCGGAGGGTGCGACCTCCGGCGCGATCGAGACCGAGGAACGCCATATGATCGAGCGCGTGCTGCGGCTCGCCGACAAACCGGTGCGCGCACTGATGACGCCGCGGAACGAGCTCGAATGGCTGGACCGCACCGCGCCGCCGGAGGACGTGGCCGCCCGCCTGCGTGGATCTTCCGTCACCCGCTTCGTCGTCTCGGACGGCCGGGTGGACAATGTGGTTGGCGTGGTCGCGGCCAAGGACCTGCTGGACCAGCTGCTGGAAGGCGCGCCGATGTCGGTGGCGCGCGCCATGCGGCAGGCCACGGTGCTGCCGGATACGCTGAGCGCCCTGGATGCGCTGGAGCGCCTGCGCGGCGACCCGATCGGCATGGCTCTGGTGATGGACGAGTATGGCAGCTTCGAGGGGGTGGTCACCGCCTCCGACCTGCTGGAGGCGATCGTCGGCGAGTTGGGCGCCCCGCCGGCCGACCATGGGGCCAATGCCGTGGTGCGCCATGATGGCAGCCTGCTGCTGGAGGGGATGATGCCCTCCGACGAGTTGAAGGCGCGGCTGGACCTGCCGGACCTGCCGCAGGAAGGCACCTATCACACCGTCGCCGGCCTCATGCTCGCGCTGTTGCAGCGCGTGCCGAAGGAAGGCGACCGGATTTCCTGGGCCGGCTGGCGCTTCGAGATCATCGACATGGACGGCCGCCGGGTCGACAAGGTGCTGGTGGCGCGGGAGGAGATACCCTCGTTTTGACTGGGACCCTCTCCTCCCAAGCGGGAGGAGAGGGCTCTATCTACTTTCCGTTCGCGTGCACCTTGGAAATCGGCGCGATGAATTGTGGCTCCGTGTCCCAGGGGAACAGGATCCAGGTGTCCTGGCTCACCTCGGTGATGAAGGTGTCCACCGTCGGCTTGCCGTGCGGCTTGGCATAAACAGTCGCGAAATGCGCCTTGGGCAGCATGGCGCGGACCAGGCGGGCGGTGGTGCCGGTATCGACCAGGTCGTCGATCAGCAGCCAGCCCTCGCCCTGGCTTTCCAGCGCGGCGGCGGGTGGCTTCACGACCTGGGGCTCGCCGCGGTGTTCCTCGTCATAGGTCACCACGGACACTGTCTCAATCAGCCGGCAATCCAGCTCGCGGGCGATGATGGCGGAGGGGATCAGCCCGCCGCGGGTGATCGCGACCATGCCCGTCCAGGGGCCGCGTTCCACCAGCCGCCAGGCGAGCGCCTTGGCGTCCCGGTGCAGCTGGTCCCAGGTCACGGTGTAGTAGCGCGGCGCCATCTCGTCTTTTTCCCTCAGAACATCCGGCCGCCGTCCGGCACCTTGATGTCCGGCTTCAGCAGCACGACCGCACCATTCTCATCCGGCACGCCCAGCACCAGCACCTGGCTTTCGAACCCCGCGATCCGGCGCGGCGGGAAGTTCACCACTGCCATCACCTGCCGCCCGATCAGGCGGTCCGGCGTATAGTGGACGGTGAGCTGCGCGGAGGAGGTCTTCACCCCAAGCCCGTCGTCGAACTGTACCCAGAGCTGGATGGCCGGCTTGCGCGCCTCCGGGAAGGGCTGCGCGTCGATGATGGTGCCGACACGGATGTCGACCTGGTCGAAGTCGGCATATTCGATCTGGTCCATGCGATGTCCTACCCCGCGCCGCGGCGCGGCGGAAGCCACCCTCTTGCACGATCCCGCGGCCCGGCGCATGGCGGTGAACCTCCTGCCGGAGGACACACGCCATGCTGCCTACCACCCCCACCTTCCGCCTGGACGGGCTGCGCGCCCTGGTCACCGGCGCCAGCAAGGGCATCGGCCAGGCCGGCGCCGTGGCGCTGGCCGCGGCAGGTGCCGAGGTCGTGCTCGCTGCCCGCACGATTGAGGAGCTGGAGGAAACCGCGACCGCGCTCGGCGAAGCCGGCCACGCCGCCCGCGCCGCGCAGCTCGACGTGACGGACCGCGATGCGGTGCGCGCCCTGGTCGAGGCCTCCGGCCCCTTCGACATCCTGCTGAACAACGCCGGCACCAACATCCGCCAGCCCTTCCTCGAGGTCGAGGATGCGGCGCTGGACCGGCTGCTGGACCTCAACATCCGGGCGATGTTCACGGTCGCCCAGGCGGTGGCGAAGGGGATGGTGGAGGGCGGGAGAGGCGGCGCCATCATCAACATGTCCTCCGTCAACGGCCATGTCGCCGGCGCCAACCGCACCGTCTACACCGCGACCAAGCACGCGGTGGAGGGCATGACCAAGGCCATGGCCTATGAACTCGGCCCGCAGGGCATCCGGGTGAACGCCATCGCGCCCGGCTTCGTCGAGACGCCGCTGACGCGCGGCCTGCTGTCGGATGAGAAGGTGCGGGCGAGCCAGGTGCGCCGCATGCCACTTGGCCGCATCATGACGGTGGAGGATATCATGGGCGCCATCGTCTTCCTGGCCGCGCCGGTCAGCCGCATGGTCACCGGCACCTCGCTGGTCATCGATGGCGGTTTCCTGACCCAGTAGCGACCTTTCGGCGGCCTGGGCGGGTTGCACCCGGCCGCCTGCCGTTGCATCGCTTCCCCGACGTTCCGAAGGACCTGCCCAGAATGAAGCGCGACTTCCACGCCCCCGGCCGCAGCGCCGTCTATGCCGAGCGCGGCATGGCCGCCACCTCCATGCCGCAGGCGACGCTGGCGGCGCTTGATATCCTCCGGGCCGGCGGCAATGCCATGGATGCGGCGATCGCGGCGGTGGCGGTGCTCGGCGTGGTCGAGCCGCAATCCACCGGCATCGGCGGCGACTGCTTCTGCCTTTATGTGCCGGCCGGGACGGGCAAGGTCATCGCGCTGAACGGCTCCGGCCGCGCTCCGCGCGGTGCGACGCCGGAGGCGCTGCGGGCGGCCGGGCTGACGGCGATGATGCCGACCTCCGCCCATTCGGTGACGGTGCCGGGCGCGATCTCGGCGTGGGAGACGCTGAACAAGGCGCATGGCAGCAAGGGGCTGGACGAGATCCTGGCGCCGGCCATCCGCTACGCCGAGGAAGGCTTCTTCCTGTCCGGGCGCGTGGCGATGGACTGGGAAAGCTCCGCCGGCAAGCTGGCAGGCCACCCGGGGGCCGCGAAGCACTTCCTGAAGAACGGCGCGGCCTACGCGCTGGGCGACAGGTTCCTGAACCCGGCACTCGGCAAGACCATGCGCGCCATCGGCAAGCACGGCGCCCGCGCCTTCTACGAAGGCGAGATCGCCGCCGACATGGTGGCGACCCTGCGCGCCGCCGGCGGCACCCATACGGCGGAGGATTTTGCCCGTGGCGCCACCGTTGCCGAGTTCGTCGACCCGATCAGCCGGGCCTGGCGCGGGATGGAGGTGTTCCAGTGCCCGCCGAACGGCTCCGGCCTGCTGGTGCTGATGATCCTCGGCATGATCGAGAAGCTCGGCACCGCGGCCGAGGGTTTTCTCTCGACCGAGCGTTTCCACCGGCACATCGAGGCCGCCCGCCTGGCCTATCGCGACCGCGACGCCTTCCTGGCCGATCCGTCCCAGGTGGCGGTGCCGGTCGAGCGCCTGCTGTCCGAAGGCTACATTACTGACCTGGCAAAACTGATCTCCGACCAGAAGGCGATGGCGGAACTGCCGGAGGCCGGCCACGCGGACTGGCAGAAGCACAAGGACACGGTCTACCTGTCCGTCGTGGACAAGGACGGCAACGCCTGTTCCTTCATCAACTCGCTTTTCGAGGGCTTCGGCTCCGGCATCTTCGCCGAGGGCGCCGGCGTGATGCTGCAGAACCGCGGCTACGGCTTCCGCCTGCAGGAAGGCCATCCGAACTGCATCGCGCCCGACAAGCGGCCGATGCACACCATCATCCCGGGCATGGTGATGAAGAACGGGGAGGCGATCATGCCATATGGCGTGATGGGCGGGCACTACCAGCCGATGGGCCAGTCCCTGTTCCTGGCCAACATGTTCGAATACGGCCTGGACGTGCAGGAGGCGCTGGACGCCCCCCGGCTGTTCCCCACCGGCGGCAAGGTGCAGGTCGAGCGCGGCATCCCGGCGGCGGTGATCGACCGGCTGAACCGGCTGGGTCATGAGGTCACGCTGATCGAGAAGCCGCATGGCGGCGGCCAGGCCATCCTGATCGACCGCGAGCGCGGCTGCCTTGTCGGGGGCTCCGACCCCCGCAAGGACGGCTGTGCGATGGGGTATTGAAAATGGCCGAACCCTGCGACCTGACCGCCGTCGAGGCGCGCCGCCTGATCGGCTCCCGCAAACTGTCCCCGGTGGAACTGCTGGAAAGCTGCCTCGGCCGCATTGCCGCGGTGAACCATGCGGTGAACGCCGTGGTGGCGCTGGACGAGGACCGCGCCCGCGCCGCGGCGAAGCAGGCGGAAGCGGACGTCATGGCCGGCGGCAGGCTCGGCCCGCTGCATGGCCTGCCGGTCGGCATCAAGGACCTGGAGGAGGTGAAGGGACTGCTCACCACCTGGGGCAGCCCGATCTTCGCCGACCACATCCCGACCCGGGATGAAGCGATGGTGACCAACCTGCGGAACGCGGGCGCCATCGTCACGGCCAAGACCAACACGCCGGAATTCGGCGCCGGCGCCAACACCCGCAACATCGTCCATGGCGCCACCGGCAATGCCTTCGACCCCACGAAGTCGGCAGCCGGGTCCTCCGGCGGCTCCGCCGTGGCACTGGCCTGCGGCATGTTCCCGATCTGCTCGGGCAGCGACACCGGCGGTTCGCTGCGCAATCCGGCGGCGTTCAACGGCATCGTCGGCTACCGGCCCTCGCCGGGCCTGGTGCCGGCGGAACGGCGTGGGCATGGCTGGTCCGCCCTGCCGGTGCTCGGCCCGATGGCGCGCAACGCCACCGACTGCGCGCTGATGCTGTCCGCCATGGCGGATGACGATGCGGTGGACCCGCTGGCCTACACCCTGCCGAACCGGCGCGTGCGCGGCGGCGACCGGGACCTGTACCCGCCGATGGCGATCGACCTCGGCACGCTGCGGGTGGCTGCCACGCCGGATTTCGGCATCGCACCCACCGAGCGCCACATTCGCGAGATCTTCGCCAGCCGCGTTGCGGCCCTGACCCCGCTGTTCGGCCGGGTGGAGGACGCGACTCCGGACTGCACCGGCACCGACGAGGCGTTCGAGGTCCTGCGCGCCGCCAGCTTCATCGCGTCCCATGCCGAGAAGGTACGGACCCGGCCACAGGATGTCGGCCCCAACGTCATCGCCAATGTCGAGGAAGGCCTGCGCTACACCCTGGCCGACTATGCCCGCGCCGCCAGCGAGCAGACCCGCATCTACCGCGGCTGGCAGGGCTTCTTCCAGAACCACGACATCCTGATCAGCCCCGCCATCACCATCAGCCCGCGCCCGTGGACGGAGCTGTACCCGGCCGAGATCGACGGCGCGCCGACCCGCACCTACTTCCACTGGCTGTCGCTGGCCTATGCGGTGACGCTGGTGGGCCACCCGGCCGTCACCCTGCCACTCGGTGTCGATCGCGCCGGGATGCCTTTCGGCCTGCAGATCGTCGGCCCGCGCGGTGGCGATGCGCTGGTGCTGGCGGTTGCGGCCGCGATCGAGGCCGCGGTCGCCGGCGATGCCAGCCTGGTCCGGCCGGTGCCAAATATCGCCGCGCTGAAGGCGGCGCCGCCGATTTCCGGCATGCCCCAGTTCAAGACCTGGGGCTAGAAGACCTGGGGCTAGAAGGCTGGGGGCTGGAAGGCTACCAGCGGCGGTACGGCCGGCCGTGGCCGTAGCCATAGGCCGGTCGGCCGTAATAGGGCCGGCTGTAGCCATAGGACGGCCGGCCGTAGTAGCGGCGGTTGTCATAGTGCCGGTGGTTGTTGTCGTTGGCCGACGCGATTGCGACGCCCGCGATGGCCGCGCCCGCGCCAAGGGCAAGCGTCGCCGGGACGTTCACGGATCCATCCGGATTCTGGCAGGCACCAAGCAGCAGGGCGGTGGCGAGGGCGAAGCCGAGAAGCACGCGCATGGTCTGATCCTCCGAGACGGTCATCTGCGCAGGTCGTTGCGGCAAGGTGAAGGCGGCGTCAGGGCAGGCGCGACCAGAACATGGCGCTGCCATGGCGGGAATTTCAGTGGGTTTCACGCCGGGACTCCCGCCTGGCCGATTGCGGGCTATGCTCGCCGCAAGGGCGCCGGCCGACCGGACACGGCGCGCCAGACCGGAGACGTCCCATGACCCTAGCCACACGGCGCGCCCTGCTCGCCGCACCCGCCCTGCTCGCGTTACCAGCCCGCGCCCAGGGGCAGGCCTGGGCTCCCGGCCGCCCGGTGCGTGTTATCCTGCCCTATCCGCCTGGTGGCGGCACGGACATCCTGGCGCGGGCGGTGGCGGAGGCGATGCGACCGGCGGTCGGACAGCCGATCGTGGTGGAGAACCGCCCCGGCGCGAACGGCGCCATCGGCAGCGATGCCCTGTCCAAGGCCGAGGGCGACGGAAGCACCATCGGCATGGTGACCTCCACCCACACGCTGAACAAATACGTGATGGGCAACCTCAGCTACGACCCGATCGGCGATTTCCAGCCGATTGCGAAGATGACGACGCAGACGCTGGTCATGGTCTCCGGCACCTCGCAGCCATTCGCCGACGTGGCCGGGTTGCTGGCGGCGGCCCGCGCCAGGCCGGGTGCCATCGGCTTCGGCCAGACGGAGGCGGTGACCCGCTTCGCCGGCACCGAGTTCGCGCGCCTGGCCGGGGTGCAGATGGTCGACGTGCCCTATCGTGGCGGCGGGCTGATGATGAACGACATCGTCGCTGGGCACCTGCCCTGCGGCTGGACCAGCACCGCGAGCGCCATGCCGCACCTGTCCACCGGACGGGTGCGGGTGCTCTGCGTCTCCACCGCGCAACGCACCCCGCTGCTGCCGGATGTGCCGAGCGCGCAGGAGGCTGGCGTCGCGGGCTACGACATATCGAGCTGGGTCGGCATGTTCGGGCCAAAGTCGCTGCCGGTTTCAGTGGCGGAAGGCATCCACGCGGCGGTCGCCACGGCCTACCGCGACCCGGCATTGGTGCAGCGCTTCCAGACCCTCGGCCTGGAGATGGACCTGCGCCCGCCGGCGGCCTTTGCCCAATTCCTCGCCACCGACGATGCGCGCTGGGCAGAGGCGTTGCAGCGGGGCCGCATCCAGAAGATCAACTGACACAGGGTCCCGGTGATCGTGACCGATCACCGCCTCAACCGCCGGCTTGGCTACGCGCAACTGGGCGCGGCGCCCCTTCGGGCGCCCGGCCAGCTGTGCTGGTCGCAGGCTTCGATCAATGGGATCTGGTCTAAGCCGCGTCAGGCCTTGCCGCCGGAGAAGGCATTGAAGGTCTGCAGGGTGTAGGTGTCCTTCACCCCGGGCACGCTCTGGATGCGTTCCACCACGAACAGGCCGATATCGTTGTCCGGCTCCAGGTAGAACTTCCCCAGCAGGTCGTACTGGCCGCTGGTGGAATGCATCTCCGACAATTCCGGGATGCTGTCTGCCATTTCCCGCGCCACGCGATAGGCCTGGCCCATCTCGCATTTCACCATGACGAAGATCGCGCGCATCGCTTCGGACTCCCGGATTGCGGTTCGCAGAGTGGCGCGGGCCGGTCGGGGCGGGAAGGGGCCGCGGCGGGGCACGCCGATTGCATAGCGGGCGGCTGCTGATGAAGAAGCATTGCTTGTAAAATTTCGGAACGTGGGTCATTTGCTGCAGACCGGTGCCGACTTTCTGGCGGTTCCGGACAGTGACGAACGGTAACGGTATCTTGTCCGCTGTTCCGGGCTGGGCCAGAAAAATCGCTGTCAGAACTGGGGTCGCATGCGCACAACCTCCCAGCTAGCCGTCCTCGCCGCCATCATCGGGGTTGGAACGGCTTGGCACGTTTATGGCGAGCAGTTCGGGCTGCCGCGGCCCCTCGCCCTGGTCGGGCTGGAGGCGGCGGCACCGACGGCGCAGCAGCGGGGCGGCGGCGGTGGCCCGGTAGGCGTCGTCGTGGCGCCGGTACGCACAGGAACCGTGGTGGACCGCACCGAATCGGTTGGAACCGTCCGCGCCCGCAACGCCGTCGCCATCACTGCCAAGGTCAGCGGTATCGTCACCCGCATCCGGTTCGAGGAAGGGCAGGCGGTGCGGGAGGGTGACCAACTGGTCGACCTGGAAGCCGCGGCGCTCCGCGCCGAACTCGACCAGGCCCGTGCCCAGTACGACGATGCCCGCAGCCAGGCGCAGCGCGCCCGGCAGTTGCAGCCCGGCCAATCCATCGCCGCCCAGCGGCTGGAAACGCTGGAAGCGCAGGCCCGCCAGGCCGACGGCCGCGTGCGCCAGAGCGCGGCGCGGCTGGAGGAATCCCGCATCGCGGCACCCTTCGCCGGTCGCGTCGGCCTGCGCCAGGTCAGCGTCGGCGCCCTGCTGCAGCCTGGCACGGTGGTGACCACGCTGGACGATATCGAGCGGGTCCGGGTGGAATTCTCGGTGCCGGAGGTGTTCCTGGCCCGCGTCCGCGTCGGCAGCCAAGTCACGGCCCGCAGCAGCGCCTTCGGCGACCGGCGCTTTGTCGGCACCGTCGCCGTCATCGACACCCGGATCGACGCCAACACCCGGACAGTCCGCGTCATCAGCGAATTCGACAACGCGGATGAAGCCCTGAAGCCCGGCCTGTTCATGACGGTCGAGCTGGTGCTGGCGACCCGCGCCAACGCCCTGCTGATGCCGGAGGAGGCGATCGACCCGCTCGGCGATCGCAGTTTCGTCTACGTCATCCGCGACAACCGCGCCAAGCGCGTCGAGGTCCGCCTCGGCCAGCGCCTGCGGGGCGAGGTCGAGGTCCTGTCGGGTATCGAGGCCGGGGAGCCGGTGGTGGTCCGCGGGATTCAGCGCCTGCGCAACGATGCGCCGGTGCGCATCACCGAAACCATGGTCCGCCCGACCTCCTGAGGGGAAAACCGCGCCATGGTGCTCTCGGACGTTTCCATCAAGCGACCCGTCTTCGCCACCGTCATCAGCCTGATGCTGATCGTTCTCGGCATGGCTTCGCTCATCAACCTGCCGATCCGCGAATACCCGGCGATCGACCCGCCGGTGGTGTCCATCACCACCACCTATCTCGGTGCCTCCGCCGGCGTGGTGGACACCCAGATCACCGAGATCATCGAGGCCGCGGTGGCGGGAATCGAGGGCGTCAAGGTGATGTCCTCGACCTCCCGCGACGAGCGCAGCCAGGTCACCATCGAGTTCCAGCTTTCCCGCAACGTCGATGCCGCGTCGAACGACGTGCGCGACCGCGTGGCGCGCGCGCTGGCCCGGCTGCCGGACCAGGCGGATACGCCGGTGGTGCAGAAGGTGGATGGCGATGCGCGGCCCATCCTGTGGGTCGCTCTGGTGTCCGACCAGTTGTCCGGCATGGAGCTGACCGAGCTCGCCCGCCGCCGCTTCGCCGACCAGTTGGCGATCGTGGAGGGTGTGGCGCAGGTGCTGGTCCTCGGAGAACGCAAGCCATCCATGCGCATCTGGCTAGACCGCCAGGCGATGGCGGCGCGCGGCCTGACCGTGCAGGACGTGGAGGACGCGATCCGGCGCGAGAACATCGAGCTGCCGGGCGGCCGCATCGAGGGCTCGGCGCGGGAGCTGACCGTCCGCACCGACACGCGCATCAGCCAGCCGGAGCAATTCCGCCAGGTGGTGCTGGCGCGCAGCGGCGGCGGGCAGGTGCTGCTCGGCGACGTGGCGCGGATCGAGGTGGCGCCGGAGGATACCCGCGGCGGCTACCGCATCAATGGCAAGCCCGGCATCGGCCTCGGCATCCTGCGGCAATCCACCGCCAACACCCTGTCCGTCGCGGACGGCGTGAAGGCGGAGGTGGAGCGCATCCGCACCGGCATCCCGGACGGCGTGGACGTCGTCATCGGCTACGACGAAAGCACCTTCATCGCGCAGTCGATCTACGAGGTGGAGCATGCGCTGATGATCGCGCTGATCCTCGTGGTCGTCGTGATCTTCTTCTTCCTGCGGTCCTGGCGCGCCACCATCATCCCGGCCGTTGCCATCCCGGTGTCCATCATCGCCTCCTTCATCGCGCTCGGCGCGCTGGGCTTCTCGCTCAACGTGCTGACCCTGCTCGGCCTGGTGCTGGCGATCGGCCTGGTGGTGGACGACGCCATCGTGGTGCTGGAGAACATCCACCGCCGGATCGAGGAGGGGGAGGAGCCGCTGCTCGCCTCCGTCCGCGGCGCGCGGGAGATTGCCTTCGCCGTCATTGCCACCACGCTGGTCCTCATCGCGGTGTTCGTGCCGCTGTCCTTCATGGGCGGCAACACCGGGCGGCTGTTCACCGAATTCGGCTTCGCGCTGGCGGCCTCGGTGCTGTTCTCGGGCCTGATCGCGCTGACCCTGACGCCGATGATGTGCTCCAAGCTGCTGCGCGCGCATGAGGGCGAGTCGCGGCTGGTGCGATGGACCGAACCGTTCTTCCTCGGCATGAACTGGGTGCTGCGCACCACGCTGCGCCGGGCATTGGCGGCGCCGATCCTGACCATGGGCGGCGTCGCGGCGCTGACGGCGCTTGGGGTGCTGCTGTTCCTGGCGCTGCCCAAGGAATTCGCGCCGACCGAGGATCGCGGCGTCATCATCATCCCGACCACCGGGCCGGAAGGCGCCTCCTTCGCCTATACCAACGAGCATGTGCTGCGGGTGGAGCGGGTGCTGGAGCCGTTCGTCGCGAGTGGCGAGATCTCCTCCCTGTTCGCGACCGTGGGTGGCTTCCAGCGGCCGGCGCAGGCCAACGTGGCCAACATCTTCATGCGCCTGGCCCCCTGGGACCAGCGCGACCGCAAGCAGCAGGCGCTGGCGGCGGAGATGATGCCGGGCCTGCTGGCGATTCCCGGCGTGCGCGCCTTCGCGTTGAACCCGCCCTCGCTCGGCCAGCGCGGCTTCCAGCCGCCGGTACAGTTCGTCATCGGCGGCACCAGCTATGACACGCTGGTGCAGTGGCGCGACGCCTTCCTGGCGCGGGCGCGGGAGAATCCGCGGCTGCTCAACCTGGACAGCAACTACCGCGAGACCAAGCCCGAGATCCGCGTCGAGATCGACCGCCGCAAGGCCGCCGAACTTGGCGTCTCCATCCAGTCCATGGGTCGGACGATCGAGACGATGCTCGGATCGCGGGAGGTCGGCACCTATGTCGAGGCGGGGCAGGAGTACAAGATCCTGCTGCAGGCGCGCGAGGAAGATCGCGCCAGCCCTTACGATCTGCAGAACATCTTCGTCCGCACCAGCAATGGCGGCCAGCTTGGCCTGATTGCCGGTGCCGGGTCCGCCCAGGGCGGCCTGGTGCCGTTGTCCAACGTGGTGACGCTGTCCGAACGCGCCCGGCCGCAATCGCTGGCGCGGGAGGACCGGGTGCGCGCCATCACCATCAGCGCCTCCCTCGCCCCGGGCTACACGTTGGGCGAGGCGCTCGGCTTCATGGAGAGCGTGGCGCGGGAGGTTCTGCCGCCAGAGGCGCGCATCAGCTATCGCGGGCAGAGCCTGGAATTCAAGGAAAGCTCCAGCGCGCTGTACGTCACCTTTGCCATGGCGCTGCTCGTGGTGTTCCTGGTGCTGGCGGCGCAGTTCGAAAGCTTCATCCACCCCTTCATCATCCTGATGTCGACGCCCCTCGCGGTAACGGGCGGCCTGCTGGCGCTGCAATTCACCGGGCTGTCGCTGAACATCTTCAGCCAGATCGGGCTGGTGCTGCTGATCGGTCTGATGGCCAAGAACGGCATCCTGGTGGTGGAATTCGCCAACCAGCTGCGCGACCGCGGCCTTTCGGTGCATGACGCGGTGCTGGAGGCGTCGGTTACCCGGCTGCGGCCGATCCTGATGACGTCCATCGCCACCGCCTTCGGCGCCCTGCCGCTGGCGATGGCGACGGGGGCAGGTGCGGAGAGTCGGCAGGCGCTCGGCGTGGTGATCGTCGGCGGCGTCACCTTCTCCACCTTCCTGACATTGTACGCCGTGCCGGCGCTGTACCTGCTGCTGGCGCCTTACACCAAGCCGATCGGGGCGGTGGCGGCGAAGCTGTCGGAGTTGGAGAAGCGCCAGCCCGTGCCGCACCCGGCGCCGGCGGAGTAGGCGCGCGGCGCGACCCGCGCTAAATCCTCCCCTGCATGAACAGGGGAGCGACCAGCGTGGCGGATGTCGAGGCTCGGACGGGTGGCCAGTTGCTGGCCGATGCACTGGTCGCCAATGGCGCGACCCACGTCTTCGCGGTGCCGGGCGAAAGCTACCTCGACCTGCTCGATGGCCTGTACGCGCAGCGCAACCGCATCGAACTGGTGACCTGCCGCTTCGAGGCCGGTGCCGTCCATATGGCCGAGGCTCATGGCAAGCTGACTGGCCGCGCCGGCGTTGCCGTGGTCACCCGTGGCCCGGGCGCCTGCCACGCCGCCATCGGCGTGCATGTGGCCTTCCAGGACAGCACGCCGCTTGTGCTGCTGGTCGGCCAGATCCCGCAGAACGAAACGGACCGCGAGACCTTCCAGGAAGTGGACTACCGCCGCTTCTTCTCGCCGATCGCCAAGTGGGTGACGCAGATCGACGAGGCGTCGCGTATCCCGGAGTTGATGGCGCATGCCTTCGACGTCGCGACCAGCGGCCGCCCCGGCCCGGTGGTGGTGGCACTTTCGGAGGAGATGCAGAAGCACCTGGCCAGCGTGCCGGATATCGGCCGCGGCGCCGTTCTGCCGGCGCATCCGGCTCCGGAGGCGCTGCCGCGCATGATGGCGATGCTGGAAAAGGCGGAGCGTCCGCTGGCCATCCTCGGCGGCAGCGGCTGGAGCGCGGCGGGTCGCGCGGCGATCCGCGACTTCCTGGTCGGCAACGACATCCCGACCGCCGTGTCCTTCCGCCGCCAGGGCCTGTTCGACGGCACCTCCGCGCATTTCGCCGGTGACCTCGGCGTCGGCGCCGATGCCGGGCTGGTGGCCAAGGCACGCGAATCGGACCTGATCCTGGCCTTCGGCACCCGCCTGGGCGAGCCGGTAAGCCAGGGCTACACGCTGTTCGACTTCGCCGGAAAGCAGCCGATCATCCAGGTCCACCAGGACCAAGCCGAGATCGGCCGCGTGCATCGCGTGGCGCTCGGCATCACCGCCGACGTCAACGCCTTCGCCCAGGCCGCCGCGGCGCTGCCGCGCATCCAGCGCCCGCGCTGGGCTGGCTGGCGGCGCGACGTGCGCGCGGCGCGGGAGGCGCAGGCGAAGCCGCCGAGCTACGAGGGGCCACTGAACCTGGCCGAGGCGTTGCAGGCGCTGGAGAAGGTGCTGCCGGACGACACCATCTTCGCCAGCGACGCCGGCAACTTCGCCACCTGGCCGAACCGCTTCATGCACATCTCGGAGAAGCAGGAGTTCCTCGGCCCGACCAACGGCGCCATGGGCTACGGCATCCCGGCGGCCATTGGCGCGGCGATCACCAACCCCGGCCGCACCGTCGTGTGCTTCGTCGGCGACGGCGGCGCGCTGATGACGGGGCAGGAAATCGCGACCGCCTTCCATGCCGGCGCCGCGCCGATCATCCTGGTGTTCAACAACGGCATGTACGGCACCATCCGCATGTACCAGGAACGTGCCTACCCCGGCCGCGTCTCCGGCACCGCGCTGACCAATCCGGATTTTCGGCTGTTCATCGAGAGCTTTGGCGGGCATGGGGAAGTGGTCTCGGCCACCGATGAACTCGTGCCGGCGTTCCAGCGGGCCAAGGCCAGCGGCAAGCCGGCGATCATCGAGATCCGCATGAACCCGGAGCAGGTGACCAACCGCGCGACCATCTCGCAATTGCGGGCGCAGGCCACCAAGGCCTGACCGCGTTCCGGGGGGCATCGTCCCCCCGAATGGCTAGGTCAGCCGGATGTATTCCAGTGCGGCGAAGCTCACCGTCTCGCCCTTCAACGTCATCTGCCCACTGGCCATGGCCGGGTTGCCGGCGGCGTCGAAGAAGCCATGGAGTCCGTTGCCCAGGCTGCGCAGTTCCAGCCCGCCCGTAACCGACAGGCCCATGCGCAGCACCTCCTCCGGCATCCCGGGCAGGTGCAGCGTGTCGAGGCCCGTGCCGCCGTCGAAGCGGTCGCTGCCGTCGCCGGAACGCCAGGTGTAGACATCGTCCCCGGCGCCGCCGAACACGCGGTCCGCCGCGCCGTCGCCGGTGCCGCCGCTGATCACGTCGTTGCCGCCGATGCCGGGGTGGGATGCGCTGTCGCCGTAGATGGTGTCCTGGCCGTCGCCGCCATCCAGCGTGTCGTGGCCGGTGTACAGAAGCTCGCCCGGATCACCGGCGATCGCCTGGGCCGCCATGAAATTGTCACCATGGATGATGTCGTTGCCCGCGCCACCGGCCGCGCTGTCATCGCCTTGGCCCATGCGGATGGTGTCCTCGCCGGACCCGCCGGTGAAGCTGGCACCAGCGTCGCCATGATCGAGATGGTATTGGCCGGGGTCGGGCTCCTGCTGGGCTGGCGGATCCTTCGACCCCGCTCCACCAGCCACGTGCGCCAGGTCCCCATCGTCCAGTGGCCGCTTGCCTCGGGAAATCTCGGCTGGCATCGCCATCCTCCTGCTCCGTGAAATAGGTACAGGATCGCGATGCCACCGCGCCAGTTGCGCCGCGCCTGTCATGACGACAGGCGCTGCCTATGGCTACTCCGGCTGCAGCCCGGTGGAGCGCACCAGTTCCTGCCACAGGCTGCGCTGGGTGCGCATCAGCGTGGTGAACTCGGCCGGGGTGCTGGGGAAGGGCGCGTTGCCGTTGGCGGCGAGCCGCTCGATCATCTGCGGCTTCTTCAGGCCCTCGTTGATCGCGGCGTTCATGCGGGCGACGATCGGCTCCGGGATGCCCTTCGGGCCCATGACGGCGGAGAAGCTCGGCAGGTCGTAGTTGGGCACGCCCTGTTCCTGCACGGTCGGGAATTCCGGGGCCAGCGGCCAGCGCGTCGGGTTGGTCACCGCCAGCGCCCGCACCTGGCCAGCGCGGACCGAGCCGATGACGCCGGAGTAGCTGTCGAACACCACCTGGATGTTGCCGGCGATGAGGTCCGCCAGCGCCGGCGCCGCACCGCGATAGGGCACATGCGTCAGATCCGTGCCGGTACGCTGCATGAACAGCACGCCGAGCATGTGGTTGGCGCCGCCCGCGCCGGCCGAGCCGTAGTTCAGCTTGCCCGGATTGGCCTTCGCATAGGCCACCAGTTCCTGGATGTTCCGGATCGGCAGCCCAGGGTTCACGCAGACCATCGCTGTGCCGGTGGCGAAGGTGGCAATGGCCGAAAAATCGTCCACGCCCTCATAGCCCGGCGTCTTGAACAGCAGCGGCGCGCCGAGGTGGGAAGACGGGCTCGCCATCATCACCGTGTAGCCATCGGGCGCGGACTGCGCGACATGCGCCGTGCCGATGGTACCGCCCGCGCCGGCGCGATTGTCCACCACCACTTGCACGCCCAGCCCCTCGGTCATCGCCTGCGCCTGCAGGCGTCCGGCGATGTCGCTGGCGCCGCCGGGCGGGTAGGGCACGACCAGGCGGATCTGGCGCGATGGCCAGGGGGCCTGCGCCAGGGCCGGGGTGGCAAGCAGGCCTGCCGCGAGAACGGGCAGGCTACGGCGGCGAATCATCGGTCAGGCTCCTGGAGGGCGTGCAATGAAACAATTCAATGCAAGAACAGGACCGACCGCAAGCTTCATCTTCCGCCGTTCATCAGCCGCCGTTCATCGACCCACAGCGTAGCCCTGCATGCCGCGGGGATTGGCGCCGGCGAACAGCTGGCCGTCGGTTTCCTGGCGCGCGCCGGACAGCCGGCCCTCGGACCACTCGCCGCCGACTTCCACCAGGTGGCCCCGCGCCGCCAAGGCGGGCGCCACATCGGCGGCGTAGCGGCCCTCGATCACCACCTTGCCGGGGCGCGCCACGCGCGGCCAGAAGCTGCTCGGCCAGTGTTCGGTGTGGAAGGCGGGCGCATCGATCGCCTGCTGGATGTTCAGCGCGTGATCGACCATGCGGGAGAACAGGATGGGCTGCCACTGGTCCTGCTGCTCGCCGCCCGGCGTGCCGAAGCTCATCCAGGGCCGGCCATCCTTCAGCGCCATGGCCGGGGACAGTGTGGTGCGCGGCCGCTTGCCCGGCTTCAGGCCGTTCGGCAGGCTTTCGTCCAGCCAGAACATCTGCCCGCGCGTGCCGAGGCAGAATCCAAGGCCCGGCACGGATGGCGAGGATTGCAGCCAGCCGCCGGACGGCGTGGCGGAGACCATGTTGCCTTGGCTGTCGATGATGTCGACGTGGCAGGTATCGGCGGAGGAGACGCCGAGGCGGGCGACTGTCGGCTCACCGACGCCCGGCGCGCGGGTCAGCATCTCCACCCGGCTGGCGGCGTCGTGGTCCACCCAGGGGGTCGGCATGCCGGGCAGCGTGCCGGGTCGCAGTTCGAGGGACGCCTGTTCGCCGACCAGCTTGCGGCGCTCGGCGGCATACTCCTCGGACAGCAGATGGTGGATCGGCACGTCGACGAAATCGGGGTCGCCGTAGAACGCCTCGCGATCCGCGAAGACCAGCTTCATGCATTCGACCACGGTGTGAACGAAGCGCTCGCCCATCGGGTCCATGCCCGCCATGTCAAAGCCCTCGAGCAGCGCGAGGGTCTGCAGCATGGCAGGCCCCTGGCTCCAGACACCGCATTTCAGCACGGTGTGGCCGCGGTAGTCGCGCCGCAGGGGCGCCTCCGTGCTGGCGCGCCAATGCGACATGTCCTGCGCACTCAGCACGCCGCGATGGCGCTGGCCGGAGCTGTCGAGGATTTCCGTCTGTGCAAAGAAGTTGCCGATGGCTTCTGCGACGAAGCCGCCGTACCAGGCGTTGCGAGCCGCCTCGATCTGCGCGACGCGGTCATGGCCGGCGGCCTCCGCCTCCCGCAGCACGCGCTCCCAGGTGCGGCCGAGCGTGGGGTTGGCATACAGCCCGCCGGCCACCGGGCCGCCGTTGCGCAGCCAGATCTCGGCGGAAGTCGGCCATTCGGACTCGAACAGCGGCTTCACCGTGTTCAGCGTGGCAATCACGCGCGGGACGTAGTGGATGCCGCGATGCGCGTAGCCGATGGCGTAGGACATCACGTCGCGCAGCGACCAGGTGCCGTAGTCGCGCAGCATCAGCGCCCAGGCGTCGAAGGCGCCGGGCACCATGGCCGGCAGGAAGCCGGTGCCGGGGATCAGGTCCAGCCCCAGTTCGCCCTTCACATGGGCCACGGAAAGCCCGGCCGGCGCCACGCCCTGGCCGCAGATCACGCGTTGCGCGCCAGCCTTGGCGTCGTGGATGATGATCGGGCAGTCGCCGCCCGGGCCGTTCAGGTGCGGCTCCGCCACCTGCAGGGTGAAGCCCGCGGCCACAGCCGCGTCGAAGGCGTTGCCGCCACGCTCCAGCACCGCCATCCCGACCTGCGAGGCGATCCAGTGGGTGGAGGCGACGACACCGAAGGTGCCGGCGATCTCGGGGCGCGTCGTGAACATTATGGGACGATTTCCGTATGGCGGCTTGAGACCTTCGATAGGCGCAGGCAGAAGCGTCGTGGTCAATATTGCGGTGCGCAACCACGATGCTTGTTCCGGTCGTCGGGCCCTCCGGTGCGGGGAAGGACACGCTGATGGCGGCGGCGCAGGCGCGCCTGGCGGATGATCCGCGCTTCCTGTTCGCCCGCCGCTGCATCACCCGTCCGGCCAAGGCCGGCGGCGAGGATCACCTGGCGATGACGCGGGAGGCGTTTCGTGCGGTGCGGGAGGCGGAGGGCTTCGCGCTGTGGTGGGAGGCGCATGGCCTGCTCTATGGCATCGCCTGCGATGTGGAGGAGGCGCTGGCCGCCGGCCGTGTCGTCATCGCCAACCTGTCCCGCACCGTGCTGACCGAGGCCGCGATGCGCTGGCCGGTGCGCGTGCTGTTCATCACCGCGCCGCTGCCGGTGCTGGCCGGCCGCCTCGCCGCCCGAGGCCGCGAGACCGCGGCCGACATCGCGGAGCGGCTGGCGCGGGAGGCCCCGCTGCCGGAGGGCCTGGAAGTCGAGACCGTGCTGAACGACGCGACGCGGGAGGAAGGTGTCGCCCGCGTGCTCGCCGCCCTCAGCCGAGCAGCGGCAGACGCTCGGCCAGCAGGAAGGGCGCGCCCGGCCCGGCCTGGGTGAACAGGCAAAGCTCCGTCACCCGGCGCCTCGTGGCGGGCACCTCGCCGAGATGCGCTTCCAGCGCCGGACGCACCACCTGCATCTCGGCGCCGTCGAGCCGGCGGGACAGGGTGACGTGGAACCACCAATCCTCGAAGACGTAGTGGTAGCCCCAGCGGTGCAAATTCTCCCGCTGGCGCTCCGTCATGCGCTCCGGCCGCCGGCGGGCGATCTCCTCATCGGTCGGCGGCGCGCGATGCACGTCGAGGCCCGCGACGGCGGCATCGCACAGCGCCTGCAATTCGGCGCAACGCTCCGTCTCCATCAGGGCCAGGAAGCCGTGATGTTCCGCAAGATGCAACGGCGGTAGCGCGAAGGGCCGGGTGCGCGCCGCCAGCGCCAGCGCGTCGGTGCGCAGCGCGGCCCAGCTTGTCGCGAGGCGGAAGGGTGGCTTCAGCGTGGCGTGCAGGCCGTACAGCCGGGCATCCTTGGTGACCTCCGCGATGTCGAGGCCCGGCAGGTCCGGCTGCGCCAGCGTCCCGCCGGTCTCTGTGTCGCGGCCGAGCCATTGCGAGCCCAGTGCGTGCAGCGGGTCTTCCAGCCGCGGCGCCCAGTAGATGGCGGCGCGCATCATGCGATGCGTTCGCCCGCGCGCCAGACCTTGCGCACCACGGCATGGCCCTCGAAGGGCCGGATCTGCACGAGGTCGGCGCGCAGCCCGGCCTGGATCCAGCCGCGATCGGTGAAGCCGGCCATGCGGGCGGCCGTGCCGGTGATCATGGCGATCGCGGCCGGCAGCGTGGCGTGGCCCTGCCCGGCGGCGAGCCAGGCGGCTTCCACCATGGCCGGCGGTACGTAGTCGCTGGCCAGCACGTCCACCGCGGCGTCATGCATCAGGTCGGAGACGGCGACGTTGCCGGAGTGGCTGCCGCCGCGGACGATGTTGGGCGCCCCGGCAATGACCTGCACGCCGATCCGCTTCGCCGCCTGCGCCGCGTCCCGCGTCACCGGGAATTCACTGATGGTGATGCCATCCGCGGCATTGCGGATGATATCCTCCTCGTTGTCGTCGTCGTGGCTGGCCAGCGGCAGGTGGCGGTGCGCCACGCGGTCCAGCAGCCAGCGGCGCTGCGGTTCGCGGAGGCGGGCGCGCTGGTCGAGCAGCTCCGCGATGCGCTGGTCCACCTGCGCCAGGTTCATCTGCGCCTGGCGCACCCGCATGGTGCGGTAGCGTTCCAGGTCGCGGTACTGGCCGACGCCGGGCGAATGGTCCATCAGGCTGACCATGCGGACCAGCGGATGATCCGCCGCCAGGTCCACCAGTTCCGGCATGTCCGAAGCCGGCAACTCGCAGCGCAGATGAAGAAAGTGGTCGGACTTCAGCAGGCCGGTGTGGGTGAGCGAATCGAGGTCCGCCAGCCCGTCCTTGAAGGTCTGCGTGCGCCCGGTGTCGAAGCCGAGGTCGCCGAGGCACAGCGCGTCCAACACGGTTGTGACGCCGGCCGCGGCCGTCTGGCTGTCATGCGCCAGCATGGCGGAGCGGGACGGCCAGCGCGCGGTGGCGCGTGGCTGCACCTGGCGTTCCAGATTGTCGGTATGGACATCGACGATACCCGGGATCAGGTGGTCGCCGTCCAGGTCGATGGCGCCGGGTGCGTGGCTGCGGCCGTGCTGGATCTCGACGATCCGGTCGCCACGAAGGACCAGCGTGCCGGGGACCACACTGTCCGGAAGGACCAGCAGCGCATTGGTCAGGATCATGTCGGAATTCATGCGGCGTCCTGGATCGGCAGAACCTCGAACAGGCGATCGGCCACCTGGTCACGGATCTCGGTGTCGTGGAAGATGCCGATCAGCGCCGCGCCGCGCGCCTTGGCCTCCGCGACCAGGGCAACGACAACCTGGCGGTTCACGGGGTCGAGGCTGGCGGTGGGCTCATCCAGCAGCAGCACGGGGTAGTCCGCGGCGAAGCCGCGGGCCAAGTTGATACGCTGCTGTTCGCCGCCCGAAAAGGTGGAGGGTGGCAGGTTGTGCAGCCTTGACGGAAGGTTGAGGCGCGTCAGCAGCGCGGACGCCCGGGCCTTGGCCGCATCCTCCGCCACGCCACGGGCGCGCAACGGCTCGGCGACGATATCCAGCGCGCCGACGCGCGGGATGACCCGCAGGAACTGGCTGACATAGCCCAGCGTTTCGCGCCGGATTTCCCGCACCAGCCGTGCATCGGCGGTGGCGAGGTCCACCACCGCGCCCTGGTGGCGCAGCAGGATGCGGCCCGACCCGGCGCCGTAATTGCCGTAGAGGCAACGCATCAGGGTGGATTTGCCGGCGCCCGAAGGCCCGGTCAGTGCCACGCATTCGCCGGGCGCCACACTGAAATCCACCGCGTCCAGCACCGGGATGCGGACATCACCTTGCAGGAACAGCCGAAATTCCTTCGCCAGCCCCTCCGTCCGGATCGAGAAGCTCATGCCGCCAGTACCGAGGAGACGAGGAGTTGCGTGTAGGGATGCTGCGGGTCGTCCAGCACCCGGTCGGTCAGCCCGGCCTCCACCACCACGCCGTGCCGCATCACCAGCATCCGGTGCGCCAGCAGCCGGGCGGCGGCGATGTCATGCGTCACGATCAGCACGGCGAGGCCGAGGTCGGCCACCAGGGCGCGGATCAGGTCGAGCAGCCGCGCCTGGACGGACACATCGAGCCCGCCGGTCGGCTCGTCCATGAAGACCAGCTTCGGCAGGGTCACCAGCGTGCGGGCGATCTGCAGGCGTTGCTGCATGCCGCCGGAGAACTTCTGCGGCACGTCGTCCATGCGGGCGGGGTCGATCTCCACCCGTTCCAGCCAATGCGCCGCCTGGGCCCGGATGTTGCCGTAGTGACGGGCGCCGGTCGCCATCAGCCGCTCGCCGATGTTGCCGCCGGCGGAGACCGCCATGCGCAACCCGTCGCGCGGGTTCTGGTGCACGAAACCCCATTCGGTGCGCATCAGGCGGCGCCGCGCGGCTTCCGTCATGCCGAGCACGTCCTGGCCGAGGTAGCGGACCTCCCCGGCATCGGGCCGCATCAGGCCGGAAAGGACCCGGAGAAGCGTGGTCTTGCCGCTGCCGGATTCACCGACGATGGCGACGACCTCGCCGGGGTAGATGTCGAGTGCCACGCCATCCAGCGCGGCGATGCGGCCGAAGCGCAGCACCAGGTCGCTGGCCGAGAGAAGCGGCTCCCCGTTCATTCCGCCGCTTCCTTCATAGACTGGCGCTCGCGGCAGAAATCCGTGTCGGAGCAGACGAAGATGCGGCCACCGACATCATCCGTCAGCACCTCGTCCAGGTAGGTGTCGCCGGAGCCGCACAGTTCGCAGGTGTGCGGCGCGCGGATCGGGCGGAAGGGATGGTCGTCGAAGTCCAGGCTGCGCACGCTGGTATAGGGCGGCACCGCGTAGATCCGCTTCTCCCGCCCCGCGCCGAACAATTGCAGCGCCGGCATGCGGTCCATCTTCGGGTTGTCGAAGGCCGGGATAGGGGAGGGCGACATCAGGTAGCGGTCGTTGACCATGACCGGGTAGGAATAGCTGGTGGCGATGTGGCCGTGACGGGCGATGTCCTCGTACAGCTTCACATGCATCAGCCCGTAATCGGCCATCGCGTGCATCCGCCGCGTCTCCGCGATGCGCGGCTCCAGCCGGCCCAGCGGCTCCGGGATCGGCACCTGGTAGACCAGGATCTGGTCCTCCCGCAGCGCGCGTTCGGGGATGCGGTGGCGGGTCTGGATGATGCTGGCCTGCTCCGTGCTTTCCGTCGTCGCGATGCCGGCGGTGCGGCGGAAGAAGGCGCGGATCGACACGGCATTGGTGGTGTCGTCGCTGCCCTGGTCGATCACCTTGAGCACATCGTCGGGGCCGAGGATCGCCGCCGTCACCTGGATGCCGCCGGTGCCCCAGCCGTAGGGCAGCGGCATCTCCCGCGATCCGAAGGGCACCTGGTGGCCGGGGATGGCGACCGCTTTCAGGATCGCGCGGCGGATCATCCGCTTCGTCGATTCATCGAGGTAGGCGAAGTTGTAGCCGGGATCGTGCGTCACTTCGCCGTCTCCACACTCGCCCTCATGGTCCGCACGTTTTCCAGTTCCGACTGGAAATCGACGTAGTGCGGCAGCTTCAGGTGCTCGACGAAGCCGGTGGCCTCGACGTTGTCGCAATGCGAAAGCACGAATTCCTGCTGCTGCGCCGGCGCCGTTGCGTCCTCCCCCAATTCAGCCGCGCGCAGCGTGCGGTCTACCAGCGCCATCGACATCGCCTTGCGCTCACCATGGCCGAAGACCAGGCCGTAGCCGCGCGTGAACTGTGGCGGCTCCGTGCGGCTTCCCTTGAACTGGTTCACCATCTGGCATTCGGTCACGGTGATGTCGCCGAGGTCGATGGCGAAGCCGAGCTCCGGTGGCACGAACTCCACCGCCACCTCGCCCATGCGGATCTCGCCGACGAAGGGGTGGTTGTTGCCATAGCCGCGCTGGCTGGAATAGCCGAGCGAGAGGAGAAACCCCTCGTCACCACGCGCCAGCGCCTGCAGGCGCAGCGGACGGTCGGCGGGGAAGGCGAGGGGCTCGCGGGTCAGGTCGCCCGGCTCCGCCTCGCTCGCGGCCTCACGCTGCATCAGGCCCTCGCGCGCCAACATCTCCGTCACGCGTGGCGTCGGCTCGGCAGTCACCGCGGCCTCGGGCGGGGCCTCCCGTGATCCGCCCGCGGCGGCGAGGGAGAAATCCAGCAGGCGATGCGTGTAGTCAAAGGTCGGGCCGAGCACCTGGCCGCCCGGCAAATCCTTGTAGGTGGCACTGATGCGGCGGTGCAGTGCCATGGCGTTGGTATCCAGCGGCTGGCTGGCGCCGAAGCGGGGCAGGGTGGTGCGGTAGGCGCGCAGCAGGAACGCCGCCTCGATCAGGTCGCCGCGGGATTGCTTCACCGCCAGCGCCGCCAGTCCGCGATCGTGGCACGATCCTTCGGCCATCACGCGATCCACGGCGAGCCCGAGTTGCGCCTCGACCTGTGCCGCGGTCAGTTCCGGCAGCGCGGGATCGCCGCGGCGGGTCTCGTCCAGCCAGGCGTGGGCGGCGCCGATGGCGCGTTCGCCGCCCTTGGTCGCGACATACATGGCTCAGCCCTCCGCGATCGCGACACTGCGCGGTAGCGCCGCTATACGGTCTCCGGCACACAGGATGACATCGATGCCGCAGGGCGCCTGGTGGCGGTTGGCGGCCCAGTCGCCGAGGAAGCCGGGCGGGGCGCCACGCACCCGAAGCCGGTGCTCGTCGCGGATACCGGGGCCAGTCAGCCGCCAGCCCGCGCCTTCCTCCACGGCGCCGACCTCCAGGATCAAGGTCGCGCCGCGCTCCGGCTCCTCCTCCGTCCCCGGGTTCAACTCTGCCAGCCGCGCGGCGGGATCGAGCACGAAGGCGGCAGCGCCGGCCGGCGCGAAGGGCGCGCCGCAGTGGAAGCGCACCCAGGCTTCGGCCTGCGATCCGGCGGCGAGGCACAGCCGGGTCTCGGCATCGACCAGCGCCAGCAGCACGGCGGCCGCGGCGGGTGAAAGGCCGGGCGGCACTTCCGGCAGGACAGGCACGCGCTGCACCTGGCCAGGGCGGCTCATCGCCTGCAGCACGGCGCGGAACGCGGCCTGCGAATCCAGCACCGGATCGGCGAAGCCGGGGAACGACGTGCTCATCGCATCTGCGTCATGGTGAAGAACTCCACGCGGGTGGCGGCGGCCCGACGGGCCGAGCCGGCCCGACGCTCGGCCTGGGCTGCTTCCAGCGGCGCGATCACCGTGGCCTCCAGCGCCGGGCGCCGCGCCGCATCCTGCATCAGCGCGTCCAGCAGCGCCGCCAGTTCCGCCTGCCGCGCATCGCGGCCGGCGACGTAGCCATGCCCCACCGTGCCATCCTCCAGCCTCACAGCGCAGCGGGTGACGGTCATCTCGCCCAGGTTGAAGGGTGCGCCATCGCCACCGGCGCGGCCGCGCACCATCACCAGCCCGGTCTCCGGCCCGCGCAGCCTGCGATGCGGCGGCGGCGGCGGCATCGCCTGCAGCCGCGCGGCGATCTCGGCGGCATCCGCGCGGGCGAGGATGGACATCCACCGCCGGCGCTCCGCATTATTCTCAATCTCGTCGGGATCTGGACTCATGGGACGCTCATATTGTCTAGACAACTAGTCATCCGCCCCGATAAGGTCAAGCAAAACTCGCACAAGCGAACCGGGAGGGGTTTGAAGATTCCATGACGAACCATGCAGGCCCAGGCCGCGGCCAATGATCAACGAACCGGCACCGGGCGACGCACCCGCCAGCGGCATCGCCCTGGCACGCGGCCAGGGGGTCGCGCTCTGGCGACAGATCGCGCAGCGGCTGGAACGGGACATCGCCGGCGGGACCTACCCGCCCGGCGGCCGCCTGCCGACCGAGGCGGAGCTTGCGGGGCAGTACGGCGTCAACCGCCACACCGTGCGCCGCGCGATGGAGGAGCTGGAGGGCCGTGGTCTGGTCCGCATCGAACAGGGCCGCGGCAGCTTCGTGGCGGAGGATGTGGTGGACTACCGCCTCGGCCCGCGCACGCGCTTCGCCGAGATCATCCGCCGGCAGAATCGCGAACCCGGCGGGCGCATCCTGCGCGTGACGGAGGTGGCCGCCGAGACTGGGCTGGCCGAACAGCTCGGCATCCGGCGCGGGCGGCCGGTGGTGGTGGTGGAACGGCTGTCGCTGGCCGATGGCCGGCCGCTGGTGCTCGGCACGCACCACTTCCCCTCGACGCGCTTCGGCCGGATTCCGGAGCTGCTGCGCAAGGACCCCTCCGTCAGCGCAGCACTCGCCGCCTGCGGCGTGCCGGATTACAGCCGCAAGGTCACCCGCATCACGGCACGGCTGCCGACGCCGGAGGAAGCCGAGATCCTGCAGCAATCCCGCAACCGCCCGGTGCTGGTGACGGAGGCGGTGAACGTCGATCCGGCCGGGGAGGTGGTGGACCTCTCGATCGCCCGCTACGCGGCCGGCCGCGCGCAGCTTGTCGTGGAGTCCTGAATGAACTGGTCGATCGAGGGCGGCACCGCGCTGCTCGATGGCGCGCTGCGGCCGGCGGCGGTGGCGCTGGAGGATGGCGTGATCGCCGGCGCGGCGCCGGCCGGTGCGCGGCGCTTCGATGCCGCGGACCTGCTGGTGCTGCCAGGCCTGGTCGATATCCATGGCGATGCGCATGAACGACAGATGCAGCCACGGCCTGGCATCGGCTTCCCGGCCGGCCTGGCGATGCGCGACTCGGCGGCGCAGCTTCTGGCCGCCGGCATCACAACCGCCTGCCTCGGCGTGACCCTGTCCTGGGAACCGGGGCTGCGCGGCATCGAGGCCTGGCGCCGGACGCTAGCGGCGGTGGAGGCAGTGCGCGCGGATGGCGGCTGCGACCTGCGCATCCATTGCCGCTATGAGGCCGACAACTTGGATGCGCTGGGCGAATTGCTGACCGACATGGCGGCCGGCCGCGTCGCGCTGCTGGCCTTCAACGACCACACGCCCGGCATCGTCCGGCGCCTGCCGGACCCGGCCAAGGCCGCCGCCTATGCGCAGCGCGGCGGCGTCGCCGTTTCGGATTTCGCCGCGCTGGCCGAGGCCGCGCTGGCCCGGCGCGGCGAGGTGGCGGAGGCCCATGCGCGTCTCGCCGCGGCGGCACGCGCCCTTCGCATCCCGATGCTGAGCCATGACGATGCGACGCCGGAGGACCGCGCCTGCTTCCGCGCACTCGGCGCCGCGGTCTGCGAGTTTCCGATGTCGGAAGCGGTGGCCGAAGCCGCGCGCGCGGCGGGCGAGCATGTGGTGATGGGCGCGCCCAACGTGGTGCGCGGCGGCAGCCACATGGGCTGGTCCGCCGCGGCGCCGCTGGCGGAGCGTGGGTTGGTCACCATCCTGGCGTCGGACTACTACTGGCCGGCGATGCTGGAGGCCGCTTTCGTCATGGCCGGTCGCGGCGTGCTGGACCTGCCGGCGGCCTGGGCGCTGGTCTCGGCCAATCCGGCGCAGGCAGCGGGGCTTCCGGATCGTGGCCGCATCGCGCCGGGGCTGCGGGGCGACCTGGTGCTGGTGGACCCGGACCGTCGCGCGCCGGTCGCCACCTTCTGCCAGGGACGGCTGGCGTGGCTGGCGGCAGGGGCGGGCGCCCGGATCTAGCTGTCCAGCGTCAGCCCAAGCTCCCGGATCAGCGGCGCCCAGATCGCCGTCTCGCTCTCGATCAGCGCGGCGAGGTCGGCGCCGGTGCCGGGATAGGGCTCCAGGCTGATCGAGCGCAGGCGCGCGGCCACCGTTTCCGTCTGCAGCGCCTTCACCAATTCGGTCTGTAGCCGCGCGACGATGGCATCCGGCGTACCGGCCGGCACCGCCACACCCTGCCAGGAGTAAATGTCGGCGCCACCGAGGCCCTGTTCGGCCAACGTTGGCACATCCGGTAGCAGGCTCAGGCGCTGCGGTGCGGGAATGCCGATGGCGCGGACGCGGCCATTGGCGATGTGCGGGGCGCCCGATGCGTAGTCGATGAACATCGCCTGCACCACGCCCGCCACCATGTCCTGCACCGCCGGCGCGCCGCCGCGGTAGGGCACATGCGTGATCTGGACATTGGCGGTGCGGCTGAAGCGTTCCGTCGCCAGGTGGGTCGGCGTGCCGACGCCTGGGGAGCCGAAGTTGAGCCTGCCGGGATTGGCGCGCGCATAGGCCACCAGTTCCGGCCCTGTCCGCACCGGCAGGTCCGGATGCACCACCAGCACGAAGGGGAAGCGGGCAATCGGCGCCACCGGCCGGAAATCGCGGATCGGATGGTAGGGCAGGCGGGTCGACATGGCCGGTGTGATGACCAGCGCGGTGAGGTCGGCCGACAGCAGCGTGTAGCCATCGGGCGGGGACCGTGCCGCCATCTCGCTCGCCGGGATGGTGGCACCGCCCGGGCGGTTGTCCACCTGCACGGGCTGGCCGAGCGGTCCGCCGATGGCGGCGGCCAGCGTGCGGGCGAGGAAGTCCGAACCTCCACCCGGTGCGTAGGGCACGATCCAGCGCAGCGGACGGGATGGCCAGGGGGCCTGGGCGCCCGCCATGGCCGGCACAAGCGCCGCAGCCGCGAGGCCGCTGAGAGCGCGCCGCGTAATCCTGACCATCTCTGCGCGTCCTTGGATGAGGATGCATATTCGGCCCCCAACCGTGGTCGCGATCAAGCCCCCTTGGACCGCCGGATCGCCGCCTGCGCCATGGTGTCCAGCGCGTTCAGGAAACGCGACTTGTCGGCGCCCGCCATCGGCGGCGGGCCGCCGCCCATGCCCATCTCCCGCAGGTGCTGGGAGATGGCGCGGCCGGCCAGAGCGCTGCCGATGTTGTTCTCGGTCCAGGGGTGGCCCTTGAAATTCAGCGCGAAGGCGCCCTTGGCCAGACACCGTGCGGCGAGGGGGATGTCGGCCGTCAGGCAGACATCGTTGGGCGTCGCCTCCTCCGCGATCCAGTCATCCGCCTTGTCGGCGCCATCGGTGACGATGACGATCCGCGTGCGTCCACCTGGCGGCCGGATGGGGCGAGAGCCGTTGGAGACAAAAATGGTCTCGAAGCCGAGCCGCCCGGCGACGCGCAGGATCTCGTCCCGCACCGGACAGGCATCGGCGTCGACCAGGAACCGAGGTTCAGCGCTCACCGCACAGCAGTAGCGGCCGGCAGTTCCACCGCATAGGTCTCGAGCGCCGGCACATTGCGGATCATCCTGCGGTCGGCGAGAAATCGGGCAAACCGTTCGTAGCGGTTGCGGTCCAGCGCGCCGGGGCTCAGCGAGAAGCGGTTGGCAGTGCTGGCGAAGGCACGGCGGTTCAGCTCGTTGTCGAGCTCGCGGCGGGGGCCAGCGATGAACATGCGCCAGGATTCCTCCGGGTTGTTCACCAGGAAGTGCGTGGCGGCTTCCGTCGCGTCGATGAAGCGGCGCAGCAGCGGGTCGCGGGCCCGGTCGCGATGCGCGATGTAGATCAGCTCGTCATAGGCCGGGATGCCGTACTGCTCGGGGAAGAAGGCGCGGCCGGGGCGGTTCTCGATGTCGAGCTGGTGCAGCTCGAAATTGCGGAAGCCGCCGAGGATGCCGTCCACCTGGCCCGACATCAGCGCCGAGGACAGGCCGAAATTGACGTTCACCAGGCGGATGTCGGACAGCGACAGGCCGACGCTCTCCAGCATCGCGCCCATCGTCACTTCCTCGAACCCCGCGACGGAATAGCCGATGCGCTTGCCGCGGAGATCCGCCAGCGTCCGCACCGGGCCGTCGCGCAGCACGGTGAGGGTGGACAGCGGCGTCGCCACCAGCGTGCCGACGCGCATCAGCGGCAGGCCCTGGTCGACCGCGAGGTAGAGGTTCTTCTGGTAGTACACGCCGATATCGCCGCGCTTGGCGCCGATCAGCCGCGGCGGGTCGTTCGGGTCGGCCGGTGCGACGATGCGGACATCGAGGCCGGCCCGGGCAAAGTCGCCGCGTTCCTGCGCGATGATGATGGGGGCGTGGTCGGGGTTGATGAACCAGTCCAGCAGCACCGTCAGCGGCTCCCGCGCCGGTTGCGCGTGCGCGAGGGGGGCGGCGAGCAGCAGGGCCAACAGGGCGAGCAGGCGCGTCATGTCGTGACCTTTTCACTGAGGAGGGAATCGGGCTGCCAGGGGATCGCCCTGCGCAGCAGCCAGTCGGTGGCGAACCACAAGGCGAGGGCCATCAGCATCAGCACGAAGAGTGCTGCGAACATCACATCCGTCTGGCTGCGGCCGTTGGCGTGCAGCATCAGGTAGCCGAGGCCGGCCGAGGCCCCGACCCATTCACCGACCACCGCGCCGATCGGCGCGACGGCGGCGGCGACGCGCAGTCCGGAGGCGAGGGAGGGCAGGGCGGCCGGCACCCGCACCCGCCACAGCAGCGCGAAGCGGGAGGCGCCCATGGTCGCGGCGAGGTCGAGCATCCCCGGCTCCGTCCGCCGCAACCCATCATAGAAGGCGGTGGCGACGGGGAAGAAGATGATGAGCGTCGCCATCGCCACCTTGCTGCCGATGCCGAAGCCGAGCCACAGCGTCAGCAGCGGCGCGATGGCGAAGACGGGGATGGCCTGGCTGATCAGCAGCAGCGGCAGCAGCCAGCGCCGCCCGCCCGGCCAGGCCGCCAGCACCAGCGCGGTGCAGCAACCGAGCAATGTGCCCAGCAGCAGGCCGAGCAGGATCTCGGTGCCGGTGATGGCGGCATGGCCCGCGATGATGTCCCACCGGTCCGCCAAGGCGGCGGCCACGCGGGATGGTGCCGGCAGCAGGAAGGGCGGCACCTCCGTGACCCAGACGAAGGCTTGCCACAGCAACACGAGGCCGGCGGCGGCGATGAACCCGCGGATCATGCGACCGCCTCCGCCAGGCGTTCCAGCAGCGCCGCCTGGGCCGCCAGCAGCGCCGGGTCGCCGGCCGCACGGGGTGGCGCACCCTCTGGGACTGCCACCTCCACCGGGACGGATGGGCTGCCGGTCAGGACGAAGATGCGGTCCGCCAGGCGCAGCGCCTCCAGCGGGTCATGCGTCACCAGCAACACCGTGCGGCCGGCCAGCAGCCGCGCGGACAGCGACTGCATGCGGTGGCGCGTCGGCGCATCCACGGCGCTGAACGGCTCGTCCATCAGCACCAGCGGGCGGTCTTCCATCAGCGTTCGCGCCAGGGCGGCACGCTGGCGCATGCCCCCCGAAAGCTGCGCCGGCCTCTTCGCGCCATCCGCCGCCGTCAGCCCGACCTCGGCGAGCAGGGCGCGGGCGCGCGAATGATCCGGCCGCTCGCCGCGCAGATGCGCGCCCATGGCGATGTTGCCAAGCACGTCCCGCCAGGGGGCCAGCAGGTCCTGCTGCGCCATGTAGGCGAGGCGACCGGCCAGCTTCGCGCCGTCCTCGGCCTGCACATGCCCGCCGACCGGCACCGGCAGCAGCCCCGCGACCAGGCGCAGCAGCGTGGATTTGCCGGACCCTGAAGGCCCGAGCAGCGCCGTGGTCCGCCCGCCCTGGACGGCGAGTTCGAGCGCGCCCAGCACGGGCAGCCCCCCAAGCGAGAGGCCACGCGGCAGGGCGATGCGGAATCCGGGCGCGGGAGCGCCCAATGGGGGCAGGCCAGGCAAGACACCGTTCCCTTCGCCGGCATGACCCGGATCAGGTTCGTGGGGTCGCGGGGATCAGCCCCGCCTCTCAGCCCCCAATGGGCTCCCCCCGATGACCAGCCCTGTATGCGTCGGGTCCGCCTGCATGGCAAGGGCTGGTGCCGGCGCCTTGAATCGTCCCAGCCTCCCGCTTCTGTAGCCGGCGCACCAAAGCTGGGCCGGTACTACAACACACTGATTTCAAATAAGAATTTGACGATTCCTGGGGCTGCGGGTAGGTCGTCCGCCATGTCCCCCGCCGCCATCACCGTCCTCGCGCTCGGCATGTCCGTGGATGCCTTCGCCGCCGCCCTCAGCCGCGGCGCGACCGGCCGCCGGATCCGGCTGCGCGATGCGCTTCGCACCGGCGCGGTGTTCGGCACGGTGGAAATGGCGACGCCCGTGATTGGCTGGTCCGCCGGCATGATGGCTGCCGGCAGCATCGCCGCGATCGACCATTGGGTGGCCTTCATCCTGCTCGGCCTGGTCGGGCTGCATTGCCTCTGGGCGGCGCTGAGGCGTGACCCGGCGGCGGCACCGGGCCCGGCCTCGGCCTGGATGCTCCTGGCCACTGCGGTGGGGACCAGCATCGATGCCATGGCGGTCGGCGTGTCGCTGGCGTTGCTCGACGCCAATATCTGGATCGTGGCGCCCGCCATCGGCGCCGCCACCTTCGCGATGGCGACCGGCGGCATGCTGGCCGGCCGCCTGCTCGGCAGCCGCATCGGGCGGGTCGCGGAGGCGCTGGCCGGACTGGCGCTGATCGCCCTAGGCAGCTCGATCCTGTTCGAGCATCTGGGCGCCTGAGCATCCGGGCGCCTCAGCATCTGGGCGCCTGGGCCGGCCGGCCCCATCTTCGGCTGCGATGCACCCGCCCAAACCCCTGGTCACCAGACCCCTGCTCATCGGCTCCGAGATCTATCGCGGCTCCACCTACGGCCCGAAGCACCCGCTGGCCATTCCGCGCGTCTCGACCATGCTGGACCTCGTCCGCGCCATGGGGTGGGTGGCACCGGAGCAGTACCTGGACAGCCCGCGCGCCACGCCGGTGGACCTGCTGCGCTTCCACACGCCGGACTACATCGCCGCGCTGATGGCCGCCGAGGCGACGCAGCAGGTGGACCCGGCCCACAAGGCGCGCCACCGCATCGGCGCGGATGGCAACCCGGTGTACCGGGAGGTGTTCTCGCGCCCTGCCACCGGCGCCGGCGGCGTGATGCGGGCAGCCGAGTTGACGCGCGATGCGGGGCCGGCCCCAAGCATCGTGCACGTGCCCGGCGGCGGCACGCATCATGGCCAGCCGGATCGCGCCAGCGGCTTCTGCTACCTGAATGACGCGGTGCTCGGGCTGCTGCGCTGGCTGGACCTCGGCCTCGACAACATCCTGTACCTCGACATCGATGCGCATCACGGCGACGGCGTGGAGCAGGCCTTTGCGGAGGATCCGCGCGTCTTCACCGTATCCGTGCACGAAGCCGGGCGCTGGCCCAACACCGGCCCGGCGGAGAACCGCGCCGGCGGCCATGCCCGCAACCTGCCGGTGCCGGAGGGTTTCAACGACAGCGAAATGGACGTGCTGCTGCGCCACGCCATCCTGCCCATCCTGCGCCAGCGGCGGCCGCAGGCGGTGATGCTGCAATGCGGGGCGGATGCCATCGCGGAGGACCCGCTGTCCCGCCTCGCCCTTTCCAACGGCGCGCATCGCACGGTGGCGCAGGCGCTGATGGGGGTGGCGCCGCGGCTGATCGTGCTGGGCGGCGGCGGCTACAACCCGTGGTCGGTGGCGCGCTGCTGGGCCGGGGTCTGGGCGACACTGAACCGCCTGCCGATCCCGCCGCGCATCCCACCCGCCGCGGAGGCCGTACTGCGCAGCCTTTCCTTCCACCGCGCCGCCGGCCGCAACCCGCCGGACCACTGGTTCACCACCATCGCGGACGCGCCCCGCCCCGGCCCGGTGCGGCCGGAGATATGGGCGCTGGCGGCGCGGACGCTGGAGGGGCTGCCGGAGCCGCCACTCGCCAGCCTCGCGGCCGGTGCTATGCTCGGGCCATGATGAAACGACGCCCCGTGCTTGCCTCGCTCGGCCTGTTCATGGCCGGCGCCGCCCTGGCCCAGCCGGGCGTGGACCGGCCCCAGCCGAAGCTGCCGACCGAACCGCTGGTCATCCTCGGTCGCAACGGCACCCGCCACACCTTCCAGGTGGAGATGGCGGTCAGCCCGGACCACCAGATGATCGGCCTGATGTTCCGCCCGACCGTGGGCGCGGAGGAAGGGATGCTGTTCGACTGGGGCCAGCCGCGCGAGAGCAGCATGTGGATGCGCAACACGCTGGCCTCGCTCGACATGCTGTTCATCGCCGCCGATGGCCGCATCCACCGCATCGCGGAGCGCACCGTGCCGCAGAGCCTGACACCGATCGACAGCCGCGGCCCGGTCCGTGCCACGCTCGAATTGCAGGCCGGGATCACGGAAAAGCTGGATATCCGCGTCGGCGACCGCGCCCTGCACCGGATCTTCGGCACCGCGCCCTGAACCGCCACCCCGACTTCAATCCAGGGAGACGTTCGCCTCCCGCACCACCCGCGTCCATTGCTCGCGTTCGCGCCGCACGGTCTGGGTGAAGGCCTCGCGGCCCTGGAAGATCGGAAGCTGGCCCTGCGCCAGGTAGGCGCGCGGCAGGTCGGTGTCGCGCAGCGCCCAGCCGATCGCCTCCTCGAGCTGCGCCAGGATCGGCGCGGGCGTCGCGGCCGGGGCGAGGATGCCCTGCCAGCCCACCGCCTCGAACCCCTCCACGCCGCTTTCCTGCACCGTCGGCACGTCCGGCAGCGCCGGCAGCCTCTCCCGCCCCGTCGTCGCGATGATGCGGATGCGGCCGGATTCGGCGGCCGCGCGCATCAGGTTGTAGCCGTCGATCATCAACTGGAGGCGGCTGCCCAGCAGGTCCTGCAAGGCCGGCGCGCTGCCGCGATAGGGCACGTGCACGACATCGATACCCGCACGACGCTTCAGCAGCTCGAACGCCAGATGCGGGATGCCGCCATTGCCGCCCGAGCCCATGTTCAGCGCGCCGGGCCGCGCCTTGGCCATTGCGATGAACTCCGCCAGGTTGCGCACCGGCAGGTCCGCCGGCACGGCGACCGCGAGCGGCACGGCGACGATCTGCGCGATCGGGGCGAAATCCGCCACCGTGTCGAAGGTCAGGCTGCTGTACAGCGCCGGGTTGATGGCCAGCATGCCAACATTGCCGACCAGCAGCGTGTGGCCATCCGCCGGCGCCTTGGCGACCAGGTCCATTCCGATGTTGCCACCGGCCCCGCCACGATTGTCGACCACGAATTGCTGCCCGAAACGCTCCGACAGCTTCTGCGCCAGGGGCCTGGCCGTCAGGTCGACACCGCCGCCGGCGGGAAATCCCACGATCATCCTGACCGGGCGATCCGGATACCGGGCCTGCGCGCCGGCGCCGCGGGCGCGGAGGAGGGGCAGCGCGGCAAGGCCGCTCGTCAGGGTGCGGCGGTTGATCATGGTTTCTGTTTCCTCCGGTCACTTGCCGCCAGCATGGCGGCGGCGGCTTCGGCTGGTCGATCAGCGGCGGCCCTGGAACGAGGTGCCGGCAGGCCCAGGCGCGCGAAGGCCTCCGGCGGCGCCTCGTGTTCCGCCATCAAGGCGGCGAGCAGCGCGGCCATGCGCGCGGCCTCCGCCGGGGCATCGACGGGCGCGGCCTGTGCCGGGTCGGCGCGGAGATCGTACAGCGCCGTGTGCGGGTCCAGCAGTGGGTAGCGGTGGATCATGTTGGCGGCGGCATCGGGCACCAGCGGCAGCTTGAGCACCGGCATGCCCTTGGTGAAGCCGAAGGGGCCGGCCAGCGTGGCGCCCTGGATCTCCCGCGCCTCGAAGAAGCTGCGCATGTGCACGGGCATCAGCGTGTAGTGGTGCAGCGGCACCGCCGCCTGGGCGCCCTCCGGATGGCGCATGTAGACGAAGCGCCCGTCGGTCACGTTCACCGCGCCGCCGAACTGGCCGAACAGCACCCCCTGGCGCAGCGGCGCATCCTGCGCGAGCAGCGGCACCAGGGACCGGCCCAGCACTTCCGGCGGCGTCGTGGCGCCGAAGATGTCGAGGATGGTCGGCATCAGGTCCATGGTCTGGGTCAGCGCCATCCGCCGTGATCCAGCCTGCGCCGCGTGGTCGGGATGGTGGATGAACAGCGGGATCCGCGCGACCTCGTCGAAGAAGGGCGGGCGGTTCTTGCCCCAGTACTCGTGCTCGCCGAGCAGCAGGCCGTGGTCCGTCGAGACCACCAGCGCGGTATCCGACCAGGCGTCGTTGGCATCCATCCAGTCCAGCACCCGGCCGAGGTAGTCGTCGCACATGGCGACCAGGGCCAGGTAGTTGGCGCGCAGCTCCGCCTCCTCCTCCGGTGCATAGCCGGGCTGGCCGTAGCGCGGCCAGTCCAGCACCGGGCCGCGGTAGTTGGTGGGCAGGCCTTCCCGGAAGCGGGCGGCGGCGAAGAAGGGCTCGTGCGGGTCGAAGCACTCGAGCTGCAACAGCCAGTTGTCGGCCGCCTTGTTGGTCTCGAGGAAGTCCAGCGCAGCTTCGGTACAAAGCGCGATCGGGAAGGCGGCTTCCTCCGTCATCCGCTCCCGCGAAACGTAGTACGGCATGTTGGCGTTCTGGTCGGTGCGGCCGTCGAACTGGGTCGGGTGGTACGCGCCGCGCCAGCGCTCCATCGGCGGGGCGACGACGCCCTTCCACTTGTCCTTTTCCTGGCCCCGGAAGAACTCCCAGGACGAATAGCGGCCATGGAAGCCGACGCCGCCATCCTCGAAGTAGTGGTAGTGGTCGGTCACCAGGTGGCTGTGGGTACCGCGTTCGGCGCGGAGGATCTCGGGGAAGGCGTTGTCGAAGGGCTCCAGTGGGCCCCAGGCGCGGTGCAGGAAGTTCAGCCGGCCGGTCATCAGGTCCCGCCGCGCCGGCATGCAGGGCATGCTGCCCACGTAGTGGGTGCCGAAGCTGACGCTGCGCGCGGCCAGCCGGTCGAACTGGGGTGTCGGGATCGCCTGCCCGCCATAGCAGCCCAGGGCATGACGGTTCAGGCTGTCGAACAGGATGTAGATCAGCCGCATGGCACTGTCTCGCTCCCTCGGCCGGGCCGCTCGACCGCAGGTGATGCGGGTCGCTCGGTCATCCGGCTGGCCTTGCCCTGCGGCTTCGGCTAATCACGCGCTCCACGGGGTGTGGCGCAGCCTGGTAGCGCGCCTGTTTTGGGTACAGGAGGTCCTCGGTTCGATTCCGGGCACCCCGATCCTTTTCCGGTCCTATTGAACGCGGATGTTGCCGTCCCGCACCACGTCGCGCCAGCGCACCCGCTCCGCCGTCACCAGCGCGGCATATTCCGCCGAGGGGCCACCCTTCGGCTGGGTGCCGCGTTCCGCCAGTTGCGCCTGCACGGCCGGGTCGGCCAGCGCCGCGCGCGCCGCCTCCGCCATCCGCGCCACCACCGCGTCGGGCGCCGTGCGGTGCGCGTGCAGGCCGAACCAGGCCTCCGCCGCGAAGCCCGCCATGCCGAATTCCGCGCCGAGTTCGGACATCGCCGGCACATCCGGCAGGTCCGGCAGCCGGGCGGGGGAGGTCACCGCCAGGGCCTTCACCGTGCCAGCGCGGATCTGCGGCAGCGCAGTCGGCAGGTTGTCGATGAAGGTGTCGACCTCCCCGCCCATCACCGCGACCATGCCGGGGCCGGCGCCGCGGTAGGGCACATGCTGCATCGGCGCGCGGGCCAACTGCGCGATCAACTCCCCGGTCAGGTGGGTGGAGGTGCCGTTGCCGGCGGAGGCGAAGGTGCGGATGCCGGGCCGCGCGCGGGCGTCGCGCAGCAGCACGCGCACATCGCCATCCGGCACGTTGCGCGGATTGGCGACCCAGACATTGGGCACCGTCACCAGCAGCGTCACCGCGCGGAAATCCGCCTCGGGGTCGTAGGGCAGCGTCGGGTACAGCGCGGGGCCGATGGCGTGGGAGGCGATCTGCGACAGGAACAGCGCATGGTCATCCGGCTCCCGCGCGAAGCGGCCGGCGGCCGTGGTGCTGCCGGCGCCGGGCTGGTTCTCCACCACCACCGGCCGGCCGATCCGCTCCCGCATCGCCAGCGCGACCAGCCGCGCCACCACATCCGTGGTGCCGCCAGGCGGGAAGGGCACGATCAGCCGCAGGTCCCGTGATGGCCAGGGCGCCTGGGCCAGTGCGGGGGCGGCGAGGGAGGCCGCGGCGGCGCCGAGCAGGATGCGGCGCCCGAAGGCGGCGGAGGGGTTCGTCATGCCGTTGTGCTCCCTGTGTTGCGCGAAGCTTTGCGCAGCCGGCCGGACCTGTCGAGGCTTCCGGGCCCGCGCGGCGGCCGCTAGCCTTCGCCCGATACCAAGGGATACGCCGCCATGACCCACCTGCCGCACGCCCATCCGCCACACGATGCCGGCGGCCGCTTCGATGGCCCGGTGCAGCGCGAGGAGCATGACGCGGCGCATTGGGAGAAGGAGGCGGATGCGATCCGCATGCTGCTGTCGGATGGCAAGCGCCGCCTGTTCACCACGGATGAGAGCCGCCGCGTGCAGGAACAACTCGACGACGCGACCTACTGGGCGATGCCGTACTACGAACGCTGGATCCTCGCCTTCTCCAGCCTGGTGATGGAGAAGGGGCTGCTGCCGGAGGACACGCTGCTGGAGGAGGAATCGCGGCTGCGCGCCGAGGGACTGGACCGCGTCGAGGGCGAGCCGGCCGGCGCGCATCAGCATCACCATGACCATGACCATGACCATGACCATGACCATGATCACGACCATGACGACCATCCCTATCAGGCCGACCACGACGCCACCGACGAAACCCTGTCACCGCTGCGCCTGCGCGGCCTCGCCGTGCGCAACCTGCTGCTGGCGAAGGGCGTGCTGACGGCGGCGGAGATCCGCGCCGAGATCGAGCGCATGGATGCGCGCGGCCCGCACAACGGTGCGGCCCTGGTGACCCGCGCCTGGACGGACGCGGATTTCGCCGCGCGGCTGGCGGAGGATGCGGTGGCCGCTGCCGCGGAGCTCGGCCTGGATGCGGCGGGGACGAAGCTGGCGGCACTGTTCAATACGCCGTCGCGGCATCACCTCGTCGTCTGCACGCTGTGTTCCTGCTACCCGCGCAGCATCCTCGGCCGTCCGCCGGCCTGGTACAAAAGCCGCGCCTATCGCGCCCGCGCCGTACGCGACCCGCGCGGCATCCTGGCCGAATTCGGCACCACCCTGCCGCCGGGCACGGAACTCCGCGTGCACGACAGCAATGCGGAACTGCGCTACCTGGTGGTGCCGGCGCGGCCCGCCGGCACCGAAGGCTGGGATGCGTCCCGCCTTGCGAATCTGGTGACGCGCGATTCGATGATCGGCGTCACCCTCGCGCGCAGCCCCTGATCACTCGGCTGCGTGCGAAAGGCCGAATTTCGCCTGAAGCTCGCGCTCGACGTAGTCCAGGCTTTCGACATCGGCGAACTTCATGTCCAGGTCGAACAGGTTCGCCCGATGCGCGCTCGGGCTGCGGTCGCCGCAGGCTTCCTCGACCAGTACGACGCGGAAATTGTGCGAGAAGGCATCCATCGCGCCCGCCCTGACGCAGCCGGAGGTGGAGACGCCGCAGACAATGACCGTATCCACCTCGTCGTACCGGAGAAACGCCTCCAGCGGCGTGGCGAAGAAGCAGGAGGGCTTGTTCTTCATCACCACGCGATCCTCCTCGCGCGGGGCGTAGGCCTCGGGCCATTCGTCGGCCCGCTTGTCGCGGCTGTACTGGAAATCACCGGCGGTGCCGAGCTTCAGGTTCCAGATGCCGCGGTAGCTAGGGTGCGTGCGGTCGTCGCGCCGGCTGTAGTAGATCGGCAGGCCGAGGCGGCGGAACAGCGCCGTCAGCCGCGTCAGCGCCGCGACCAGCGCCGGGTCTTCCCGCCCGCATTGCGAATAGGCGGGGTCGACGAACATGTAGGTGGTGTCGATGTTCAGCAGGGCCGGGCGGCGGCCGATGCCGATGCGGCGCGCGAAGCCGCCCTTGCGGTAGGTCTCCAGCTCCTCATCGGGCACGAAGCCGCGCCACTTCTCCAGCTTCTCAAGGGGTTCGGTCATGGCATCCTCCTTCGGCAGGCCAAGGTCGGATTCGAAGCGGCGCCCGTCAATCCGGGCCTTGTGACAGCGCCGCACCCTGGCGTCCCAGGTTTCGGGACGCTACGCGGGCGGCTATGACATCGGACGACGCTGCTTGAGCCTGATCCACCGCGCCTGGAGCCTGCTGCCGCGCGACCTGCGGCGGGAGGCGCTGTTCAGCCTGATGGCACTCCGCGCCCCCCGCATCACGCGCCCGGCGCCGGATGGGGTGGGGCCGTTGGTGCTGGCCGGCTACCACAGCGCGATGAGCGGCCTCGGCGCCGGCACGCGACGGCTGGAGGCGGGGTTGCGGGCCAGGGGGCTGGACCCCCTTGCCGCCGATATCACCGGGCCGCTGCGCCAGGGGCCGCCGCATCCGCCCGCCCGGGTGCCGCTGGGACCGGGCACGCTGCTGGTGCATGTGAACGGGCCGATGCTGCCCTGGGCGCTGGCGGTGCTGGGCCGGCGCGCGGTGGCGGGCAAGCGCGTCATCGGCGTGTGGAACTGGGAATTGCCGGTGCTGCCTGCGGATTGGCATCGGGGATTTGCCGCCTGCCACGAGATCTGGGCCGGCTCCCGCTTCACCGCGGAGGCTTTCGGCGGAAGGGGCGCCAAGGTGCGGGTGGTGCCCTATCCGGTGGAACCCGCGGCCGCCGCGCCGCGAACGCGTGCCGATTTCGGCCTGCCTGAGGACGCCTTCGTCACGCTGGCGATCTTCGACGCCGCCTCCTCCATCTCCCGCAAGAACCCAGCGGCCAGTATTGCGGCCCACCACGCCGCCTTCGGCGACGATCCTGGCCGCATCCTGGTGCTGAAGGTCCACAACACCGCGCGCGCCGGTGCCGCCTGGCAGGAAGTCGCGGCGCTGGCGGCCAGTCACCCCAACATCCGCGTGCTCGACCGTACCCTGTCCGATGCCGAGATGTCGGCGCTGATCCTGTGCTGCGACGTGCTGATCTCGCTGCACCGGGCGGAGGGCTTCGGCTTCACCCTTGCTGAAGCGCTGGCGCTCGGCCGGCCTGTCGTGGGCACCGGCTGGTCGGGCAACCTGGACTTCATGCATGCGCCGGGCGCCCACGCGGTGCCCTATCGCCTGGTGCCCGCCACCGACAGCCAGGCGACCTATGCCGTCGCCGGCGCCGAATGGGCGGAGGCCAATGCCGGCGCCGCGGCCGCGGCCCTGCGCCGGATCAAGGCCGATCCCGCGCTGCGCCGCCCGCCGCCCTTCGCCTTCCCGCCGCCGGACTACGCGGCGTTGCTGGGCCTCACGTCGCCACCTTCAGCGTGATGATCCCGCCGACGATCAGCGCGATGCCGGCCAGCCGCCCCGCCGTCGCCGGTTCGCCGAGCAGCCAGATCCCGAGAATCGCGGTGCCGACGGCGCCGATGCCGGTCCAGATCGCATAGGCGGTGCCGATCGGCAGCGTCTTCAGCGCCAGGGCCAGCAGCCAGAAGCTGGCCGCCATGGCCGCGACGGTCAGGACCGATGGCACCAGCCGGGTGAAGCCCTGGGTCTGCTTCAGCCCCATCGCCCAGCCGATTTCCAGCAGCCCCGCCCCGATCAGGTAGATCCACGCCATCCCGACAACCTCCGCCGAACGGCGCGGGTCCTAGCATCAGGGGGCGCTGGCGTCCTGCACGCGCCTGGTCACATCCTGCGGTGCCGGCGAAGCCGCAAGCAGGCCGCTGCGCGCGGCGGTGGCGATCGCGGCGCGGTGGGCCAGGCTGCGCTGCAACGTGTTGTAGGGCTCCGGACTGACCGAGAGGTGGCCGCGGAAGGGCTGGTCCATCAGGAAGACGAAGGCGATCAGCGCGCCGACGCCGGCCGCCTGCATCGCCAGCATCGCCGCGACATGGCGCCGCGGCGGGTACAGTGGGCCAGTCGAGACCAGCAGCGCCATCAGCAGCAGTATGAGCAGCCAGAACGCCGCCGGCAGCCCGGCCTCGGCCGCCATCAGCCGGTTCTCCCGTGCTTCGTCGACGCCATCGGTCTGCTGGATCAGGTCCTGCGCCAGCGCATCGCTGGCCTGCGCGGCGGCGGCGTAGGCGGCGTGTTCCAGCGCCTCCGCCGCGTGCTGCGTCGCCGGGTCGCGGCCGCGTTCGGCCAGCGCCGGGAACTCGGCATGCACGACCGCATAGAGGTAGGCCGTGATGTCGGCATGCAGCCGGAGCCCGGGTTCTCCTAGCCGGTCGGCCAGCCGGGCGAGACCGCTGATCGCGGCAACCTCCATCGCGACGACGCGGCTGGCCTCGCTGGTCTGGCTGCGGGCCTGGATGGCGCAGAAGGCAAGGGTGAGGGTCAGCGCGGAAACCACCGCTGCGCTGGTCCGCATCGCCAGGTCGAGTTGGTCCTTCGTGGCCGTCACCGGCGAGAGACGCCAGGCGCCGAGGCAGACGGACGCGGCAAGCCCGGCCGCGCCGAGCATGAAGACGGCGTAGACCATCAGGTCCGGCAGGTCGTACAGCGCCATCAGGTGACTCACGGCGCGATCTCGGGGCATGGGCGCATGCGGGGCCTGCGTTTGCTGCGGTTCCAGTATGCCGGACTGGCCTTGCTTCCAGGTAAATGCGGCAGTTGGCGACCACCGCCCGCCGAGGCTATAGCGATCCGAGCAGGCTACCGAAGGATCACCGCCGGCATGACGCGCGACAGCCAGACCGCCCGTATCCACCGCCAGCCGAAATCCGCCATGCAGTCCGGCCGTGCCGGTGCCGGGGCATGGGTGCTGGACTTCGCGCCGGGCGAGCCGAAGCGGCTGGACCCCTTGACCGGCTGGTCCGGCTCCGGCGACACGCAGGGCCAGGTGACGCTGCGTTTCCCGAGCGCCGAGGCCGCCATCGCCTATGCCGAAAGCCGCGGCTGGCGCTATGAGGTCGCGCAGCCGCCCCTGGTGAAGGCCGACATCAAGCCGAAAGCCTATGCGGACAACTTCAAGTTCGGCCGGACCGAGAACTGGTCCCACTGATCCCGGTTCCGCACCCGTAGCTCAGCTGGATAGAGCATCGGATTTCTACTCCGTTGGTCGGGGGTTCGAATCCCTCCGGGTGCGCCAATTCTTTCCGTCCGCTGGCCGATATGGTCTTGCACCATTGCCGTTAAGGCGAGTCTCCGGTAGGTTTTTCTACCAAGAATAGTTTCGCGCACCAAGGAATCGCGCGACTTCCGGAGGCGTCCTCCTTGTTGCCCCTGCCGAGAACCCCAGCGCTGCCACACGGCCGCGCGCCCGTCGCTTGACCCTGTCATGGCCCCTGGCCGCCGCGCTGCGCTGGCATGGCGCGGAACGCAAGCGACCGTTGCTCGTGCGCATCGCGCTGGCCGCCTTGATCGTAATTGTCGCCTTCGTGGTGCGGGTGGTGGCGACGTCCGATCCACTTGGCGCGGGTCGCGACCTGCTGTTGCTGGGCGTGCTGGTGGCGGCGCTGCTGTTCGGCCTCGTGCCCGGCCTGTGCGCGGCCCTTCTGGCGCGCGCCCTTTCCATCTGGTGGTACGTCGGGCCGAATGGCGAGGCGCTGGTGCCGCCCTGGCATGTACCCGGCATTGCCTTGTTCTTGGCCGCCGCCGTTCTTGCCGCAGCGCTGGCTGGCCAGACGCTGCAGCTTCTGGTCAGCCCGGAGGAAGAGGACGCGCCGGCGCTAGCAGTCGTTGGCGCGTCGCCCGAGGGCGAGACCGCGCTGTTGCGATCGTCTCAGCCTGCCGCGGACGCCACTTCGCGATAAGGCAGGCGCTTCACGCGGTCCATGTTCATCCCCTCGATCCGCAGCAGCCGGGTCGGGCCGTCGCGGCGGGGGGCATGCACGTCGCCCGGTTCGTACAGATAGGCATCACCGGGCCTCAGCGTGTAGTCGCGCAGGCGGCGTGCCTCGCCGGGCTTGCTCGCATCCGGGCGGGACAGGCATTCGAAATCGCTCATCACCGTCTCGCCGGCTGCCTGGCCGTAGATCGCCCAGGACGGGCCATGGTCGTGCGGGCCGCTGGTCTTTGCGTCGCTGTAGGCATGCGCCAGCACGGTGAAGCCGAGCGTCGGGTCCTCGAACAGCACATGCCTCTCCGGCGTGCCCTCGGGGATGGTGGCGGCGACGAAGTCGGGGTCGTGCAGCGCTTCCCGCACCAGTTCGCAGACCTTCTGCCGCCCGGCCGGGCCATCATCGGCGGCCAGGGCGGCGCGGCATTTGGCGGTGAAACCCTCAAGCGTCAGAGCCATCGTTGCGACCTCCTCCTGGATGGGCGGCGACGGCCGCCTCACGGCGTCATCTTCGTCCGCACGCCTCGGGTGTCAACGCATCAGGCCGCGACGGCCTGCGCCCGCAGCGCCCGCCGCCGCCGCATGTCGCGACGCACCGAAAGCCCGAGCGAGACCAGCATGAGCACGATGATGCCGACCGCGACCGGGTGTTCGAAGACATACATCAGGTCGCCGCCGGCCAACTGCCAGGCGCGGAGCATTTCCGTCTCGATCAGCTTTCCGAGCAGCAGGCCGACGACGATGGCGGCCACGGGAAAGCCGTAGCGCGACATCAGCCAGCCGAGGACGGCGAAGGCGAACAACGTCAGCGGCCCGGCGATCGAGCCCTCGATGGCGAAGGCGCCCATGGTGGACATGACCAGCACGGACGGGATCAGGTAACGCAGCGGCAGCCGCACCACCGTGCTGGCCACGAACACGAAGGCACCGCCCACCAGCAGCAGCACGAAGGCCTGGGCGAAGTTGGACAGGATAATCGCGTAGACGATGTCCCGGTTCTGCTCCATGAAGCGCGGGCCGCCGATGACGTTGTGCATCGCGAAGGCCGCCAGCAGGATCGCCGTGGCGCCGCCACCGGGGATGCCGAGCGCCAGCATGGTCGCCATCGACCCGCCTTCCGAACTGCTGTTGGCGGATTCCGCGGCGATGACACCCTCCGGATTGCCCTTGCCGAAGCTCGCCGGGTCCTTCGAGGCACGCCGCGCCTCGCCATAGGAGATCAGGTTGGCGATGGAGGAGCCGATGCCGGGCACCGCGCCGACGAAGATGCCGATGGCGGTGCCGCGCAGCAGCGTCACTGGGTTGCGCATCACCATCACGCCGCCATCCAGGATGCGCCGCAGGCTGATGGTGCGGTTTTCCTTGGATTCGACGATGAACTTGGCGTTCACCAGCGCGAACAACTGGCTCGCCGCCAGCAGCCCGACCATGGCCGGAATCGTCGGCACGCCGTCCAGGAGCCAGGGAATGCCCATGTCGCCGCGCATGTAGCCGGCGGTGTTCATGCCGACGGTGCCGCACAGCACGCCGATCGCCGCGGCGAACAGGCCCTTGGCGACCGAGGACCCGCCGATCGAGCCCAGCAGCACCAGCCCCCAGATGCCAATCGCCGCCATTTCATACGGCCCGATCCGCAAGACGATCTCGGCCAGCGGCTGCACCAGCACGAACAGCACGATGTAGGAGATCAGCACCCCGATGCAGGAGGCAAACAGCGCGGCGCCCAGCGCCTCGTTGTGCTGGCCCTTCCGCGCCATCGGGTAGCCGTCGAAGGTGGTGGCGACGGCGGAGGAGGTGCCGGGAATGTTGATCAGCACCGCGGGGATCGAGCCGCCGAACCCCGCACCGGTATAGACCGAGGTCAGGAAGATGATCGCCGGCAGGAAGTCCATGTAGAGCGAGGCCGGCAGCACCAGCGCCATCGCCATGGAGACGGAGATGCCGGGCAGGGCGCCGAACACCAGGCCGATCAGAAGGCCTGGAACAACCCAGACCCAGGCCTCCGGCGAACCGGCCAGCATCGCGACCGCGGAGCCGAAGGCGGGGAAGTCGATCATCCGGCGGCCCTACAGCAGCGTGGTCGGGAAGGGGTAGGGCACCAGCAGGCGGAAGCCATAGACAACGGCCAGCGCGAAGACCGGCGGGAACAGGCCCAGGGCGATCCAGTTGCGCTCGCCACCGATCCACAGCGCAACCAGGGCGAAGGCCCAGATGGCGATGTCGTAGCCGGCGGTCTCCAGGCTCAGGATGAAGATGCCGAAGGCCGCGACCATGGCGACGACCCGGCCGAAATCTGGCCAGCTTTCGCCAGCCGCCTCACCCTCCGCCACGACCGGCTCGCGCAGAAAACCCCAGGCCATTACCGCCCACAGCACCAGCACCAGCCAGGCGGTCGGTTGCAGCAGCAGCAGGTTCTGCGGGCTGAGCGATACGCCGCGCGCGTTCAGAAGATAGGCGACCGCAATCCCCGCCAGCGCGGTGACGAGGGTCAGCGGCGCCCAGGCGACGCGGCGCCGGATCTGTGGCATGCGCGGCGTCCCCCTCGTGACGTCAGGCCTGCTTCAGCAGGTCGGCATAGCGTTCCATCAGGGCCGCGCTGGTGAGGTAGGCACGGTTCGAGGCTTCCGGGCCGTACCAGGTGGTCGCCAGCTGCTGGTTGGTCAGCGAGGCGACGCATTCCGGGTCCTTGGTCGCCGCCTCGATGGCGCGCAGCAGGATGCGGTAGCGGTCCGGCTGCGCTTCCACGAAGCGCTTCAGCACCACGAAGCCGCGCTGCGATCCATCGACGGACTGCGGCTCGAAGCCCGCGGCCCGCGCGTGGTCGGTCAGCAGCGGCGCGTCCGGGTAGTCCGTCGACTTCTCGTCGCTGAACAGCAGCAGCGGGCGGATGCGGTCCTTGATCGGCAGGAAGCCCTCGCCGCCGACGAAGCCGATGTCGACATGGCCGCCGGCCGTCGCCGTGCGGGCCGGGCCGCCGCCATCATAGGTGACGACGCGGACGCGGGACCGGTCGATGCCATGCGCCTGCAGAAACAGCGCCATGTTGATGAGGTCGGCCGAGGCCGGCTGCACGCCGATGGACAGGCTGCGCGGGTCGCGCTTCAGGCTGGCCACCGCATCGTCGATCGAATTGATGTTCTTCGAGGTCGCGCAGGCCGCCAGCGTCAGGTCGCGCGAGGGCAGATTGATCATGTGGAAGTCGTCGGCCTTGTAGCGCGCGTTGCGCGTCACGATCGACAGCGGGATGTAGGGGCCGGCCGAGTGCACCATCACCATGTAGCCGTCATCCGGCTGCTGCATGTAGAAGGTGTTGCCGAGCACCGTGCCGCCGCCCGGGCGGTTCATCACCGTCACCGGTTGGCCGATGTGCTTCTGCAGGAAGGGCGCCATGGCGCGCGCCAGGCGGTCGTTGTAGCCACCCGTGGCGAAGGGCACGAGCAGCGTGATTGGCCGTTCCGGGAAAGTCTGCGCGCGCGCGATGCCGGGGGCGGCCAGCAGGCCACCGGTGGCCAGCAGCAGTGCCTGCCGGCGCGGAATCGCCTTGATGATGTCGTTCATGGCCCGACCTCTCCCTTCGCGGCGCCCCTTGATGGGACCGTTTCCTGCATTTCGTTGGACCAGTTAGACACGCTATTGCAGACAGTCAACGGCGAAGGCGGAAGCGGGTCATGGACCTCGGGTATCAGGGACGGCGGGTTCTGGTGGTGGGGGCGTCCGCCGGAATCGGCTTCGCCACGGCGCGGATGCTGGCCGCGGAAGGGGCGGAGGTTATGATCGCCTCCCGCGACCCGGCCGCCATTGCCGCGGCCGCCGCCCGCATCGGCGCCGAGACCGGGCGGATCCCCGCGACGGTGGTGGCGGACATCACCCAGGCCGGCGCCGCCGACCGCCTGCTGGGCGACGCCGAGGCTCGCTGGGGGGCGCTGGATCTGCTGGTCGATGCCGTCGGCGGCTCGATCCGCTCCGGCTTCGAGGCGCTGACCGACGAGGATTGGCTCAGCAACTACAGCTTCAACGTGCTGTCGGCGGTCCGCGCCGTGCGGGCCGCGCTGCCGCTGCTGCGCAGGGGCACGGCGCCCTCCATCGTACTGCTCGGCGCCGCGGCGTCGCGAATGCCCTACCCGAACCAGATCGTCTCCAACGTCCACAAGGCCGGGCTGCTCGGCCTGACCAAGACGCTGGCCGGCGAATATGCGGCGGAGGGCATCCGGGTGAACTGCGTGGCCCCCGGCCGCACCTTGACCCGGCTGTGGCAGCAGCGCGCCGAGAAACTGGCGACCGAGCGTGGAACCAACGTGGCCGCCATCATCGCCGAATTCGCCCATGAGGTGCCGCTGGGCCGGTTTGCCGCGGCGGAGGAGGTGGCGGTGATGGTTGCCTGGCTCGGCAGCCCTCTGGCCGGCTATGTCACCGGCCAGACGGTGAACGTTGATGGCGGCATCGCGCGCGGACTGCTGTGATTACTTTCGGGCCATAATGCGGTAACCAGCGCCTGTCACGACGCAACATCACGAGATTGCCGACACGCATGGCCAGCACCAGCCCCAATCGCCGACCGGTCTCCATCCTGCGCGAGTTCATGGCCAGCGAGGCCTCGGGCGGCCTCATCCTGATGGCGGCGGCGGTGCTGGCGCTGGTGGTGGCGAATTCGGCGCTGGCGCCGGTCTATTTCGCCGCGCTCGGCACCTATCTCGGGCCGCTGTCGCTGCTGCACTGGATCAACGACGCCCTGATGGCGGTATTCTTCCTGCTCGTTGGCCTTGAAATCAAGCGTGAGGTCCTGGACGGGCAGCTGGCGAGCTGGTCGAACCGGGCCCTGCCGGGCATCGCGGCGCTGGGCGGCATGGTGGTGCCGGCGCTGATCTTCCTGGCCTTCAACTACGATGATCCGGCGGCGTCGCGCGGCTGGGCGATTCCGGCGGCCACCGACATCGCCTTCGCGCTCGGCGTGCTGTCCCTGCTGGGCTCGCGGGTGCCGACCTCGCTCAAGGTGTTCCTGACGGCGCTGGCGATCATCGACGACCTCGGCGCCGTCGCCATCATCGCAGTGTTCTACACCGGCTCGATCTCGACCATCGACCTCGGCCTGGCGGCGCTGGTGATCGCAGGCCTGGTGCTGATGAACCGCATGGGGGTGATGCGGCTGTGGCTGTACCTGCTGGGCGGGGCCATCCTGTGGGTTCTGGTGCTGCGTTCCGGCGTGCATGCGACGGTCGCCGGCGTGCTGCTTGCCTTCACCATCCCGTTGCGGCCGGCGCCGGGCCGGCCGGACGACCTGGCGCAGTCGCCGCTGCACCAGCTGGAACACAGGCTGCACGGCCTGGTGGCCTTCCTGATCATTCCGATCTTCGGCTTCGCCAATGCCGGCGTCAGCTTCGCCGGCGTCACCCTGGCCAGCCTCGGCAACGACCTGACGCTGGGCGTGGCGCTGGGCCTGTTCCTCGGCAAGCTGGTGGGCGTGTTCGGCTTCGCCGCGCTGACGATCCGCACCGGGCTGGCGGAACTGCCGATGGGGGCCAGCTGGGCGCAATTGCTGGGCATCTCGCTGCTGTGCGGCATCGGCTTCACGATGAGCCTGTTCATCGGCCTGCTGGCCTTCGCCAACGATCCGATGCTTCAGGATGCGGTGAAGATCGGCATCCTGATGGGATCGGTGACGGCGGGGCTCGCCGGCTGGCTGCTGTTGCGCATCGCGCCGCGCCGCATCAAGGCGCCGCGCACCGCCTGACCTGGCCCACCGGTTCAGGCGGTGGCGCGCCGCCCTGCGGCCGCCAACTCGGCCTCCCGCGCCATTGCAAGGCCGATCGCGGGGGCGCCCACCAGTTCCTCCAGCGCCTGTTCCAGCCGGGCGACGCGGATCGGCTTTTCCACATGGCCGTCCATGCCGGCCTCGTGGCAGGCCTCGATATCCTCGCGGAAGGCGCCGGCCGTCACCGCAAGGATGGGAAGGTGGCGGCCATGGCCGGGCAGGGCCCGGATGCGGCGGGTGGCCTCGAGCCCGTCCATGCCGGGCATCTGCACATCCATCAGTACCGCATCGAAGCCGTCGGGATCGGCGGCCACGGCCTCGACCGCCGAGGCACCGTCGGCCACCAGCGTGACCTTGTGGCCCACCGCCTCCAGCGTCGCCCGCAGCAGCAGGCGATTGGCGGAGACGTCGTCGGCGGCCAGGATGCGCAACGCGCGCCGCCCGCCGCGGGCGGCGGGCAGCGGCGCGCGCGGCGGCGGCGGCTCGGCATTGGCGGCGATGGCCAGCGGCACCGGCAGGGGCGTCAGCGCGGACGGCAGCGCGGCCTCGGCCACGGCCGCCGGGGCGGCAGCATCGGGCCGGGTCGCGGCGGGCGCCGGAAGCTCGAACCAGAACAGGCTGCCGCGGCCGCCGGGCCCAGGCTCGTATTCGATCTGGCCGCCAAGCAGCGCCGCGAAGCGGGCGGAAACCGCAAGTCCAAGCCCGGACCCCGCCGTGCCGGACCCGCGCGGGTCGTAGCGCACGAAGTCCTGGAACAGCCTGCCGTTCAGCAGCGGCGAAACGCCGGGCCCGGTGTCGCTGACATCGAAGCGCAGCCGGCCTTCCAGTGGCTTGTACAGCCGCAGCGTCACGCCGCCGGCCTCGGTGAACTTCACCGCATTGCCGACCAGATTCAGCAGCACCTGCCGCACGCGGGCCTGATCCATCAGCACCGCGCGCGGCACGTCCGCCGCGACCTCGATGCGCAGCACCAGGCCCTTATGGTCGGCGGCCGGGCGCAGAAGCTCGACGCAGGACCGCGCCAGGGCGCCCGCATCCGTCGGCTCGAGCCGCGGCGCCTCGGCGCGTCCGGCCTCGATGGTGCTGATCTCCAGCAGGCGGCCGACCACGCCGGCCAGGTGCTCGCCGGCCTCGGCGATGGTCTTCACCTGCTCCCGGTGGTCGGGTGCCAGCGACCTGTCGCGCAGCATCAACTGTGCCCAGCCGAGGATGCCGTTCAGGGGCGTGCGCAACTCATGGCTGGCGGCCGACAGGAAGCGGGTCTTCACCGCGCTCGCGGCACGTGCCGTCTCCAGCGCCGAGGCCAGCCGCGCCGCCATGTGGTCGACCCGGTGCGCCAGCGCCGCCAACTCCGGCGTCGCGGCGCGCGAGGTCAGGCCGACGCGGGCGGACAGGTCGCCGTCCGCCAGCAGGTCCACGGTCTGGCCCAGGCGGCGGATCGGGCGCAGCACCATCACCTCGCCCAGCGCCAGCACCAGCAGCATCAACGCGCCGCCGCCCACCGCCAGCAGCACGTAGGACAGCAGCCGCCGCGCCTCGACCGAGGCCAGCAGCACCGATTCGGGGATGCCGACGACGACCCGGGCGCTCCCGGTGCCGAGCGGCGCGAAGGCATAGATGCCGGCGACGCCACCATCCATGCCCGCCCGCAGCGTCCCGGCCTCCGCGCTGGCCAGAGCCGCGCGCACCGCCGGATGGCTGGTGACATCGAGGCCGGGTTGCCAGTTCGCCGCGCTTGCGGGATCGGCGTCCGGCACGTGCAGCGCCACCAGGCGGGCGTTACGGTCCACCACGGCAACGCGGAAGCCGGCCGGCGCGGTGGCGATCACCGACCGTATCAGCCAGCCGGTGTCGAGCCCGGCGCTGAGCACGGCGGCGATGCGGCCATCCTCCCCCAGCACCGGCACCAGCAGGAACAACGATGGGGTGCCGTTGGAACGTGGCACCGTCAGGTCGGACAGGACCTCCGTGCTCGTCGCCATCACCTGCTGGAAATGCGGCCGCTCCGCCACGCTGCCGTAGGTGCCGCCGAGGCTGGAGCAGCGAACCTGTCCGTTTGGCGCGATGACCGTCAGCGAGCGTTGCCACGGCACCGTGGCGGCGACCTCCTGCATCACTGATCGGCAGGCTTCGGTACGGGCCGGCGCATTGCTCGAGCCAAACGCTTCGCGCACCTCCGGCACCCGCGCCAGCGCCGCCAGCAGGGTCCGCGCCTGATCCACCAGCGCATCGACCTCGCGCGCCCCGCGCGCCGCGACAGCCGCCGCCTCGGTTTCCGCGGCCGCGATGCGGTCGCGCGTCTCGGTCTCGAACAGCCAGGCGGAGGAGGCGACCATGGGAAGCATCGCCAGCAGCGCGAAGCCGGCCCAGCGGCGCCGGACGCCCCGACCCCAGCCACTGCGCGGGGCCACCGCTGGCGCCGCCGCCTGGATTTCCGGCCGCGGCGCCAGCAACCAGGGGGTGCCGCCCTGCGAGGCGGCACCCGGCAGCGGCGGGGTCGGGCTGGGGCGGCCGATGAGGTAGCCCTGGATCAGGTCGCAGCCCTCGACGCGCAGGAAATCCAGCTGCGACTGCGTCTCCACGCCCTCGGCGCAGGCCTTGATGCCAAGGCCGCGGCACAGTTGCAGCACGGCGCGGATGACGTTGCGGGCGCGTTCGCTGCCGTCGATGTCGCGGATGAAGGACCGGTCCAGCTTCACCTTGTCCAGCGGCAGGGCGTGCAGGTAGCCGAGCGAGGAGTAGCCGGTGCCGAAATCGTCCAGCGCGACCCGCACGCCGAGGACGTGCAGTTCCTCGATCGTCACCGCCGCGGCGGCCTCGTCCTTGATCAGCGTGCCCTCGGTGACCTCCAGTTCCAGCCGGTCGGCCGCCAAGCCGGAGTCGCGCAGCATGCTGGCGACCAGCCCGGCGAGCCCGCCGAGGTGGAAGCGGGACGCCGAGACGTTCAGCGCGACCTTCAGCGGGTGCGGCCAGGCGGCCGCCTGTCGGCAGCCTTCGCGCAGCACCCATTCATCCAGCATGCCGCCGAGGCCGCAGGATTCCGCGATCGGCACGAAGACGGCGGGCGAGACCGGGCCATGCCCTGGCCGGTCCCAGCGCAGCAACGCCTCGCAGCTGACGACCTTGCCGGTGTTGGCATCGGCCACCGGCTGCCATTCGAAGCGAAAGGCGCCCTGCGCCAGCGCCTTGCGCAGATCACGCTCCAGCGCCTGGCGGCCGGCGAGTTGGCCCTCCATCGCCGGGTCGAAGCGCATCTGCCGGCCGCGGCCCTGGTGCTTCGCGGCATAAAGGGCGTTGTCGGCGCGACGCAGCAGGGCGTCAGCGTCAAGCCCATCGGCCGGTGCCAGGGCGTAGCCGACGGAGGTGCGGATCGGCACCGGCTGGCCTTCATACTCGAAGGGCGCGCTCAGTGCCTCGATCAGCCGCACCGCCAGGGCATCGGCCTCGGCCGGGGTGACGGGTCCGGACAGGATGACGGCGAATTCGTCGCCGCCAAGGCGCGCCACCGTGTCGGCACCACGGACCGAGGCCATCAGCCGTCGCGCCGCTTCCTTCAGCAGGGCGTCGCCACCGGCATGGCCGAGCAGGTCGTTCACGGCCTTGAAGCGGTCGAGGTCGAGGCAGAACACGGCGAAGCCATGCTCCTCCGGCCCCCGCGCCAGTTCGATCGCCTCGGCCAGCCGCTTCTCGAACAGCGGGCGGTTGCCAAGGCGGGTCAGCGGGTCGCGCAGCGCCGCCGACTGCGCCGTCTCCAGGCTGGTCCGCAACTCGATGGCGGCGGCGACGCCCTGGGCGATATCGGCCAGCGCGTGCGTCGCGGCCTCCGACATCCGCCGCGGCTCGCTGTCCACGACGCAGAGCGTGCCGAGGGCGTGGCCGGCGCGGTCGATGATCGGCGCGCCGGCGTAGAAGCGGATGTGCGGGGCGCCGTTGACCAGCGGGTTGTCGTTGAAGCGCATGTCGGTGGTGACGTCCTCCACCACGGTCACTCGCTCCGGGCTCAGGATCGCGTGGGCGCAGAAGGAGGTGTCGCGGGGTGTCTCCCGCAGGTCGATGCCGATGGCTGCCTTGAACCACTGCCGGTCCCCGTCGATCAGCGACACCAGCGCCATCGGCGCGCCGGACAGATGCGCCGCGAGGCGGGCGAAGGCATCGAAGCGCGCATCCGGCGGGGTGTCGAGGATGCCGGTGGCGTGCAGCGCCGCCAGGCGGTCGGCCTCGTTGGCGGGAAGCGCAGCGGGAGGCAAAGCGTTTCTCGCTTCTATGGTGGAGGGAACTCCTTAACCATAGACAACTCACGGTAGCAGCAGAAGTTAAAATTCTTCCGAATATACTGGCAACACACGGGTGTGACCCAAACCCCACGCTCAGCCGGCGGGCAGCACCATGTGAATGGTGGTGCCCTGTCCGGGCGTGCTCTCCGCGGTCAGCGCGCCGCCGGCACGACGCAGGAAGGCGGCGACCATGGCAAGGCCGAGTCCGGTTCCGCGGCCCGCCGGCTTCGTGGTGAAGAACGGCTCGCCGAGCCGGGCGAGGGCTTCCGGCGCCATGCCCTCGCCCTGGTCGCGGACCGAGATGCGGAGATAGCGACCGGGCGGCAGGTCCGGCGCGCCGGCCAGGCGGGGCGGCACTTCCAGAACCGTGGCCTCCACCCACACCTCCCCGCCGTGGGGCATCGCGTCGCGGGAATTGGCCGCGAGGTTGATCACGGCGGTCTCCAGCTCCGCCCGGTCCAGGCCAGGGGCGCTGCGGAGCCCGGCCGGCACGTCGCAGCGCACCCGCAGCCCGGCCCCAAGCGTCGCGTCCAGCAATTCGCAGACTTCGCGGAGCGAGGTCGAGACGTCGACGATTTCAGAATTGGCCTCGGGCAGCGTGGTCCGGCGCGTGGTCGCGAGCAGCCGGCGCGACAGCGTGGTGGCGCGTTGCGCGTGGCGTGCCAGATGCCCGGCGATCTTGCGGACGCGCTCCGCATCCTCCGCATGGCGCCCGAGCAGGGTTGCGGCGGCGACCACGGATTGCGTGATGTTGCCGAAATCATGCGCCAGCCCGCCGGCCAGCAGCCCCAGTGTCGCCTGCCGCTCGGCATCCCGCGAACGCGCCTCGGCGGCGGCGCGGGCGCGGAGCGCATGTTCGGCCTGCCGGATCGCGGCCAGCAGCAGCAGCATGCCGAGACCGGCGCCGAGCAGCGGCCCCACCATCCGGCGCCGCCAGTCGCGGTTCAGCGCCGCCTCCGAGATGCCGTAGGCGATCCCGATATCGTGTCGCGCAAGTCGCCGGAACGCGGTCATCCGCGGCACGCCGTCGATCGGGGAGGGGCCGCGCAGGATGGCGAAGGGTGCCCGCCGAAGGCCCGTCAGGACATCGCCCGCCGTGCGTGGCAGCGCGGCACCCTCGGCCTGCGCCGGGGCTGGGACCGCGGCCAGCACGGCGCCGTCCATGCGGAACAGCGTGATGGCATCCTCGGGTGTCTCCAGGATGCTGCGGTAGAAATCCTGGAAGGTGCTGAGCCACAGGCCGGCCAGGATGGATCCTCCGTCGCTCAGCCCGTCGCCCTGCGGCCGTTGCCGCGGGCGGACCATCGGGAAGACCAGGGCGGCGTTGCCGACGGAGCGTACCACCTGCCCGATGAAGGGCTGGTCGGGGATCGGCAGGCCGGCCGGCTGCGCCGCGACGTAGTCCCGGTTGGACACGTCACGCGGCGTGGCGCCGAACGGCAAGGCGCTCGACATGACCAGCAGGTTGCGGGGATCGATCAGCGCCAGGCCGGCCGAGGACAGGTTCACGGCATCGACCCGAAGGATGAAATTGTAGAGCTCGCGGTCGTGGGGCACGTCTTCCCAGGCGATGCCGGCCATCCGCGCCTCGATCGCGGCGATGGCCAATTCCTGCGCCTCGAAGGCGCGCAGCGCGTGTTCGTGCAGCATGTCCACGGCCCGCTGCGCCCGGCCGCGCGCATCGCTGTCCACCGTCGCATGCGCGCCGAGCCCAAGCGCGCCGAGCGCCAGCAGGGGCAGCACCACGGCGACGGCGCGCAGCAGCATCAGGCCGCGCGGGCCACCGCGGCGCGGGAGCGGCCGGGGAGGCTTCACGCGTGGGACTTACAAGTGCAAAGGAACCGCCGCCACGGGAACATTGCGCCCTTGTCGCCCGGCGGGGCCGGCCTCGCCAGTGGAATTCGTCGGGAAAAGACGGATGCCGCAGCCGAATTTCCCCCCGGCGGCAAATGCTCTAGACCGCGCAGGTGCAACCGAACCTGCCAGCCCGCCTAGCGGTCATCATCCCGGTCTATGGCGAGGCGGCCAATGTCGCCCCCCTTGTCGCGCGGCTGGATGCCGCGCTGGCCGGCCTGGCGTGGGAGGCGGTGTTCGTCGACGACGACAGCCCGGACGGCACCGCCGCCGCGGCCCGCGCCATTGCCGCGGCGGACCCGCGCATCCGCTGCATCCGCCGCATCGGCCGGCGCGGGCTGGCCTCCGCCTGCATGGAGGGGTTCCTGTCCGTCTCGGCACCCTTCGTCGCGGTGATGGATGGCGACCTGCAGCATGACGAGGCGATCCTGCCAGCGCTGCTGGCGGCGGTGGAAGGCGGTGCCGACATCGCCATCGGCAGCCGCCATGTGGCAGGTGGCGGGGCGGAGGGTGGGTTTTCCGCCGCGCGTGGTGCCCTGTCCGATGCCGGCGCCACCCTGGCGCGGATGCTGCTGCCGGTGCCGGTGGCGGACCCGATGAGCGGCTTCTTCCTGCTGCGGCGCGAACTGGTGGAGGAGGTGGCGCCGCGGCTGGCCGCGCGCGGCTTCAAGATCCTGCTGGACATCCTGCTGTCCGCGCCGCGCCGCCTGGTGGTGGCGGAGGTGCCCTACAGCTTCCGGTCCCGCCAGGCCGGCGAAAGCAAGCTGGACGCGACGGTGCTGCTGGAATTCGCCGGGCTGCTGCTGGACAAGGCGACCGGCGGCACGGTGCCGCTGCGATTCCTGGCCTTCGCCGCGGTCGGCGCAATCGGCCTGCTGGTGCACATGGCGGCGCTGGCGCTGCTGATCGGGCCGCTGTCCTTCGGCGCCGCGCAGTGGGCTGCGACGCTGGTGGCGATGACGGCGAATTTCGTGCTGAACAACCGCATCACCTATCGTGACGTGCGGCTGCGCGGAGCGGCGCTGTGGCGGGGGCTGGTGGTGTTCTACCTGGTCTGCGGCATCGGCGCCGCCGCCAATGTCGGCATCGCCGGGCTGCTGCTGCGCGACGGGATGCTGGCCTGGGGCGCCGCCGGGCTCGCCGGGGCGCTGATCACGGTGGTGTGGAACTACGCGGTGTCCTCCACCCTGGTGTGGCGCGCCCGATGAACGCCCGGTCCCTGCTGGCGATGGTGTCCCTGCTGGCGGCGGTGACGCTGCTGCGGCTGGCGGTGGCGGCGCTGGTGCCGCTGGCGCCCGACGAGGCGTATTACTGGACATGGTCGCGCACCCTGCAGGCCGGCTACCTCGACCACCCGCCCATGATCGCCTGGTTCATCCGGGCTGGCACGCTGCTGGCCGGCGAGGGCGCCTTCGGCATCCGGCTGATGGGGCCAATCTCCATCGCGCTGGCCAGCCTGCTGCTGGCGCGTGCGGCGGATGCGCTGTTCCCGGACCGGCGCCCCGGCCTGCTGGCGGCGGTCCTTTTCAACGCAACCCTGCTGGTCGGCGTCGGCGGCATCCTGGTGACGCCGGACCTGCCACTGCTGGTGTTCTGGACCGCGGCGCTGTGGGCGCTGGCGCGGGTGCATGCGACGCAGGACGGGCGCTGGTGGCTGGCCTTCGGCGTGCTGGCGGGGCTTTCGCTGCTGTCCAAATACACCGCCGGACTGCTCGGGATCGGCGCCGTGCTCTGGCTGCTGGCCAGCCGGCCAGCGTGGCGTTGGTGGCGGGACTGGCGCCTGTGGGCCGGCGGTGCACTGGCCCTGCTGGTGTTCCTGCCGGTGCTGCTCTGGAACGCCGGGAATGGGTGGGCCTCCTTCGTCCGGCAGGGCGGCCGGGCCGGCGCCATCGAGCCCGGGTCCGCGCTGCGCTACCTTGGGGAACTGGTCGCTGGCCAGGCCGGGCTGGCGACGCCGCTGGTCTTCGTGCTGTGCGTCACGGGGGTGGCGCTGGCGACCCGGGCCTGGTGGCGCGGCGATGCGGCGGCCGGGCTGCTGGCGGCCATGGTGCTGCCGGGCGCCGCGCTGTTCCTGTGGCAGGCGACGGGCAGCCGGGTGCAGGGCAACTGGCCGGGCATCCTTTACCCCGCCGCCTGCATCGCCGCCGCCGCCTTCCTGCCACCCCGCCTCGCGCGCTGGCCGCGGCCGGCGGTGGCGCTCGGCGCGGTGCTGGCGCTGGCGGTCTACATCCAGGCGGCCTTCGCCCCGCTGCCGTTGCCGCGCCGGCTTGACCCGACCCTGGCGCGGCTCGGCGGCTGGCCGGAACTGGCGGAAGCAGCGGAGCAGGAACGGCAGCGGCTCGGCGCGGGCTTCGTCGCGGCCGAGGAGTACGGCTTGGCCGCGCAACTGGCGCTGCGGATGCCGCCCGGCATCCCCGTGGTGGCGCTGGACCCCCGATGGAGGCTTTTTAACCTGCCGCGCCCCATCTCGGGCGTAACCGGACTGCTGGTCCAGAGCGAAAGACGCAGCACCACGCCCCAATGGCCGGGCGCCGTGCCGCTTGATGTCACCCTGTCCCGCGCGCGTGGTGGGATCGAGGCGGAGCGCTACCGGCTGTTCACTGTCGAAACCACGCCGGGCCTGCCGCCCGCCGCGGTGCTGCCCCGGCCGTGACGGGGTGGCGCCTTGACGGGCGGCATCGGCGACCGAACCTCTACCGACGGCACGTATTCGGAGACCACCATGCTCATCAAGCGACCGCGCGGCTGGGAAATCCCCGAAAGCCAGGCCACTCCGGAACACCTGGTGCTGGGTCGCCGCGCCCTGATGGCCGCCGCAGGCGCCGGTGCGATGCTGGCACCCGCCGTGGCCCAGGCGCAGTTCTGGCGCCGCAGCGAGCCCGCTGACCCCTGGACGCGGCTGCCCGCGGAGGTGCCGGACCTGCCACCCGCCATGCGCAACACGCGCTACCCGGCCGGCCGCGACCTGTCGCCGGAGCGGGATGCCGTCACCTTCAACAACTTCTACGAATTCGGCAGCGACAAGGGCATCTGGTCCACCGCGCTGAAGATGCCGACGCGGCCCTGGACCATCCAGGTCGACGGGATGGTTGAGAATCCCGGCGAGTTCGACGTGGACGACATCATCCGCCGCATCGGCATCGAGGAGCGCGTCTATCGCCTGCGCTGCGTCGAGGCCTGGGGCATGACCGTGCCGTGGTCCGGCTTCCAGCTTTCCAAGCTGCTCGACATCGTGAAGCCGCAGGGATCGGCGAAGTTCGTCCGCTTCGAGACGGCGCGGAAGCCCGAGGTGATGACCGGCCTCAGGCAATCCTGGTACCCCTGGCCGCATATCGAGGGCTGCACCATCGAGGAAGCCGCCAATGAGCTGACCTTCATGCCCGTCGGCCTGTTCGGCAAGCCGCTGCCGCCGCAGAATGGTGGGCCGTTCCGCGTGGTGTTCCCTTGGAAGTATGGCTTCAAGTCCGGCAAGTCGATCGCCAGGATCACGCTGACCGATCAGCGGCCGGTTTCGTTCTGGGAGACCCTGCAGGCCAGCGAATACGGCTTCTGGGCCAACGTGAACCCGGAGGTGCCGCACCCGCGCTGGTCGCAGGCGAGCGAGCGTCTGATCGGCAGCAACGAGCGCGTGCCGACGCGGCTGTTCAACGGCTACGGCGATTTCGTCGCCGGGATGTACACCAACCTGCAGAATGAAAGGCTCTGGGCCTGAAGATCCTCGGGGTCCTGCTGCTGGGCGCGGCTGCCGCGCTCGGCGGCTGGTTCGGCTGGGCGACGCCGCTGGGCGCTGCCATCTTCCATATCTGGCCGGAGTTCCTGAACACCTTTCAGGCGGGCGTGCAGCGACGGCTGCTGCCGGAATTGTGGGATGTCGCGATCCTACCGGTGCTGGAAGCGCCGGTCTGGGTGGTGCCGGCCGTGCTGGGCGCGCTGTTCCTGCTGCTGGGCCTGCGGCGGCGCTGAGGCTTCAGCCGACGGTGGGTAGCCAGATCGTGGCGGTGGTGCCGCGCCCCGGTTCGCTGTCCACCCGCAGCACGCCGCCGGCGCGCTCGCAGAAGCCGCGCACCGAGGCGAGGCCAAGGCCGGTGCCGAGCCCGGCGCCCTTTGTGGTGAAGAAGGGCTCGCCGATTCGCGCCAGTGTCGCGGCGTCCATCCCAATGCCGCGGTCACGGACCGCCGCCACGACGTAGCTGCCAGGTTGCAGATCCTCCCCATCCGGCGCCTCCGGCACCGTGGCCACCCAGGCGGAGATGTCGACGCGGCCGCCGCGCGGCATCGCGTCCCGCGCATTGGCCGCGAGATTGACCACCGCGGCCTCGAAGCCCGCGCGGTCCCCGCGCGCACGCGGCAGGGCGTCCGGAATCTCCGCCTTCACCTGCCAACCGCTGCCGAGGGTCCGGTTCAGCAGTTCCGCCAGTTCGCGCAGCGCCGGGGCGACATCGAGGTCGGTCGCCTCCGGCTCCGCGCCGCCATGGGCAAAGGCCAGCATGCCATCCACCAACTGCCGTCCGCGTTCGGCGGAGGCCGCCAGCAGTCCGGCGCAACGGCGCACCTCCGCCGGGTCCTCCGCACGGCTTTCCATCAGCCGGGTGCCGCTGCGCACGGCCTGCACCAGGTTCTTCACGTCATGCGCCAGGCCGGCCGCCAGCAGGCCGATGGCGGCGGCGCGGCTGGCGCCGGCCAGCCTCGCCTCCGCCTCCGTCCGCCGCTCCGCCGCCAGTTGCTGCTCCCGTGCACCGCGTGCGGCGATGGCCGTCAGCAACAGCAGGAGCCCGGCGGCAGCCAGGCCACTGGCCAGCGGCGCCGCCATCCGGCGCTGCCAGGCCGCCACCAATGCCCGTTGTTCCAGCCCGTACAGGATGGCCACCGGCCACTCGCCGACACGCTTCGCCACGAAAAGGCGCTTCATGCCGTCGAAGCGTGAGGCCACCGCGGGCAGTGGCGCGCCGCGCGGCAGGGCCAGGGCATGCGCGATCTGCGCTTCCGCCTCGGGTCGCGGTCCTGTGGGTGCATCGGGCGGCAGTTTGGGGTGCCGGGCCAGGATCGCGCCATCCAGCCGCACCAGCGACACGACATCCTGCGGTCCCTCCACCACCGAGGCATAGAAGCTGGCCAGGGCATCCGGGTTGAAGGACGTCACCAGGGTGCCGCGCGGACCCTCCGCACCCGGGCGGGGCGGGGCGCTGCGGGCGATGCCGAAGGCGGGCCAGCCCATCGGCCGGGACACCAGGACCTCGCCCACCGTCTGCCCGGCCCCGGCGCGGAGTTCGCGCAGGTAGCTGCGATCGGACAGGTCCGTGGGCCGGGCCGGAAATTCGTAGGAGGCCGAGACGACCCGGTCCTGGTCATCCGCCACCAGCACGCCCCGCACCACCGGCTGCCCGGCGGCAGTGAGTTCCGCGAGCAGGCCGTGCAATTGGGCATCCTGGCGCATCGCCTCCCAGTCGCGCCCGGTGCTGGCGCGGCCGATGGCGGCGAGGATCGCCTCCTGCGTCGCGAAGGCGCGGAGGGCATGCTGGCGCAGCATCTCGGCATTCCGCTCAAGCCTGGCCTCGGCTTCGCGGCGCACGTCGCGCCAGGTGGTCAGGCCGGTGCCGATGACGCCGAAAGCCGGCAACAGCAAGGCTGCGAGCCACAGCAGGACAAAGCCACGCGGACGGGAGGGGCGCTTCGATCCGGGGGTGCCGGGGCGCAGTCCGGGGCGGTCGGGGTTCAGGGCGATCCGCATCCGCTGCGGTCCTGACACGGTTCCACCAGCGGTGCATCGCACATTCGCGATACTTGCAATGGCCCGGTCATCACACGGCCCGGTTGTGGCGAGCCAGGGCGATGACGCGCAGCGCCTCCGGCCAAAGCGCGTAGGGCGCCAGGCGGTCCAGGCTGACCCAGGCCACCTCCGTCACGTCGCCGCCGGGTCGGGCGGTTCCGGCGGTCCATTCGCCGGCGAAGTCGATGATGGTATAGTGGAAACGCGGTCCCCGGCCTTCATCGCCCGGGGTGATGGCATCCACCACCGCGAGCAGCCGGAGCGGCCCGGCCTCGATTCCGGCTTCCTCCAGCAATTCGCGGCGGGCGCAGGCCTCGGCTGTTTCGCCCAGGCGCTGGCCGCCGCCGGGCAACGACCATTCGCCGAGGCGCGGCGGGCGGCCGCGGCGGATCAGCAGGACCTCCTCGCCGCGCAGCACCACCGCACTGATGCCGACCCAGGGGCGGGTCGGATATTCGCGCGGGTTTGGCGCCGCGATCATTGCGGCGCGGCGGGCGTCTCCGGGGCAGCCTCCTGGGCCGCCTCCGGCTCGGCGGCTGCCGCCGCCTCCTGCTTCCGCAAGTCGGCGAGGCGCGGCACGAAGGCCTTCTCCTTCCATTGGCCGAGCTGATAGGCCCAGCCCTGCCAGCGCGCTTGCAGCCGCGCGGCTTCCTCATCGCCCTCCGCCGCCAGCAGCGCCCACAGCGTCTCGCCATCCTTGTGCGCGGTGACGATGATGCGGAGGTTGTCGGTCAGTTCGAAGCGGCCGGTGCCGATGCGCTCGCCGGGCATGGCGGCGGCTTCGCGGACGTCGAGGAAGGTCAGGAACTCGAAGCCGCGCGCCACCTCGTCCAGGCTGATCTCGTCGAGCTCCGGCGTCTCGGCGGGTTCCACCACGGAAAGGGGGCTGTCGGTGTCCGCGCCGCGGCGCAGCACCAGCGGCGGTTCGCCGACCCGGTCGATGGTGGCCGCGCGGACGCGGTCGCGCGGCAGGTTCGCCAGGTCGCGGTCGATCCACAGGTTCGGGTCGGAATCGAGCGGCAGGCGGCCTTCGGCCAGCCAGGCCTGGGATTCCGCGGGGCGTCGGACATAGACCGATTCTGGCACGTTGCCCTGCACGCGGACGCGGCGGCGACCCACCACCAATTCCGCCAGCGCCGCGCCCTCCGCATCCAGCACGCGGAGCAGGGAGGAGGTTGCGGCGGGGCGGGAGGGATCGTCCAGGCCGAGGCGGTCCAGCATCTCGGGGTTCGCGGTGCGGGGTTCGGTCAGGCGCAGCTCGGTCAGGCCGACCAGCAATTCCCGCACCCGTTCCGGCCGCACCGGGTAGCCGGCCTTGGCCGGCAGCACCCAGCGATCCGGCGCGGCGCGGCGCACCACCAGCGTGCCGTCATGGCGCGTCACCTCGATCGAGGCCGCGTTGTTGAGCCGCTGCGGCAGCGCCGGGAAGGCCAAGTCGCTGGAGGAGGGCGGCGGCGGCGCGGCGCGGTCCGGCGTCAGCAGGATGGCGCCACCCACCGCGGCCGCGGCGGCGGTGCCGAGACCTAGCAGGGTGCGGCGCCTCATGCGCGTGCCCCCGCGCGACGGCGGCTTCGCATGATGCCGAGGCCGATGGCAAACAGCACCAGCAGCGTCGGCACCAGCGCGATGTTCGCCAGCCGCAGCCAAGTCTCCAGCCGCTCGATGTCGCGGCGAAGTTCGAGCTGGACCTGGCGAAGCTGGCCGCGCGTGCGGACGATCTCGGCGCGGGCCGCGTCGATCTCGGCGCGCTGTTCGGGGGTGATGACGGTGTTGGCAGGTGCCGCGCCGGGCTGGCCACCGCCCTGGCGCAGTTCGCGCAGGCGGCGCTCCGTGGCCTCCAGCCGTTCGGTCAGCCCGCGCTCGGTCTGCCGGAACTGCGCCTCCGCGTCGCGGCGGATGTCCTCGACCAGCGCGAAGGGGCGCAGCGATTCGCCGCGGGAGCGCAGCGAGACCAGCGCCTCGCCACCCGCCATGCTGTCTGCAAGGTTGATCAGGAAGCTGCCATTGTCGCTGATCGGCGTCGCCACCTGCTGGCCGAAGAAGTCCTGGGTGCGGACCCAGAAGCGGTCCTCCAGGATGTCGGCATCGTTGCCGACGATGAGGTTGGCGGGGCCGGTGCTGCGCGCCAGGTGGGCGGGGAAATCGGCGGGACGCTCGCTGCCCTCCGGCACGGCAGGCGCCGCCTCGAAAGCGCTGGTCAGCGCGCCGCGGATGCGGGCCACGATGACGTGCTGCTGGTCGTCCGGGCGGAAATCCGCGAGCAGTTTCGTCGGGCTCGGGTCCTGGCGCACGGCGGTGGCATCGACCAGCATGGAGCGCGCGCTGGAGGTGACCAGAGGCGTGAACTCCACCGTCGCACCCTCGCGCCGGCGCACCGCGCCAGCCGAGCCGACCGTCACCTGCTGCAATTCGGCGGTCGCGACCTCGGTGCGGTTCAGCCCCTCGGTCGGCACGTTGAACCAGGCGAGGTAGTCCACCGCCTGAACCCGGTCCCGCGGGTCGGCCCGCACGCGCCAGGCGCCGCGCAGATCCAGCACCACCTTGTCCGACGGCGCCTCGACGCCCCAGGCGTTCAGCAGGCGGTCGAGGCTGGAGGCGGTGTTGGCGGAAGGCGGCTGGCCGGGGGAGGGGCGGGAGGCCTGGCTTTCGCTGTGCGGGTCCGTCAGCGCGATCAGGCGGCCGCCGCGCATGACGAACTGGTCGATCGCATACAGCGTGGCGTCGGACAGGTTCTGCGCATGCGCCACCAGCAGCACCTGCACATCCGGCGCGACGACCTGCGCGTCGGGCGCGATGTCGCGCACGGTGTAGAAGTTGCGAAGCTGGTTCATCACCACGAAGGGCTGCCCGACGCCGGGCTGGCGCATCATCATCGCGCGCGGGTCGCCGTTCAGCGGCAGGGAGGAGATCACGCCGAGCACCGGGCGGGTGGGATTGGACAATTCCCAAACCATCCGCGTCAGGTCGTATTCCAGGAAGCGCTCACGATCCGGCTGGAAGAACGGGATGGTGCGTTCATCGTCCAGCAGGTTGACGCCGGCCAGGCCGAAATAGACCTGCTCGCCGGACTGGTCGACCGGCACGCCCTGGATGCCGAGCGCCATGGCGCGGTCCTCCGTCTCGGAGAACGGCTCGGGGTCGAAGAACTCCAGCCGCACCTTGCCGCCGGAGACCGCTGCGTATTCCTCCAGCATCGCGCGCACGCGTTCCGCATAGGCGCCGTACAGCGGGATCGCGGCGCCGAGCCGGCGGGAATAGAAGACGCGGAAGGTGATCGGGTCCGCCAGCCCCTGCAGCACCTGCCGTGTGCCGTCGGACAGCGTGTAGAGGCGGTTCTCGGTCAGGTCGATGCGGGCGCGGGACAGCAGCCGGTCCGCCAGCATGTTGATGCCGATCAGCAGCACGGCGCCGAGGATCAGCGCCAGGATTGCGGAGAAGCCGCGCTTGCCGCGCGGCGTCGCGGGAGGAGTTGTGCCAGGGGAGGTGGTGGCGCTCATGCGGTCAATCCGCCTTCCGCTGGTCGATCGCGACGGTGTTCGCGAACAGGAAGAAGGCCATGAAGGACAAGAAGAACACGACATCCCGCAGCGAGATCACGCCACGGGTGAAGCCGCCGAGCCGGTCCGTGATGCTGATGGACCGCGCGGTTTCCGCCAGCGCCGGAACGCGCTGCGAGAGGAACTCCGTCACGACAGGGCTGCCGGCGGCGGTCAGGAAGAAGCAGGCGGCGACGGCGAGGACGAAGGCGATGACCTGGTTCTTCGTCATCGCCGAGATCGCCGCGCCGACCGCAAGGAACGCACCCGCCACCATCATGCAGCCGAGGTAGCCCGTCAGGATCACGCCGTTGTCCGGGTTGCCGAGGACATTCACCGTGATGACCAGCGGAAAGGTGAGCGCCAGCGCGATGCCGCAGAAGGCCCAGGCCGCCAGGAACTTGCCGACCACCGCCTCCCACTGCGCGATCGGCAGCGTCAGCAGCAACTCGATGGTGCCAAGGCGGCGTTCCTCGGCCCAGAGCCGCATGGTCAGCGCCGGCACCAGGAACAGGAACAGCCAGGGCACGAAGGTGAAGAAGGGCTGCATGTCCGCCTGGCCGCGGGCGAAGAAATTGCCCAGCGTGAAGGTCAGCGCGCCGGCCGTCACCAGGAAGATGACGATGAAGACATAGGCGACGGGCGTGGCGAAATAGCCGGCGAGTTCGCGCCGGAAGACGGTGACCATGCCACCCATCACGCGGCCTCCGCGAGCGTCAGCGAACGGAACACCGCATCCATCGATGGTCCCATCCCGGCGAGTTCCGCCGGCGTCGCATCCGCCACCATCCGGCCGCGCGCGATGACCACGGCACGGGTGCAGACGGCGGCGACTTCTTCCAGGATATGCGTCGAGATGACGATGGCCTTGTCCGGTGCCATGGCGCGGATCAGGTTGCGCACCTCATGCTTCTGGTTCGGGTCCAGGCCATCCGTGGGTTCGTCCAGTACCAGCACGGCGGGGTCGTGCAGCAGGGCGGCAGCCAGGCCGACGCGGCGCTTGAAGCCCTTCGACAGCGTCTCGACCGGCTGCAGGCGCACGCCCTCCAACTGGGTCAGGCCGATGGCACGCATGACGCGGTCCGTCAGTTCGGAGCGATGGAAGCCGCGGGCGCGGCCGCAGAATTGCAGGAAGGCGAAGACGCTCATCTCGGGGTAGGTCGGCGCGCCTTCCGGCAGGAAACCGAGCTGGCGCTTCGCCGCCACCGGATGGTCCACCACATCCTGGCCGCAGATGCGCGCGGTGCCGGAGGTCGGCGTCATGAAGCCGGCGAGCATCCGCATGGTGGTGGATTTGCCGGCGCCGTTCGGGCCGAGGAAGCCCAGCACCTCGCCCTTCGCCACGCTGAAACTCACATCATCCACGGCGGTGAAGGCGCCGAAGCGTTTCGTCAGGCGCTCGATCTCGATCAGCCCACTCACGCAGCATCCCCCAAGGTGATCCCGGACGCTGCGGCGATTAAGGAGGGGCGGCCCCGCGCGCAACCCCCCGTGAGCCTGTGGAACCTAACCGGCATCGAGCCGCGCCAGCGTCGGATCATGCCCGAACAGCGCCAGCAGGCCGAGCGCCGCCCGCCCGCGTGGTCCGGCCAGGTCCGGGTCGCGGTGCAGCAGTAGCGCCGCGTCCTGGTGGGCGAGGTGGGTGAGGCGGGCGACCTCCTCAGCCTCCTCCTTCGGGTCGAGCAGCCGGGCGCCGGGCAGGCCGGATTGCCGGGCGCCGAGCGCCTCGCCGCCGCCGCGGGTGAACAGGTCTTCCTCGGCGATCCGGAAGCCGTCCTCGGTATCGCGCAGCACCAGCAGGCGGCGCTTCTCGGCCTCCCCCAGTGCGGGGGAGTGCACCAGCAGGCAGGAGGAGGGCTTGGAGCCGCGTCCGACCCGGCCGCGCAGCTGGTGCAGGGCAGCAAGGCCGAAGCGCTCGGCCTGCTCGATCAGCATGATGGTGGCGTCGGGCACGTCCACGCCGACCTCGATGACGGTGGTGGCGACCAGCAACTGGGTGGCGCCGGAGGCGAAATCGGCCAGCGCCGCCTCCCGCACCGCCAAATCCTGCACGCCATGCGCCATGCCGACCTTGCCGGGGAAGCGGGCCGACAATTCGGCGAAGCGGTCCTCTGCGGCCACCGAATCGTCGTGCTCGCCGCCGGAGATGGCACGCACCACCCAATACGCGCGCTCCCCGCGCCTGATGGCCTCGCCGAGCCGGTCTATCACGTCCGGCAGGCGGTCCTGGCTGACGATGCGGGTGGCGATCGGCTGGCGGCCGGCGGGCTTGTCCTCCAGGCGGGAGACGGACATCTCGCCCCATTGGGTCAGCAGCAGCGTGCGCGGGATGGGCGTGGCGGTCATCACCAGCATGTCCGCGTCCTGGCCCTTCTGCGCCAGCATCAGGCGCTGGCCGATGCCGAAGCGGTGCTGCTCATCCACCACCGAAAGGCCGAGGTTGCGGAACACCACCGCCTCCTGGAACAGGGCGTGGGTGCCGACAACGACCTGCACCATGCCATCCGCCAGGCCGCGCAGCACCCGCTTGCGGGCCGCGCCCTTCACGCTGCCGGTCAGCAATTCCACCTGCACGCCGGCCGGCACGCAGAGCTTCTCCAGCGTGCGCAGATGCTGGCGGGCCAGCAGTTCGGTGGGCGCCATGAGCGCCGCCTGGGCGCCGGATTCGACGGCGCGCAGCATGGCCAGCACGGCCACCAGCGTCTTGCCGGACCCGACATCGCCCTGCAGCAGCCGCAGCATCCGGCGCGGGCTGGCCATGTCGGCGCCGATTTCCGCCAGCGCCTGCGCCTGGCCGGGCGTGGGCGGGTGGCCGAATGCGGCCAGCGCCTTGTGGGCCAGTGCGCCGGTGCCAGGCATGGCTCGGCCGGGCCTGTCCCGCTGGCGGCGGCGGACCAGGGCGATGGCAACCTGGTGGGCCAGAAGCTCGTCATAGGCGAGGCGCCGGCGGGGCAAAGCGGGCAGCGGGCCGGCAGGCCGTTGCAGCAGGCGGATGGCGGCGGCGAAGCCCGGCCAGCCTTCCTGCTTCAGCAGCGACACATCGGCCCATTCGGGAAAGTCCGGCAGAAGGGCCAGCGCTTCACCCATGGCGGCGGCGATGCGCCGGGGGGTCAGGCCGCGCACCATGGGCCAGACCGGCTCCACCAGCGGGAGGGCCGATTCCTGTTCCGCCACCGTCGGGTTCATCATGGCGAAGCCGTTGGAGCCTTCCGTCTGCACCCGGCCGGCCAGGTAGCGGACCTCGCCGGGCGGCAGCAGCTTCAGGATCCAGGGCAGCCGGCCATTCATGAAGCGCAGCACCAGCGGCTTGCCGGCCGACGTCGCGCGGACTTCCACATAGGATCGCTGGCTGCGGCCGGACCGGGCGGCGCGGGCGGACTGGGCCACCACCTCCAGCACGCAATCCTGGTCCAGCGGCGCCTCCGCCGGGCTGGCGGCGCGCCTGCGGATCACCACGCGCTCGGGCAGGTGCAGCAGCAGGTCGAACACCCGCGCCCCGCCCGCCGCCTCCGCCAGCAGCGCGGCCAGCGTCGGGCCGACGCCCGGCAACTCTGCGAGCGGCGCCAGCAGGGGCGTCACATGCGCTTGGGCATCTTCCGGGGCGCTTGCTGACAGGATTCCCATGGGCCTCTATATGACACGCGACGACATGTCCCAGAACGCCGAGAGCCTCAAGCTGACAGATCCCGAACCGACCTTGGACGCACGCCGGCGCCGCCTGAACTTCCGCGCCTGGCACCGTGGTACCAAGGAGACCGACCTGATGGTCGGCGCCTTCGTCGCCCGCAACATCGCTGCCTTCACCGAGGCGGAGCTGCTGGAGCTCGAGCAGATCCTGGAACTGCCGGACGTGGACCTGGCCGACTGGCTGATGGGCCGCCGGCCGATTCCCGCCGAGGTTGTGTCGCCCCTGCTGACCCGCATGACGGTCGAATGCACGCAATCGGGCGCGGGCCTGCCGCCGGACCTCAGGCCGTGAACATCCTGACGGTCCACGGCGCGCCGGAGGGCTTCGACGCCCTGCTGCTCGCCCGGCGCCGGGCCGAATCGACCGGGCCCGTGCTGCACGTCTGCCGCGACGACGCCCGCATGGCCCGGATGGCGGAGGCGCTGGCCTTCTTCGCCCCGCATGTCGAGATCCTGCGCTTCCCGGCCTGGGACTGCCTGCCCTACGACCGTGTCTCGCCCAACCCGGAGATCGTCTCGGAACGCGTCGCGACGCTGACGCGGCTGGCCGAGCCCGCCCGCGTCCCGCGCATCCTGCTGACCACCATCAACGCCCTGGTGCAGAAGGTGCCGCCACGCGCCGCCTTCACCGGCGCGACGCTGGCGCTGAAGCGCGGCGGCCGGGTGAAGCCGGAGAAGCTGACCGAGTTCCTGGAAGCCAATGGCTACCACCGCACCGGATCCGTCATGGAACACGGCGAATACGCGGTGCGCGGCGGCATCGTGGACCTGTTTCCCTCCGGCCATGCCGAACCGGTGCGCCTGGATTTCTTCGGCGACGAGATCGAGGATTTCCGGCGTTTCGACACCGCGACCCAGCGCAGCGGCGACAAGGTGAACGAGCTGGTGCTGCGCCCGGTGGGCGAGGTGTTCCTGGACGCGCCGTCCATCAGCCGCTTCCGCACCGGCTACCGCGAATTGTTCGGCGCCGCGGCGGGGGAGGATCCGCTGTATGTCAGCGTTTCGGCCGGTCGCCGGCATCCTGGCATGGAACATTGGGCCGGGCTGTTCCACGAGCATATGGAGACTCTGATCGACCATCTGGGCGAGGGGCCTTCGGTGTCCCTCGACCACCAGACGGAGGATGCGCTGGCGGCGCGGCTGGAGATGGTCGTGGACCATTACGAGGCTCGCCGGATGCCGGCCCGCGAGGGCGAGGTGCCCTACCGCCCGGCACCGCCGGACCGGCTGTACATCGACCATGACGGCTGGATCGAGATGCTGGAGGAGGCGCGGGTGTTCCGCTTCTCCCCCTTCGACCAGCCGGAGCACGCGCCGGGGATCGATGCCGGCGGCCGGCTCGGCCGGATGTTCAACGACGTGCGTGCCGAGGGCCGCAACGTCTTCCAGGCCTACGGCGAACACGCCGCGGCATTGACCAAGCGCAACCTGCGGCCGGTGCTGGCCGCCTGGACCAATGGGTCGCGCGAGCGCCTGGCGAACCTGCTGCGGGAGAACAACGTCCGCGCCGAGCCGGTGGAGGATTTCCTCGGCGTCCAGAAGCTGCCGATGGGTACGGTGGCGCTGGCGATCGTCGGCGTCGAGCGCGGCTTCGTCGCCCCCGCCGATCGCCATGCCGATGGCCTGGTGCTGGTCGGCGAGCAGGACCTGCTGGGCGAGCGCATCGCCCGCCCGCCGCGCCGTCGCAAGCGCGCCGACCAGTTCATCGCGGATGCGACGGAGATCGCGCAGGGCGACCTGGTGGTGCACCAGGACCACGGCATCGGCCGCTATGACGGGCTGGAGACCATCCGCATCGGTGATGCGCCGCATGAATGCCTGCGGCTGATCTACGATGGCGGGGACAAGCTGTTTCTGCCGGTCGAGAACATCGAGGTGCTTTCGCGGTTTGGATCGGACGCCGCCGGCGTGGCGCTGGACAAGTTGGGTGGTTCCACCTGGCAGGCCCGGAAAGCCAAGGCGAAGAACCGCATCCAGGACATGGCGGCAGCCCTGATCCGCATCGCCGCCGAACGCCAGACCCGCAACGCCCCCGCCGCCATTCCGCCCGAAGGCGCCTGGGACGAGTTCTGCGCGCGTTTCCCCTTCGCCGAGACCGAGGACCAGCAGCGTGCCATTGCGGACGTGCTGGAGGATCTGGCCGCCGGCCGTCCGATGGACCGCCTGATCTGCGGCGATGTCGGCTTCGGCAAGACGGAGGTGGCGCTGCGTGCCGCCTTCGCGGTTGCCATGTCCGGCACCCAGGTCGCCGTGGTGGTGCCGACGACGCTGCTCGCGCGCCAGCATTTCCGCGTCTTCTCGACGCGGTTCGAGGGCCTGCCGATCAAGGTCGCGCAGCTCTCCCGCATGGTGAACGCCAAGGACGCGCAGGCGGTGCGGGATGGCGTGAAGGACGGCACCATCAACATCGTCGTCGGCACCCATGCGCTGCTGGCGAAGTCCATCGAGTTCGCCGACCTCGGCATGGTCATCGTCGATGAGGAGCAGCATTTCGGCGTCGCGCACAAGGAACGCCTCAAGCAGTTCAAGGCCGACGTGCATGTGTTGACGCTGACCGCGACGCCCATCCCTCGCACCTTGCAACTGGCATTGACCGGCGTGCGGGAGATGAGCGTGATCGCAACCCCGCCGGTGGACCGGCTGGCGGTGCGCACCTTCATCACGCCCTGGGACAGCGTGGTGATCCGCGAGGCGATCCTGCGCGAGCGGTTCCGTGGCGGCCAGGTGTTCTGCGTCTGCCCGCGGTTGGAGGATCTGCCGAAGCTGCGGGAGCGCCTGACCGACATCGTGCCGGAAGCCCGCATCGCGGAGGCGCATGGCCGCCTGGCGCCGACCGAGCTGGAGCGGGTGATGACGGAGTTCGGCGACCAGAAATACGACATCCTGCTGTCCACCAACATCGTCGAATCCGGCCTCGACATGCCAGCGGTGAACACGCTGATCATCCACCGTGCGGACATGTTCGGCCTGGCGGGGCTGTACCAGCTTCGTGGCCGCGTCGGGCGCGGCAAGCTGCGCGGCTACGCCTACCTCACCTGGCCGCAGACCCACCGGCTTTCGGCGGCCGCCGAGAAGCGGTTGGAGGTGATGCAGACGCTGGACAACCTCGGCGCCGGCTTCACCCTGGCCTCCCACGACCTCGATATCCGGGGTGCCGGCAACCTGCTGGGCGATGAGCAGTCCGGCCACATCCGCGAAGTGGGCATCGAGCTGTACCAGCAGATGCTGGAGGATGCGGTCCAGAACCTGAAATCGGGCGACCGGGAGCGCGATGCCTCGGATGATCGCGACTGGACGCCGCAGATCAACCTTGGCCTGCCGGTGATGCTGCCCGAGACCTATGTCCGCGACCTGCCGGTGCGCCTCGGCCTGTATCGCCGCATCGGCAGCCTGCAGACGGAGCCGGAGATCGAGGCGATGGCCGCCGAACTGGCGGACCGCTTCGGCCAGTTGCCGCCGGAAGCGGAAACGCTGTTGCAGGTTGTCTGGCTAAAGGCGCTGTGCCGGCAGGTCGGCGTGGAGAAGCTGGATGTCGGGCCGAAGGGCATCGTGCTCGGCTTCCGCGGCAACCGCTTCGCCAACCCGCCGGGCCTGATTGACTGGGTGGCGGCGCAGCATGGCGCGGTGAAGCTGAGGCCGGACCACAAGCTGGCCTACGCGCAGGAGATGCCCTACGAGGCGCGCATCCGCACCGCGCGCGAATTGCTGGCGACGCTGGCGGAGGTGGCGCAGGGCCGGGTGCCGAAATCCGCCCCGCCGCCGCCGAAGCCGCCCGCGCCCAAGGCGCCACCGCCGAAGACCGGGCCGAGCTTCAAGAAGACGGTGTTCCGGCCGCAGTCGGTGCCGGCGGCGCCGGCGGGCGCCAGCACGCGGCCGATCCCGTTTCCGGGCCGCTGGAAGCGGTAATCAGCAAAGCCTTCTTTCCCGCAGGGGGGAGAGGGTTGGGTGTGGGAGCGTGACCTAGTTGCGCCGGCGCCTGGCCGCGGCTTCCTCCTGCCGCATGGTGATGAACACCTCGTAGTCCGAATGCTGCGTCGGTACCCAGCCGGTGACGGTGCCCCGTTCAACGGCGCGGTGGATCTCCGGGTGTGCGGCGGGCAGCGCCAGATGGAAGGCGGTGATGTCCGCCTTGAAGGCATCTGGCAGGTCCTTGCGCACCACGATCGGCCCGTTCTTGATCGGGCGCGACTGCCAGATGATGCGCAGCTCGCGCAGGTTCAGCAGGCCCTTTTCGGCGGTGGAGCGGAGCATGCCGCGGGTGAAGCCCTCGGAGGCCTCGCCGACGCCCGACGCCCAGGTGACGCCGGCATCGAACTGGCGGTTCATGACGGCGACGATCGCCTGTTCATGCCCGCCGGCGAAGCCGGTGCGGCCAAAGAACTGTTCCGGCACGATGCCGGCGGCGCGGAGCTCCGCGCGAGGGATCAGGTAGCCGCTGGCGCTGTTGGGATCGGCCCAGGCCATCGACTTGCCGCGCATCTGCTCCAGGCTGGTGATGCCGGTGTCGGTGCGGGTGTACATCACGGCGACATAGCTGGTGCTGCCATCGGCTTCCTGCGTCACCAGGATGGGTTCGACATTGCCATTGGAATCCATCCAGGAGGCGGCGTAGGCGGCGGGCGACATGCTCGCCATCTCGATGTGCCGACCTGCGAAGGCCTGGACCACGCCGGAATAGTCGGAGGCCTGGAACAGGCGGACCGGGACTCCGAAGGTCTCCTCGATCAGGCGGCCATAGGCGCCGTAGCGGCCGATGCGGTCGGCCTCGTTCTCCCCGCCCAGGATGCCGATGCGGATCTGACCGAGCTGCTCTGCCCAGGGCCGGCGGCCCTTGGCGGGCATGGCTGGTGCTTGCGCCTGCGCGGCGAGGGGCGTCAGGGCGGCGGCGGCGAGGAGGGCGCGGCGGGTGACGGACATCGGCGGAAGTCTCCGTGATAGCTCGGGGACGCTAGCGTGACCGCGGCGACAAATCACCAGGATTGCGCGCCCGGCCGCAGGATCGCCTTGGTGGTGGTGGCCAGGTTGCGCGGCTCGGGCTTCGGCATCTGCGGCCGCTCCATCCGGCCCCAGCCGGGCGCGTCGAGCACCGTGCCGCCTTGCATCACGATGCGACCACGGACGATGGTGGCGACCGGCGCGCCGATCGTCTCCATGCCCTCATAGGGCGTAAAGCGGCTGCGGATGCTGTGGAGGTCCGCGCCGCGGATGGTGCCTTCCTGGCCAGGGTCCACCACGGCGATGTCGGCGTCCGCGCCGGGCTGGATCACGCCCTTTCGCGGGTACAGGCCGAAGGAACGGGCAGGGGCGGCGCTGGCCATGCGGACATAGTGTTCCATCGTCATGCGGCCCTGATGCACCTGGGTCAGCATCAGGCGCATGGAAGTCTCGACGCCCGGGAAACCGCAGGCATTGTCCCAGAAGCTGGCGTGCTGCTTCTCCGCCATCGCATGCGGCGCGTGGTCGGTGCCGAGCATGTCGATGGTGCCGTCGACCAGCGCCTTGAAAATCGGCTCCCGCTGCGCGCCTTCCCGGATCGGCGGGTTCAGCCGGGCGATGCGCGCCTTGTCGCCGGTGAGGTCTTCGGCGGCCAGCAGGAAGTATTGCGGGCCGGTCTCCACCGTCATCGGCACGCCGCGCGCCTTGGCGTCGCGGATGATGGGGATGGAGCGCATGCAGGATTCGTGGACGATGTGGATGCGCGCGCCGGTCCACTCGGACAGCACGATGGAGCGGTTCAGCGATTCCAGCGCCACGATGTCGGCCCGCGCCGCCAGATGCGCGAAGGCATCGTCGCGCCCGGCAGCCTTCATGCGGTTCTCGCGCCAGAACAGCATGGGCGAGTTCTCCGCATGGATGGAACAGCGCAGGCCGAGTTCGGCCAGGATCTCGAACCCTTCCAGCACCGCGCCGTCATTCGGTGCCGGCAGGTTGCCGGTGGTGTTGCCGAGGAAAAGCTTGAAGCCGATGACCCCCGCCTCGGCCAGCGCCGGCAGAACATCCAGCGAGCGTTCATCGAGCAGGCCATACAGGCCGAAATTGACATGCGCCTGACGCTCCGCCGCCTCCCGCTTCGTCGCCAGGGCCTCGAGCGACCAGACCGGCGGGTCGGTGTTCGGCATGTCGAAGATGGTGGTGACGCCACCGGCCGCGGCGGCGCGGGTGCCGGTGGTCCAGTCCTCCTTCTGCGTCATGCCGGGTTCGCGGATATGCGTGTGCACGTCGATGGCGCCGGGGATGACGTATCTTCCCACGGCGTCCAGCGTGCGGGTGGCGCGCGGGGCGAAATCGGGACGGCCGACGAAGACGATGATCCCGTCCTTCACCGCGACATCCGCGACGAAGCGCCCCGTTTCGTTGACGACGGTGCCGCCGGCGATGAGCAGGTCGCAAATCATCAGATCACCCACCCGCCATCGACCGCCAGATCCTGCCCCGTGGTCTGGCGCGACAGGTCCGAGGCCAGGAACAGCACGGCATTGGCCACATCCTGGTCCGTGCTGATCCGTCGCAGCGCGTATTCGCCGGCGTGCTTCACGCGTGCTTCCTCCGCCGAAATGCCCTGCTGCGTGGCCATGGTGGCGCGCACCGCCTCGAAGCGCGGGCCTTCGACCATACCGGGGCAGCAGCAGTTCACGTTGATGTTGTGCGGTCCGAGTTCCAGCGCGGCGGATTTGGTGATGCCGCGCAGGCCCCATTTGCTGGCGGAATAGGCGGCCCGGCCGGCGCGGCCGCGCAGCCCGAAGGTGCCACCGACGTTGACCACCTTGCCGTATTTGGCGGCGATCATGCCAGGCGCAAAGGCGCGCATAGTGAGGAAGCAACCGGTGACGTTCAGCCGCAGGATGGCGTCGAACTCCTCTGGCGTCGTCTCCCAGAACGTCTTGCCCAGGGGGCCGCGGCCACCGGCGATGTTCACCAGGATATCGCAGCGGCCGAAGGCGGCCAGCGCACCGGCGGCCATGGTGTCGACGCTGGCGGCATCGGTGACGTCGCAGGCGAAGACCTCGGCGCGGCGGCCCATGGCGCGCACCTGTTCGGCGACGGGCTCGATGGCGGCGGTGTCGCGGCCCGCCAGCGCCAGGTCGGCGCCGTGTTCCGCCAGCAACAGCGTGCAGGCGGCGCCCATGCCCTTGGCGGGGCCGGTGACGACAGCGACGCGGTCCTTGAGCAACATGATCAGTCGGCCTTCAGCAGGCGCCTTGAACGAGTCCAGCCCTTCGCCATGGACCGGCAATGGCAGGCGACATGCGGCGCCACCGCCTCGCACCACTGCCGTGTCTCGGAATTGACCTCGCGCAGGCGTTCCGCCGCCGCATTGGCTTCCTGCGCCAGCTTCGCCTCGTCGATGCCGAGCACGATGCGGTTGCGCAGCTTCCACTCGCCGCCGACCATCACATCGGTCACGGCGCTGCCATCCTCGGTCCAGACCAACTGGTTCGCCGCATCGTTCAGCGGCGCCCAGTTGATGTGGTGCAGGTCGAGCAGCACCAGGTCGGCGTTGCGCCCGGCCTCGATCGTGCCGCCATCGAGGCCCATCAGCTTCGAGGAGCCCTGCGTTGCCAGCCGGAAGGTCTCGGCCGTGCCGAGCCACTCGGCCTCCTCTGCATCCTCCCACAGCCGGGAGGCGAAGGCCGCCAGGCGCATCGCCTCGAACATGTTCTGGTTGTCGGAGGAAGATGAGCCATCGGTGCCGATGCCGAGCGTGACGCCCGCCGCCAATGCCCGCCGCGCCGGGGCGATGCCACTGGCAAGCCGCATGTTGGCGCCGGGGTTATGCGAGATGCCGGCACCGCGTTCCGCCAGCAGCGCCAGGTCGCCACCCGTCAGCCAGACGCCATGCGCGACACTGAACCAGGGCCCAACCAGGCCGAGCCGGTCCATGTGTTCCAGCAGCGTCGCGCCCTCATACCGCAGCGCGCCGCCTGCGGCTTGGTATCGCGATTCGGCGACATGCGACTGCATCGGCAGCCCGTATTCCGCGGACAGCCTGCGGCACTCGCGCAGAAACTCGTCCGTGCCGTGCAGCGGGATGGTCGGCGCGCAGCCGAAGCGGATGCCGCGTGCATCATGCGACCAGCCGCGCGCAATCTCCTCCACAGCCTGCACGGTCTGTGCCATTGGTGCCGTGGCAAGGCCGGCGGCGCGGGCGCGGTGCGGCTCCGGAAGCGCCTCGATGAGGCCCGGCGTGGCCTGGAAGAAGGTGAGGTCGCCCAGCATCGGCGCCAGCACGGCGCGCAGGCCGACGGCGGCATAGGCCTCCGCCATCGCGTCCAGCCCATCCACGGTCGGGCAGGGCAGTTCGGCCGGCAGATCGTAGACGGCCGTGCAGCCCTTCTTCAGGTTTTCCACCGCATTCAGCGCGCTGGACAGGTACTTGTCCTGCAACAGGCGGCCGCCGCTGATCCAGGCGCCGTGCACCAGCAGCAGCGCCAGGTCCCACTTGTCCCCCGCACCCTTGGAGAGCCCGCCATGGCTGTGGCTGTGGCCGTTGACCAAGCCGGGGATCACCAGGCGGTTGCTGGCGTCGTAGGGCCGCGCGGATTCCACCGTGCTGCCGGGCGGCAGCAGGGCGGCGATGCGGCCATCCTCGACCAGGATCTCGGAAAAGCTGGAGGACAGCGCATCCGGGGCCAGGACCCGCGCGCCGGTCAGAAGGGTCCTGGCCACGGATCAGAACATCCGCTCGGACTGCGGCGGCAGGAAGCGGTCGGTGAACATGCTCTCGGCCGTCGGCGGGGTGGCGACGCCCAGCGCCTCCGCATTCACCTGCACCAGCTGCCGGGCGCGCGCCATGTCCAGATGGCCCATGCCGCCGGCCCGGCTGTTCGGCGTGATGATGGAGCGGTCGCGCGTCATGGCGAAGCGGCGGGATTCCAACGCCTCGTCGAACAGCGCCTCGCGCCGCTTCAGCGCCGCCATGCCGCCGGGCACGTCGTTCAGCAGCAGCTTCAGGCCATCGATCGAGGCCTTGACGAAGCGGGCGGCGACTTCAGGGTTCCGCTCGATCCAGTCCGCGCGGGCGAAGACGCCGGAGCCGTACAGGTCGAGGCCGTTCTCGGCATAGGGCCAGGACAGGATGTTGTCCTCGGGGATGCCGAGGCCGACCAGGTTGAAGTGGACAGTGAACAGGAAGCCGGTCACGGCATCCACCTGCCCGGTGCGCAGCATGGTGTCGCGCAGATTGGCTGCCATCGAGGTCCAGCGGACGCGGGAGGCATCGATGCCGGCGACCTTGGCGAAGGCCGGGAACAGCAGGCGGGAGCCTTCGCCCTCGGGCGCGCCGAGGCTTTTGCCCGCCACGTCCTGCGGCTTCTCGATGCCGCGCCCCTTCATGGTAACGATGGCGGCCGCCGTGCGGTCGAACACCGGATACAGCATGACGAGGCGGCTGGCCGGGTTTTCCGCGTTGAACTTCACCGCGCCGGAGAAGTCCGCGAAGCCGATGTCGTAGGCGCCGGAGCCCACCTTCACCAGCGCATCGCCGGAGCCGAAGCCGCGGTCCATGCGTACAGCGAGCTGTTCGCGGCGGAAGATGCCGCGATCCTCGGCCAGCGCCCACATGCCGTGGTTGCCCTGGAGTGCCCAATCCAGCGTGAACCGCACCGCGGTCTGCGCCTGGGCGGTGCGGATGGCAGGCAGGGCTAGGCCAGCGCCGGCGGCGGTGGCGAGCAGGGTGCGACGGTTCAGCATGGGGCGGGCGTCCTCCGGGGGGTCGGGCGCAACATAACCTGGAATCCACGACTGTCATCGTCCGAGGCAAAGTCGCAGCGCCCCGGCAGGCAGCGGTCTGCCTTCGGGATAGGCTTTAGGCCTAAAATCTGGGCAACATCAACCGCCGCGATGCGTGCGATGCGCGATGTACAGTGTGGCGGCGACCATGATCAGGGTGCCCCACAACAGGCTCCAGCCCGGCACTTCGGAGAACACCAACAGCCCGATCAGGGCAGCGGCCGGGATCTGCACGTACTCCATCGGCGCCAGCACGCCGACCGGCGCCCGGCGCGCCGACCAGGAGGCCAGGAAATCGCCCAGCACGGCGCAGACGGATCCGGCGGCCAGCAGCAGCAGCGCGCGGAGCGAAGGCGTTTCCCACACGAAGGCCGAGACCGGCGCCCAGACCAGTACGGAGGCGATCGCATACCAGGCAACGACGCGGGAGGGTGGCTCGCTGGAGGACAGGTTCTTCACCGCGACCAGCACCATGGCCCCGGACGCCCCGCCCGCGAGGGCTGCGAGCGTGCCAGCCGAGGGCGCCGAGGTCAGCGCATCCTGCGGCCCGACGATCACAAGCACGCCGGCGAAGCCGACCGCCCCGGCCGCGGCGCGGTCCCAGCCAATCCGCTCCCCCAGTAGCAGGAAGGCCAAGGGCAGCGCCCAGAGCGGCTTGGCGTGCAGGATCGCCACCGCATCCGCCAGCGGCAGCCAAAGCAGCGCGTACATCGACAGGATGAAGCTCAGCGACCCGGCAGCGCAGCGCGCCAGATGGGCGCCGGGGCGACGGGTGGCGAGGGCGGAGGGGCCAGCGCGCAGCAGCCAGGGCAGCAGGATCAGGATGGTGAAGACGCCGCGGGCGAAGGGCACCAGCGGCACCGGCAGGCCATCCTGCATCGCGGCGCGGAAGCAGGCGCCCATCACGGCGAAGACCAGGCAGCAGGCCAGCATCAGGCCCATGCCCGCCAGGGCGCGGCGCCCCTCCGCCGAGGATGGAGACGCCGCCGGCACGCCTATTTGCGTTCGGGGGCGAGTTCCGCCTCCAGTTCCTTGATACGCGCCAGCAGCGTGGTGCGGAGCGCCGGGGAGTTGTGCGGCTTGATTCCCGCCAGGGTTTCCTTGAGCTCGGCCAGCAGGCGGCGCTTCTCCTGTGGCGAGCGACGGATCGGGCGGTTGTCGGAGAACTGGCCCTCATGCGAGCGCATCGGCGTGACCTTCCCAGGGCTGTTGTTGAGGGCATGGGTTAGGGGCAGGCGCGGCGGGCGTCAACGCGCGGCGCCCGGACTGCCCAACCGGGCGGCACTGTGCCTCTCGGGGCATCAGGATGCGCCTTTGCTGCGGGTTTGCACAGGCGCGGCCGCTTGCCTCCGGCACCGGTCAGGCGCAGATATTCCGCCTGCGCGGGCCACCGCGGGCTGGGACGACGAACGGGGAACGAGAACAATGCCGAACGCATTCATAACCTCCGCCACGGCTTCCCGCCGCGCGGTGCTGCTGGGCGCCGCGGGCGCATCCTTGGGCGCGCTGGCCGCGCCCGGAGTGCTGCGGGCGCAGCCGGCCGCCATCAAGCTCGGCATCCTGCAGCCGGTGACCGGCGCGCTGGCGCAGGACGGCGAGTATGGCCGCCTCGGCGCCGAACTGGCGATTGCGGAGATCAACGCGACCGGCGGCATCAAGGCGCTCGGCGGCGCGCAGATCCAGATGGTGTTCGGCGATGCGCGGTCCTCGCCCGAGGGTGGCACCGCCGAGGTGGAGCGCATGAACGGGGAGGGCGTGGTGGCCGTCGTCGGCGGTTTCGCCAGCCCCATCTGCCTGGCGTCGTCCCAGGCGGCGTCGCGCTACGACCTGCCCTATGTGGCGGATGTCGGCGTCTCCGATGCCATCGTGACGCGCGGGCTGCGCAACACCTTCCGCTTCAGCCCGGGCTTCGGCAGCATCACGGCCGCGGCGCTGGACAACCTGGTCACGATCAACGACGCGGCCGGCAAGCCGGCGAAGACCGTGGTCGTGGTGCATGAGGATGGCCTGTTCGGGTCCGGCATGGCGCGGCTGATGGGCGCGGAACTGCCGAAGCGCGGCTTCGAGGTGCTGGAGACGATCAGCCACCCGACGCCGGCGCGCGACATGTCCAACATCGCGCTGCGCATCCGCGCGCTAAACCCGGACCTGATCATCCCATCCGGCTACTATGCGGAGTTCGTGCTGCTGTCGCGTACCCTGCAGCAGCGCCGCATCCGGCCGAAGGGCATCTACTGCGTTCTGAACGGCGCCGCGTCCAACCACCGGTTCGTGCGCGAATTCCCGGAAGCGGCGAACCTGGTCATGGACGTCAACCACTGGGCCGACCCGCGCAAGCCGAAGACGGCGGAACTGCGCCGGCAGGTTGAGGCGCAGGGACGCTTCTGGCTGTACAACACGCCGATGAACTATTCCGCGGTAATGCTGGTGGCCGATGCGCTGGAACGCGCGGGTGCGGCCGACCGCAACAAGGTGATCGAGGCGCTGGCGGCAACAGACGAAAAATTCACGCGCCACATCATGCCCTATGGCCCCACCCGCTTCGTCAACGGCCAGAACCAGGCCGGCCAGGCGGTGAACACGCAGGTGCAGGACAACGACATCAAGGTGATCTTCCCGCGCGACTTCGCGGATGCGCAGGCCGTCTTCCCCTGGCCGGCCTGATATCTTGCCCAACGCTCGGACGCCGGGCGGCGGCCATGCGGCCGCCTTGGCTTCGCCGCATGCGCGGCGGCGGCCATTCGGCCGCCCGGCGCGCCTGAACTAGGCGCGCCGCATGCTGAAATTTCCGCCAGAGATCGTGATGGAGGCCGTGGCGAACGGCCTTCTCACCGGTGCGGTCTACGGGCTGGTCGCGCTGGGCCTGACGCTGGTCTACGGCGTGCTGCACATCATCAACTTCGCACATGGCGCGCTGCTGACGCTGGCCATGTACGCAGCCTGGGTGGCCTGGGCGGCCTTCGGGCTTGACCCCTACGTCGCGATCCTGCCGCTGGTGCCGATCTTCTTCGCACTCGGCTACGCCGTGCAGCGCCTGGTGATCGGCCCGGCGAGCCGCGGCGACGACCAGAACATCCTGCTGGTGACGCTGGGGCTTTCCATCGTGCTGGAGAACGCCATGCTGGCGATCTTCCGGTCCGACACGCTGTCGGTGCAACTGGACTACGCGATGGAGGTGGTGGAACTCGGCCCGATGCTGCTGTCCTTCCCGCGGCTGGTCGGCTTCGGCGTGGCGTTCCTGGTGGCCGGCGTGCTGTTCGTGCTGCTGCGCATGACGGATACCGGGCGGGCGATCCGGGCGGTGGCGAAGGAACGCACCGGGGCGGCGCTGGTCGGCATCGATGTCGGCCATGTCTACGCGGTGACATTCGGTATTGGCACGGCCTGCCTGGCGGTGGCGGCCTGCCTGCTGCTGCCTTCGTTCTACGTGAACCCGCGCGTCGGCAACGCCTTCGTGCTGGTCGCCTTCACCATCGTGGTGCTCGGCGGCATGGGCAGCGTGCCGGGGGCGCTGCTGGGCGGGCTGGTGATCGGCGTGGTGGAGAGCCTGTCCGGGCTGTATCTCGGCGACAGCCTCGGCCAGTTGGGCATCTTCGTCATCTTCATCCTGGTGCTGCTGTTCAAGCCGACCGGCCTGTTCGGGGCGAAGGCGTGAGCCCGCGCGATGTCTGGCCCATCCTGCTGTTCGGCGCCGTTGCGGCGCTGCTGCCCGTGTTCGTCACCGCCGGGACGCTGCTGAACTTTGCGATCTTCACGCTGATCCTGGCGCTGGCGGCGCAGGGATGGAACATCCTGGGCGGGTTCGGCGGGCAGTACTCCTTCGGGCATGCCGCGTTCTTCGGCACGGGCGCCTACCTGACCGCGGTGTTGCAGGTGCGCTATGGGGTGAATGCGTATGTGACCTTCCTCGCCGGCATCGCCGTGGCGGCGCTGGTGGGCTGGGTCATCGGCGCCCTGTCCTTCCGCTCCGGCCTGCGCGGCAGCTATTTCGCGCTTGTCACCCTGGCCTTCGCCGAGGTGTTCCGCGTGTTGGCCAATGCCATGCCGGTCACCGGCGGCGCGGCGGGCATCCTGATCCCGCTGGACCAGCGCGCGGCGAATTTCCAATTCGAATCGCGTGGCTGGTTCTACCTGGCGGTGCTGGCGTTGGTGACCCTCGCGCTGCTGCTGACGCGAGCGCTGGAGAAGTCACGCCTCGGCGCGCAGCTTGTGGCGGTGCGGGAAAATGAGGAGGCGGCGCGGGCCGTCGGCGTAGATGTTCTGCGCGTGAAGCTCTCCGCTATCACGCTGTCCGCCGGCATCACGGGCGCTGCGGGCGGGCTGTATGCGCAGTACTTCCTGTACCTCGACAGCACCATTGCCTACGGCACCTGGATCAGCGTGGAAGCGCTGCTGGCGCCGATCATCGGTGGCGCGGGCACGGTGTTCGGGCCGGTGATCGGCGCGGTCATCCTTCACACGCTGGCGGAGTTCACCCGCACCCTGGTCGGCCGCATCCCCGGCATCGACCTGGTGATCTTCGGCGTGCTCCTGATCCTGGTGGTGCGGTTCCCGCCGCGCCACCTGCTGCGCTTCGTGCGGTGGCGGCGATGAGTGCCTTCCTGGAGGTCCGCAACGTCTCCATGCGCTTCGGCGGCCTGCTGGCGGTGAACGACGCCAGCTTCGCCGTTGCGGAGGGCAGCATCACCGGACTTATCGGGCCGAACGGCGCCGGCAAGACGACACTGTTCGCCATTGCCTCTGGCTTCCAGAAGCCGACCAGCGGCCAGGTGCTGTGGCGGGGTGCCGACATCACCGGCCGCGCGCCGCATCTGCTGGCGGCCGAGGGGCTGTCGCGCACCTTCCAGATTGTGCAGCCCTTCGCCGGGCTCAGCGTGCGGGAAAATATCGCGGTGGGCGCCTTCCTGCGGCACCGCCGGCGTGCCGATGCGATCGCGGCGGCGGAACAGGTGGCGGAGCAGGTCGGGCTGCGTGGCGAACTCGACAAGCCCGCCGCGGCGCTGACCGTGTCTGGCCGCAAGCGCGTGGAGCTCGGCAAGGCGCTGGCGACGCAGCCGAAGCTGCTGCTGCTGGACGAGGTGCTGGCCGGGCTCAACCCCTCCGAGGTGCGTGACATCGTGCCGGTGGTGCGCGCCATCCGCGACAGCGGTGTGACGGTACTGATGATCGAGCATGTCATGCAGGCGGTGATGAACCTGTGCGAATCGGTGCATGTGCTGGCGCAGGGCCGCATCATCGCCGGCGGCACGCCCGCGCAAGTGGTGGCGAACCCGGCGGTGGTGGAGGCCTATCTCGGGCATGGCGCGGCCGCGCGGCTTTCGGGCAACGCGCATGCTTGAGGTTCGGGACCTGGTTGCGGGCTATGGGCTGACGCGGGTGTTGGAAGGCGTCTCGCTGGACGTGACGGGTGGCGAGATCGTCGCCGTGCTCGGCTCGAACGGCGCCGGCAAGACCACCTTGAACATGGCCATCAGCGGCCTGGTGAAGCCGCGGTCCGGCGAGGTGCGCTTCGAGGGCGAGCGGATCACCGGCCTGTCGCCGGCACAGGTGATGGCGCGCGGGCTCATCCAGGTGCCGGAAGGCCGCAAGATCTTCCCCAACCTGGATGTGCGGGAGAACCTCGAACTCGGCTCCTACCGCCGCGCCAAGGTGAACCGGGCGCGGAACCTGGAGAGGGTTTTTTCCGTCTTCCCCCGCCTGCGGGAGCGGGTGGCGCAGGCGGCCGGAACGCTCTCGGGTGGCGAACAGCAGATGCTCGCCATCGGGCGCGGCATGATGGCGGAGCCGAAGCTGCTGATCCTGGACGAGCCCTCGCTCGGCCTCTCACCGCTGCTGGTGGAGGAGATGTTCGGCCTGGTGCGGCGACTGCATGGCGAGGGGCTTGCCATCATGCTGGTGGAACAGAATGTCGCGCAGTCCCTCGACCTGGCGGATCGTGCCTATGTGCTGGAACATGGCGGCTTCGCCCTGTCCGGGCGCGCTGCGGAGGTGCGGGAGAACCCGGAGCTGAAGCGCGCCTATCTCGGTCTCTAGGGAAGGAAACGGAAGCATGGGCATCGTGACGCAGGGGGTCGAACCCGCCTCGGCACTGCTGGCGGCACCGCCGCCGCGCTGGCTCGGCGAATGGGCGCGCTTCGCCGCCGGCACGCGCTTCGCCGACCTGCCGGCGGAGGTGGCGCAGCGGGCGCGGCTGGTGCTGCTGGATTGCATCGGCGCCATCGCGGCCGGGGCGCAGGAGGCGGAGGCGCAGACGCTGGCTGGGCGGATGATTGCGCGGGAGGGCAACGGCGACGCCGCCGTCATTGGCCATGCCTCCGGCGCCCGGCCCGGCACGGCGGCCTTCCTGAACGGCACCGCGGGCACGATGCTGGAACTCGACGAGGGCAACCAGTACGCCCGCGGCCACCCCGCCATCCATGTGGTGCCAGCGCTGCTGGCCGCGCCGCGTGGCGATGGTGCGGCACTGCTGGTGGCACTGGCGCTGGGCTACGAGATGGGGGCGCGCGTCGGCATCGCCAGCAAGCTGAACGTCGCCATGCACCCGCACGGAACCTGGGGCACCCTCGGCGCCGCGGTGGGCATCGCCAAGCTGCACGGCGCGAGCGCGGAGGAGTTCGCCGGCGCCATCAACATGGCGAGCACGCTCGGACTCGCGACCTCCCGCCGCACGATGCTGGAGGGCGGGACGGTGCGGAACACCTATGCCGGCGTCTCCAACATGCTGGGCCTGACGGTGTGGGACCTGGTGCGCGCCGGCTTCATCGGCGAGCGTGACGGCGTCGCCACCATCTTCGGCCAGGTCTCGGCGACCGATTGGCAGCCGGCGGAGATGGTGCGCGACCTGGGATCGAGGTGGGAGATCGCGCGCAACTACTTCAAACGCCACGCCGCCTGCCGCTACACGCATGGCGCGCTGGATGCGCTGTCCGCGATCGTCGCGCGTACCGGGCCGCTGCGGCCGGCCGATGTCGCCTCCATCCGGGTCGAGACCTATGTCTGGGCGGCGCAGCTCGACAGCCCGGCAGCGCCGAACATGCTGGCTGCGAAGTTCAGCATTCCCTTCGCCATGGCGACCTACCTGGCGCATGGTGCAGCAACGGTGCCGGCCTTCCGCGGACCGGCGCGGGAGGATCCGGACATCCTGGCGCTGGCATCGCGCGTGACGGTGGACGAGGATCCGGCGATGACGGCGCAGTTGCCGGGCCTGCGGCCGGCGCGCGTCACGCTGGTGCTGGCGGATGGCACGCGGCACGAGGCGGCAGCCAGCACCAACCGCGGCGACACGGAAGACCCCTACACGGAAATTGAGGTCCGGGAAAAGTTCCAGGAACTCGCCGGACCGGTCTATGGCCGGGACCGTGCCGCGGCGATCGAGGATGCGGTCATGGGCATGGCGCCGCATGACGAGGCCTTCGCATTGGTGGAACTGCTGAAATCATGACGCTGGATGCCGTCACGCTGGCCGTCCTCAAGGGACGGCTGGAACAGATCGCCGATGAGATGGACGCGACGCTGTACCGCAGCGCCTTCAACCCGATCATCGCGGAAGCGCGCGACGCCTGCCACGGCCTATACCACGCGGAGACGGGCGCGACGCTGGTGCAGGGGACCAAGGGTCTGCCGATCTTCGTCGGCGCCATGTCCTTCGCGGTGCAGGCGGTGATCCGTCGCGTGGAGGCGGGTGCCGGGCTGGAGCCAGGCGACACCTTCATCTTCAACGATCCCTATGAGGGCGGCACGCACCTCAACGACTTCCGGCTGGTGCGGCCGGTGTTCCGGGGCGGCGCGTTGTTCTGCTGGCTGGCGAGCGTCGGCCACTGGCTCGACATCGGCGGCAACGTGCCCGGCAACTACAACCCGCGCGCCACGGAAAGCCACCAGGAGGGTGTGCGCTTCCCGCCCGTGAAGCTCATCCGAGCCGGCGTCATGCAGCAGGACATCGTCGATATCCTCGCTGCGAATTCGCGCGTGCCGCAATCCAACTGGGGCGACCTGAACGGGCAGTTGAACGCGCTCGACCTCGGCGACCGGCGCCTGTCCGAACTGCTGGACGAAAGCGGCGAGGATGTTGTTCGGGAGGCCTTCGGCGCGCTTGCCGATCGCGCCGCGGCGCTGATGGCAGCGGAAATCGCGGCACTGCCCGAGGGCGCCTATGCGTTCGAGGACTACCTCGACAATGACGGCGTGGTGGATGAGAAGCTGACCATCGCGCTCGACATGACGCTGCGCGACGGCCGCATGAAGCTGGACTTCTCGCGATCCTCGCCGGCCTGCCTGGGGCCGATCAACATCAGCCATGCGACGACGGTGGCCGCCTGCTACGTGGCCCTGAAGCACGCCTTCCCGGATGTGCCGGCCAATGCCGGCGTGCTGCGGCCGATCGACTTCGTCATCCCGGACACCTCGCTGCTCGGCGTGGGACCGCCGCGACCGGTGGCGGGGTACACCGAGACGATCCTTCGCCTGATCGGCGTGATCTTCGGCGCGCTGGGCAAGGCGGTGCCGGAGCGGGCGACGGCGGCTCCGTTCGGGACCATTAACGCCTTGTCGCTATCCGGACAGCGTACGGACGGCACGCGCTGGGTCATGTTCTCCTTCTTCGGGGGTGGACTCGGCGGCAATCCGGAAAGCGACGGACTGCACCACGCCAACAATCCCATTTCGACCGCAACGATCCCGCCGGCGGAAATCCTGGAGGCCGCCTATCCCGTGATGTTCACGCAATGGGCGCTGCGTCCGGACAGTGGCGGCGTTGGCCTGCACCGCGGCGGCGTCGGTGCCGTGTACGAGATCGAGGCGCTGTCGCCCGCGCTGACGGAGGTGGCGCTGCTCGGCGAACGCGGCCGCTTCGCGCCGTTCGGCGTGGCGGGCGGTGGGGAGGGTGCCTTGAACCGCTTCGCCTGGCAGGATGTGGGCGGCTGGCAGTCGCCGCCGATGGCCAGCAAGATCGTCGGCGTGAAGCTGAACCGCGGGCAGCGGCTGCGGCTGGAAAGCCCCGGCGGTGGCGGCTGGGGTGACCCGATGCAACGGCCGCGGGAGGCGGTGGCGCGCGACGTACGGCTCGGCTTCGTCAGCGCGGCCGCTGCGAAGCGCGATTATGGATACGAGGCATGAGCGGCGATTCCCTGGTCGGGCCGGTTGTCGGCGTCGATGTCGGCGGCACCTTCACCGACCTGTTCCTGTTCGACCCCACGCTCGGCACCTTCCGCGTCGCCAAGGTGCCGTCCAACCGTGGCGACGAGGCGGTGGGCTTCATGGCCGGGCTGCACTCGCTGGGTGGCCCTGCCGGGTTCGAGGCGATCGTCCACGGTACCACGGTCGGCACCAATGCGCTGCTGGAACGCAAGGGCGCCAAGCTCGGCGTGATCACCACGGCCGGCTTTCGCGACGTGCTGGAGATGCGCCGGCGTGACCGGCGCCATACCTGGGGCCTGTGGGGCGAGTTTCTGCCGGTGACGGACCGCGACATGCGGATCGAGGTGCCGGAACGCGTGCTCGCCGATGGCACCATCCATACCCAGGTGCAGGCGGCCGATGTGCAGCGCGCGGCGCGGGAGTTGCTGGCGCGCGGCGCGGAAGCCTGCGCCATCGTCTTCATCAACGCCTACGCCAATCCGCGCAACGAAAGCGCCGCGGCGATGACGGTGCGGGCGATGTGGCCCAACCCGCATGTCTCCGTCTCCTCCGAGATCCTTCCGGAAATCCGCGAGTTCGAGCGTGCCTCCACCACGGCGTTGAACGCCTACCTGCAACCTGTGGTCGCCAATTACCTCGGCAAGCTGGAACGGGCGCTGGGCGAGGATGGCTTTGCCGGCCGCTTCCACATCGTGCAGTCGAATGGCGGCATCATGTCGACTGCGACCGCACGCGGCGTACCGGTACGGACGGCGCTGTCCGGGCCGGCGGCGGGTGTCATCGCGGCGGCGGCCATTGCCAAGGCGGCCGGGTTCGAGAACGCGATCACCTGCGACCTCGGCGGCACCTCCTTCGACGTGTCGCTGGTCAGCCGTGGGCGCATGGAACTGGCGGCGCAGGCCACCATCGATTTCGGCCTGGTGATCCGCAGCCCGATGATCGAGATCACCACGATCGGCGCCGGCGGTGGCTCCATCGCGCATGTCGATCGTGGTGGGCTGTTGCAGGTCGGGCCGGAAAGCGCGGGCAGCCGGCCGGGCCCAGTCTGCTACGGCCAGGGCAACACGCGTCCGACGCTGACGGATGCGAATGTGGTGCTTGGCCGCATCAACGCGGAACGTCCCATCGGCGGCGCGCTGGCGCGGCTGGATGTGGAGGGGGCGAAGGCGGCGATCGCGGAGCATATCGGACAGCCACTTGGCCTCGGTGCAATGGAAGCGGCCGAAGCCATCGTCCGCGTCGCGAATGCGAAGATGGCGGGCGCGATCCGGCTGGTGTCCATCGAGCGTGGCCACGACCCGCAGAAATTCGTGGCCCTGCCTTTCGGCGGCGGCGGCGCGCTGCATGTCGGCGCGCTGATCAAGGAGGTCGGCCTGCGGGCGGCGCTGGTGCCACGCTTCCCCGGCGTGACCTCCGCGCTCGGCTGCGTCATCGCCGATGTTCGGCACGACCAGGTGCGGACGCTGAACCTGTCGCTGGACGGCATCGACGCTGCCGCGCTGGACGCGCGCATGGTGGCGGAGGCAGCCTCCGCACAGGCGGTGGTGGACCAGGCCGGTCTGCCGGTCTCGCAGACACTGATCCGGTTCGAGCTGGACATGCACTACGCCGGCCAGACGCACACCGTGGCGGTGCCAGTGCCCGTGCATGTGCGGGACGGCACCACCGGCGTCTCGGAAGCCATCATCCGCACGGCCTTCGAAGCGGCCTACCGCACCGCCTTCAGCCGGCTGCTGCCCGGCCTGCCGATCCGCATCGTCTCGCTGCGCACCGCGGCCATCGGCGTGCGGCCGGATTTCGACCTGCGCGCGCTGGCACCGCCGGCGGATGCGACGGTGGAGGGGGCCGCGCGCGGGGCCCGGCAGGTCTGGTTCGATGGCGGCTGGCACGCCGCCAATGTCTGGTCGCGGCTGGACCTGCCGGTGGGCGCGCGGGTGCATGGGCCCGCCATTCTGGAACAGCCGGACGCGACGGTCGTGGTGGACCCGGACCTGGTGGCGCGGGTCGACGAGTTCGGCAACCTGATCATCGAGCGGGAGTAGGGCGATGCTGTCGGATACCGCGCTGCTGCTGTGCGACCTGCAGAACGATTTCCTCCATCCGGACGGCGCCTATGGTCGCGCCGGGCAGGGGGCGGCGGCAATCGCGGCAATCCCGGCGCGGCTCAAGCCGCTGGCTGACGCGGTGCGGGCGAGAGGCGGCTGGATCGCGTCGACGCATTTCACCCTGTTCACCGGCAAGGGTGGCGAACCGTTCATCGACCCGCATCTGCGCCACCTGCGGCCTTTCCTGAAGAAGGGCGACTTCGTTCAGGGCGGCTGGGGCCATGCGGTGGTCGATGAGCTGGCGCCCTCGGACCTGCCCGTGGAGAAGGTGGGCTATGACGCGTTCTACCAGACCCGGCTGGAATGGATCCTCCGCAAGGCGGGCATCCGCAAGCTGCTCGTCGCGGGCATCGTGACCAATGGCGGCGTGGCGTCCACGGTGCGCGGCGCGCATGTGCGGGAGTTCGAGGTGACCGTGCTGCGCGACGCCTGCGCGGCCTTCTCCATCGAGGTGCATGAGACCGCGATCGCGGCGCTGGCGCCGGTGGCGCGGATCAGCACGGTGGCGGACGAACTGGCGCGCCTGGGATGAGCGTCAGCCGCGAAGTCGATCCGCGCTTCGACGCCGAGGTGCCGGTCGCCATCATCGGCGCCGGCGCCGCCGGACTGGTCGCGGCGGTGGCCTGTCGTGGCGCGGGGGTGGAGCCGCTGGTGATCGAGCGGGATGCGGTGCCGCGCGGCAGCACCTCGCTTTCGGCCGGGTTGATCCCGGCGGCGGGCACCCGGTTCCAGGCGGCGTATGGCATCGCGGATGATGCCGAGGCCTTCGCCGCGGATATCCAGCGCAAGGCGCACGGGCAGGCTGACGCCGGGCTGGTACGGCTGGTGGCGGCAGCCGCCGGGCCGACGCTGGAATGGCTGGCAGGCGCGCATGGTCTGGATTTCAGCGTCGTGCATGATTTCGACTACCCCGGCCACAGCCGCCGCCGCATGCACGGCCTGCCGAGCCGCAGCGGCGCGGAGCTGGTCGACCGCCTGCGTGCCGCGGCCGAGGCCGCCGAGATCCCGCTGCTGACCGAAGCCCGCGCCACGACGCTGGTGCTGGACCAGCACGGCGCGCTGCGCGGCCTGGTGGTGCGGCGGCCGGATGGCAGCGCGGAGCGCATCGGCGCCGGGGCGGTGGTGCTGGCCTGCTGCGGCTATGCCGGCAACAAGGCGCTCGTGCGGCGCTACATCCCGGACCTCGCCGATGCCGTGTATTTCGGCCATGCGGGCAACGAGGGCGAGGCGGTGGGCTGGGCGGAGGCGCTGGGGCTGGAGCTGCGCGACATGACAGGGCACCAGGGCCATGGCTCCGTCGCGCACCCGCAGGGCATCCTGGTGTCCTGGGCCGTCATCATGGAGGGCGGCTTCCAGGTGAACGCGCAGGGTGCGCGCTTCTGGAACGAGGCCAGCGGCTATTCGGAGGCCGGCGTCGCGGTGTTGCGCCAGCCCGGCGGCATAGCCTGGGACATCTTCGATGAACGCATCGCCGGCGTGGCGCGGCAATTCGCGGACTACCGTGAGGCGGAGGCGCAGGGCGCGGTGCTGACGGCTGACAGCGTCGAAGATCTCGCCCGGCTCACGAAGCTGCCGCTTGCCGACACGGTCGCGCAGGTGGATGCGCTGAAGGCGGCCGGCGCCACCGACGGCTTCGGGCGCGTTTGGGCCGGTGTTGCGCAACTGGCGCCGCCCTACCGCGCGGTGCGCGTCACCGGCGCGCTGTTCCACAGCCAGGGCGGGCTTGCGGTGGACGACCATGCACGGGTCCGGCTTGCGGCGGGCGGCATCGTCCCGAATCTCTTCGCGGCGGGTGGCGCGGCCTGCGGCGTATCGGGGCCGGAGGCTTCGGGCTATCTCTCGGGGAATGGGTTGCTCAGCGCGGTGACGCTCGGCCGCATTGCGGGCGAGGCGGCTGCGGCTCTGATGAACGGGTAGGGAACGACAAGATGGACCAGTTCGGCATCGGCCAGCCCGTGCGGCGCAAGGAGGATGTGCGCCTGCTGACGGGCGGCGGCACCTACACCGACGACATCGACCTGCCCGGCCAGACGCATCTCGCCATCCTGCGCTCCCCGCACGCGCATGCCCGCATCCTGTCGATCGATGTCGAGGCCGCCCGCGCCGCGCCCGGCGTGCTGCTGGTGCTGACCGGGCATGATGCGGCGGCGGATGGCCTCGGGCTGTTCCCGGTGATGGTGGAGGTGCCACCGATGGCGGGAACGGCGCCGCTGTTCGCCCCGCCGCGCAGCATACTGCAGACGGAGGCCGTGCGCTTCGTCGGTGATCCTGTCGTCGCCATCATCGCGGAGACGCGGACCCAGGCGATGGATGCGGCGGAACTCGTCGCCGTGGATTACGAGATGCTGCCAGCGGTGACCGAAACCGCACGCGCGCTGGACGCGGATGCGCCGGTGATCTGGCCGGAGCGCGGCAGCAATCTCTGCGTCACCTGGTCCAACGGGCGCGAGACCGAGACGGATGCCGCCTTCGCCAAGGCCGACAGGATCGCCAAGGTCGAGCTGGTGCAGAACCGCCTCGTCGGCAACCCGATGGAACCGCGCGTCGCCGTCGGCGCCTGGAACGCGGAGCGCGATCGCTACGAGCTGCACAGCCCGAGCCAGGGCGTGATCCGCGTGCGGGAATCACTGGCGAAGTTCATCTTCAAGGTGCCGATGGACAAGCTGCGCGTCGTCTCTCCCGACGTCGGCGGCGGCTTCGGCCTGCGCGGCAAGAACTTCCCGGAATCCGCCATGGTGCTGTGGGCGGCCAAGAAGCTGGGGCGGCCGGTGAAGTGGCGGGCGGACCGGACGGAGACATTCCTGTCCGACCCGCATGGCCGCGATCATGTGACGCAAGCCGAGATGGCCTTTGACGCGCAGGGCAAGGCGCTCGGCATGCGGACGAAGACCATGGCGGCGATGGGCGCGTACCTGTTCGACTTCGGCCCGCGCATCCCGACCGTGGCCGGCGCGCGGATCGCCGGCACCGTCTATGACCTGCAGGCGGTGAACCTGCAGGTGCAGTGCGTCTTCACCAACACCCATTCGACCGATGCCTATCGCGGCGCAGGTCGCCCGGAAATCGCCTACACCGTCGAACGCCTGCTGGATGTCGGCGCCGGTCTGTTCGGCATCGGCAAGGACGAGATCCGCAGGCGCAACTACATCCGGCCCGACCAGATGCCGTATGTGAACTGCGTCGGCAACGAACTCGACAGTGGCGACTTCGCCGGCACACAGGCAATGGCGCTGGACCTGGCGGATTGGAACGGCTTCGACGCACGTCGCGCGGCTTCCGAGGCGCGCGGGCGCAAGCGGGGGCGCGGCATCGGCTATTTCATCGAGGCCTCCGGCGGCCAACCGCAGGAATGGGCGCGGCTGAACATCGCCCCAGATGGCAAGGCCCGCCTGCATGTCGGCACCTTCAGCCACGGCCAGGGGCATGAGACCGCCTTCGCGCAGATCGTCCATGCCCGCCTCGGAATCCCGTTCGAGGATATCGAGCTGGTGCAGGGCGACACCGATACGGTTGAGCAGGGCTTCGGCACGGGCGGGTCCAGGTCGTCCCAGATGGGCGGCGTCGCCAGCTCCCGCGCCTCGGAAGCGGTACTGGCCAAGGCGAAGCGCGTCGCTGCGCATCTGCTGGAAGCCGGCGTCGCGGATATCGAGTTCCACGCCGGCCGGTTCTCCGTTGCCGGCACCGATCTCGGCGTGACCTGGCAGCAGGTGGCGGCGGCGGCCTCCGATCCTGCGAAGCTGCCCGCCGGCGAGGAAGCTGGCCTCGATGAGCGCGTGCTCTACAAGCGCAGCACCGAATGCAACTTCCCCAATGGCTGCCACGTCGCCGAAGTCGAGATCGATCCGGAGACCGGGTTGCTGACGGTGGACCGCTACGCCGCGGTGGACGATGTCGGCAACGTCATCAACCCAATGCTGGTGCACGGCCAGTCGCATGGCGGCATCGCCCAGGGCCTCGGCCAGGCGGTGCTGGAACATGCGCTGTACGACCGCGACTCCGGCCAGTTCCTGACAGCAACCTTCCAGGACTACGCGATGCCGCGCGCGGCGGATCTGCCGGACCTCGCCATCGGCTTCAACATCGTCCCCACGCCGATCAACGAACTCGGTGTGAAGGGCGCGGGGGAGGGTGGAGCCTGCGGTGCGCCGCCGGCCATCGTCTCGGCGGCTTGCGATGCGCTGGGCGTTGCGCATATCGACATGCCGCTGACGCCGGAGCGGGTGTGGAGGGTGCTGTATGGATAAGGCAACGGGGACGCTGCCGCGGCTGATCGCGCCGGGCTGCCTGTGGACCGGTGGCTGCATGGCGGCCAGCGTCAGCGGCATGCTGGCGCACTATTCCTGCTTCCTGCTGATGGGGTCGCAGCGCAGCATCCTGATCGACACCGGCCACCCGGCGCATGCCGAACAGGTGGAGCGTGATGTGGTCGCGGCGCTGGCCGGTCGGCCGCTCGACTACATCTTCCCGACCCATGCGGAGTTGCCCCATTCCGGGCTGCTGGAGCGCTGGCTGTCCCGCTGGCCGGAGGCTGTGGCGGTGGGTGATCTGCGCGACTGGCCGCTGTACCTGCCGCACCTGACCGACCGGATGCGGCATGTCGAAGGCGGCGAGACGCTGGACCTCGGCGACCGCCACTTCCTGTTCGTGCCGCCGGTGTGGCGCGACCTGCCGGATACGCTGTGGGGGTTCGACCCGGTGACGCGGATCCTGTTCCTGTCCGACGCCTGCGCCTGTTTCCATCCGCACACGCCGGGGCAGAGCGACCATTTCAGCAGCGAGGTCGCGGCGCCCGAGGTGGCACTGATGCAGGATTTCAACAGCAAGGCTCTGCACTGGCCGCGCTTCACCGACAATGCCGAGGGCAATGCCGCAATGGACGCCCTGCTGGCACGGCTGGACCCCGCGATGCTGGCCAGCGCGCATGGCGCCGTCGTGGACAACTGGCGGGACATGCTGCCGCTGTTCAAGGCCGGCATGGCGCGCGCGGCGTGAGCCTGCATGCGATCATTCCCGGCACGCTGCATGGCGCGTCGGGCTGGCTCCGGGGCGGCGCGCAGCCTGTCAGCTGGCTGCCGCCCGACCTGCGCGGCTGGCTGCCGGTCACGGCTTATGCGCTGACGGATGGCACCGAGTGGATGGCGGTTGATACCGGGTTGCCGGTGCATTGGCCGGTGTTGCGGCCGGCCCTGGAAGCGACACTCGGCGACACGACCCGGCGACGCATGGTGAACACGCGGCGCGAACAGGACTGCATGGCGAACCTGCACGCCATGACGCAGGCGCTGGGCATCACGGAGGTGCCCTATGTCGGCGTGCTCAACCCGCTGGAGCTGATGGATTGGGTCGAGGCGACGGAGGCGCATGCGCGGATCGAGGCGATGGCCCCGGTGCGCGCCGTGCGGATCGAGGTCGGGCAGGTGCTGGAGGTCGGGCGCCTGCGGCTGGAGCCGTTGCGCGTGCAGTTGCGCCTGCTGGCGACAAACTGGTTCTACGAGCACACCACGCGCAGCCTGTTCACCTCGGAGAGCTTCGGCTTCCTGACCCGGGACGATCCCGGGCAGCCCCTGGTGCGCGACCCCGGCGAGAAGCCCTTTGAGATCGGCGCGATCGCCGGGATGCTGTCGGCCAAGTTCGATTGGCTGGTCGGCATCGACCCCGCGCCGATCCTGGCCGACCTCGACGCGATCTTTGCCGCGCGCGCGGTGGACCGCATCTGCCCCTGCCATGGCTGCGTCATCGAAGGAACAGCGGCGGTCGCGGGAGCCGTGGCCGCGACCCGATCCGCGATCCGGCTGCTGGCCGGACGCGCGAAGCCGGCCTGGTCCTGGCCTGTAACCCGACAAGGAGTGTCCTGAGATGCGCCGCCGTCTTCTGCTCGCCGCCACGCTCGCGGCACCTGCGCTGGTGCGCCCCGCCTTCGCCCAGACTGGCGGTTCGGCCCGGCCGATCAGGCTGGTCGTGCCGTTTCCGCCCGGCGGCACGGTGGACCTGTTGGGCCGGCTGGCGGCGCGGGAGTTGGAAGCGGGGCTGGGGCAGCCTGTCGTGGTGGACAACCGCGCCGGTGCCGGCGGCATGATCGGCTCCGACAACGTCGCGAAATCGCCGCCGGACGGGCTGCACCTCGTGGTGTCCAACATCGCCTCGCATGGTGTCGGCGCGGCGGTCAACCGCACCATGCCCTACGATCCGCTGCGCGATTTCACGCATATCGGGCTGATCGCCGCGGTGCCGACGGCGCTGGGGGTGGCGCGGGACGGCAAGTACGAGACGCTGGCGCAGTTCCTGGCGGCGGCGCGGGTCTCGGCGGGGGCGGTGAAGGTCGGCTCCTCCGGCAACGGCACCACGGGCCACGCCAAGACCGAGATGCTGTCCCGCATGGCCGGGGTGGAATTGCTGCATGTGCCGTATCGCGGCGCGGCGCCCGCGGTGCTGGACGTGCTGGCCGGGCAGACGGATGGCGTCATGGCCGCCGTTGCCGACATCGGCCGCAATGACAAGCTGCGCCTGCTGGCCATCACCAGCGCCGAACGCGCGATCCGCTGGCCCAGCGTGCCGACCTTCGCGGAGTTGCAGTTCCCGGGCCTGGTCGCCAACAACTGGTTCGGCCTGTCCGGGCCTGCCGGCATGGACCCTGCCGTGGCAGCCCGGATCAATGCGGCCCTGGTGCGCGGGCTGAACACCCCGGCGATGGCGGAGCGCCTGGCCGATCTTGGCACGAGGCCGAACCAGATGAGCGCCGCCGACTACACCGCGCTGGTCGCCTCCGAATTGCCGCGCTGGGCGCAGATCGTGCGGGAGGCAAATATCCGGGTGGATTGAGGCCAGCTCATACCAGATCCCATTGATCGGAACCTGCGCTCGCCGAAGGCGGGCGAGCGGCCGAATGGCCGCCCCGCCAGGTGGCGCATAGCCAAGCGGGCGGATGCCGGCGCCGATGAGCGAGACCTACAAGGCCGTGATCGATCACGATCACCGGGATTTGGTATCAGTCCGCGAAGGTGAGCCGCAGCTCGGCGCCGCCGGGGATCGCGCGCTGGTCCAGCCGTTCGGCGTTGCGGGTGGCGAGCCAGAGCGCGAAGGCCTCCCGTGCAGTGTCGGAGCCTTCGAGGTCGGTGACGTCCGGCCGCGCGGCAGGCCTCGGCAGCGGCTCGCCCTGCCACGTCGCTGTCACCAGGATACGGTCGGTCGCGTAGTGCATCTGCACCGCGATTTCCGCGGCGCCACCTCGTGCCGCGAGCAGTTCCTCCAGTTCCAGCAATGCGTGGCCGATATGGGTCATCGTCTCCCGCCGCGCCCCCCAGGCGCCGCCCAGCGCCTCCACCTGGTCCAGCAGCGCCTGGTTCATCCCGGCGCCCGGCTGGATGGTGAAGGCGGCGCGCTGGGCCACCAGCGGTGCCGTCAGCAGGTTCAGCAGGATGGCGCCCAGCGCGCCGGCGGTGATGGGCGATCGCAGCATCGGCGGCAGCACCTGCGCGATGACCGGCGCATCCAGCAGCGTGCCGAGACCCAGCGCGAGACCGAGCCCGACGGTGAAGGTGCGCCGCGTGTCCAGCATCCGCGCGCCCGTCAACTGGCAGCCGCTGGCCAGCATGAAGCAGCAGACATACAGCAGCATCGCCGCCTCGATCGGGTCCGGCAGCGCCAGCAGCAGCGCCAGCAGCTTCGGGCAGCAGGCCAGCGCCAGCAGCGCCACCGATGCGAAGATGGCGACGCGCCGCGACAGCACCCGGGTGCCGATGGCGAGCCCGACGCAGGCGGAGGATGTGCCGGTCGGCATCGCCCCGGCCAAGCCGGCGACGAGCATCGCCAGGCTCTGTGCCACCAGGCCACGGCGCAGCGGGGCGGGGTCCGGGCGCCGCCAATTGCCATCCGCGGCGCGCTGGAAGGCCAGCAGGTCGCCGGTCCAGGAGGCGAAGGAGGCGAGCAGCGCCACCAGGAAGGCCGGCAGCAGCGCCGCATCGAAGGCGCCGAGGCTCGGCGGGGTGGGCCGTGGCAGCGCGAACCACGGCGCGCTGGCCAGCACATCGACGTCGGACGCGCCGAGCCCGAACGCCAGCGCCGCGGTGGTGCCGAGCGCGGCGCCGACCAGCACGGCAAAGCGCGCCAATCGCCCGCCCTTCAGGGCCAGCGCGACCATGGCGGCCAGGGTGCCGAAGGTGATCGCCGGGTGAAGTGAGTCCGCCGCTGCCGTGCTGGCGGCCGCGAAGGCGCGCGGCAGCAGGCTGACGCCGATCAGCAGCACGACCACGCCGGCCACCTCGGTCGGTACCAGCTTCTGGATGCGGCGCAGCGTGGCGCCGAGGATCAGGCCGATCAGGCCGGTCAGCACAGTCGCAGCCGCGACGGTACCGGGATCCGCCTCGGACACGGCCGAGAGATAGACGGCGACGAAGATCGGGGCAGGAATCGAGGCGACGGGGTAGCCGGAACCGATTGCCCCGCGCGGCAGCGCCTGCAGAAGACCGGCGATGCCGACCGCGGCAACGGACAGGCAGACGAAATTCAGCACGTCCATCGCCAGCAGGCCGTACTGCGCGGCGACGAAGCCGGGCAGGATCAGGTAGATCGCCTGGATCGCCAGTTGCTGGCCCGCCAATGCCGCCGTCTGCGCTGCCCCCGGTGCCTCGTCGAGTCCGAAGTCAAGCTGTGGCGGGCGGGCGGTACGGCGGTCTTCGCGCGGGGCGGTGAGAGCGGCGAGGTAGCCGAAGAACCAGGACGGAATCGGGCGAATGGAACGAACTTCCTTCAGACTGTATCTTTCGACGCGCGTAGTCGCCCTGGTTACAATGCCGGCGTCAGTTATACTGGGCACGTCGACCGATCGATACTGGAACATGGCCGCGTGACCCTGGGTAGAGGCGGGCGACGCAGGGGGCGCGACAAGTGGCATCGGCACGGCTAACCTCCGGTCAATCCGCCATGAGAGGGCACACGGGTGCCGCCTGCCTCCGCCCCATCCTTCGCGATGACCATCCCGCCGAACCCCGAGGCGGTGGCGCGCCTGCTTGATGCGCTGGAGGGCTTTTCGGAACAGTCGGCGCTCGCGCCGAAGGTGGCGCATCGGCTGACGGTGGTGCTGGAGGAACTGGCGGCCAACGTCGCCATGCATGGCAGCACCGGCCCGGGCGCCGCCACCTTCGTCGCCGTCGCGGTCCATCACCAGGACGACACGCTGGTGGCCACCATCGAGGATGATGGCCGCGCCTTCGACCCCCTGGCGCAGGCGGCGCCGGATACCGGGGCGGCGCTGGAGGATCGCGATGTCGGCGGCCTGGGCGTGCACTTCGTGCGGCAGATGACGCGCGCGCTGGACTACAGCCGGCAGGACGGGCGCAATCGCATGACGGCCGTGCTGGACCTGTCCGGCTGAGCGGCAGCCCCACCCTCGATGATCCTGGGTTGGGTCCGTTGCAGGCGCGCCTTGCCCGGCTGGCGGGCTTCGCCGAATCGGACGTGCTGCGCAATCGCCTGAAGCGCGCCGCGCCGCTGCTGGCGCGCCTGCCGCTGGACCAGGCCAATATCGACCAGCCGGAGTGGGCGGCGCTGCTCGATGCGGTCACGGTGCAGGAAACCCGGATGTTCCGCGCGGCGCCGCAATTGGCGGCGTTCCGGACGCAGGTGCTGCCGCTGCTGGCGCGGCGCGGCGCGCTTGCCCTCGTCTCGGCCGGCTGCGCGACGGGGGAGGAGGCCTGGACCTTGGCGATCCTCGGCACCGGCGCCGGCGTTCCCTGGCAGGTCGAGGGCCTGGATCTGTGCCGCCCGGCCCTGCAGGCGGCGATGGCGGCGCGCTACCGGCTCGGCCCGCCCGATGCGCTGCGCGAAGTGACGGCGGAGGATCGCGCTCTGCTGGAGGTGGCGGGCGACTGGTTCTCCCCCGCTCCGGCCTTGCGCGCCGCCGTCGCCTTCCGCCGCGCCAACCTGCTGGATGCGGCGCTGCCGGACCGCGCGGCCGATGCCATCCTGTGCCGCAACGTGCTGATCTACATGACGGAGGAGGGTCGGGTGGCGGTGCTGCGGCGGTTGGCCGCAGCGCTGCGGCCGGGTGGTGCGCTGCTGCTGGGCCCGACGGACCGGCCGCCGAAGGGGCTTGGGCTGGTGCCCTGGTCGCGCGACCTGGTCGGCATCTGGCGGCGGGACATGGCCGATGGCTGAGGCGCTACGCGCGGGTGGGCTGGTCTTCGCTCTGCCGGCCGACGCGGTGCCGGTGGAGTCCGCGCCGCTGCGGCCGGCGCCGCTTGCGGGGGTGGCCCTGCTCGGCATTGCCGTGGTCAGCGGCCAGGTGGTGCCGGTGATGGCGGCGGCGCCCGGCCTGCCGGGTGGGCCGGCCTGGGTGATGCTGGACGGGCCGAATGGCCGCGTCGTGGTCGCCGGTGAGGCCTTCGCGGAGCTGCCGGCCGAGGGCGCGCCGCTGCTGGTGGTGCCGCGGCTCGGCGGCCGGCGCACGCCGGCGCCGTTGCCGGCGGAAGCTGGCGGCTGGGCGGTGCCGATGCGCCGCGGCAGCGCGCGGCAGGTCGCCATCGCCGCGGAACTCGGCCCGCTGCGCATGGTGCTGCCCTTCACGGTGCTGGAGCGCGTGGTGGCGCTGCCGCCGCTGCGCGCAGCCCCCGGGGCGGGGCCCGCGGCGCTCGGCTATGCCGTGGCGGCGGGCGCGCCGGTGCTGGTGCTCGACCCCGCCTGGCTGCTTGCGGCGGAAGGGCCCGCGGAGGAGGCCGCGCTGCTGGTGCTGTTCCGTCATGGCGGCAGGCGGCTTGGCGTGCCCTGCGCCCGGGTCGGGCCGGCGCAGGCGCGGGAGGCGACGCTGATCGTCCGGCTGGACGCCGCGGCCGAGGCGTTGGTGCAGGCACCGCTGGCCGAGGCGGTGGCGCCGCCGGTGCCAGAGCCGGTGCGGAACCTGCTGCTATGTGCCGCGGGCGGCCAGGCCTTCGCCCTGCCGGTTGAGGAGGTGCTTGCGGTGATCCCTCCGGTCTCGCCGACCGCCTCGCCCGGCATGGCCGGGCTGGGTGCGGCCTTCCGAGGTGTCGCTGCGCATCGTGGCGACGTGCTGCCCGTTCTGGATGCCGGGCTGCGCATGGGCCTTTCCCCCGTGCTGCGCCATCCCGGTACGGAGGCGCCGTTGCTCCGCCTGGCCGGCGCCCGCCCGATGGCGCTTGCGGTGGAACAGGTCACCGGCCTGCGCCGCATCCCGGAGCGGCTGATCGCGGCGGTGGCCGGCGAGGGGCTGGTCTCCGCCGTGGCGACCTTCGGCGAGATGCCGCTGCCGGTCTGCCGCGCCGCGGTTTTGGCGGGGTGGCGGGCATGATCCGCGTGCTGGTGGTCGACGACAGCGGCTTCATGCGCATGGCGCTGCGCCGCATCATCGAGGCGGAAGGCGACCTGCGCGTGGTCGGCGAGGCGGCCGATGGCGAGGCGGCGATCGAGCAGGCCGCGCGTCTGCGCCCCGACGTCATCGCCATGGATGTCGAGATGCCGAAGCTCGACGGGCTGGAGGCGACCCGGAGGATCATGGCGCTGCCGGACCCGCCGGCGGTGCTGATGGTAAGCCACCATACAAGCGACGGCTCCGCCACCGCGCTGGCGGCGCTGGACCGCGGGGCGGTGGACTACCTGTGCAAGGATGGTGACCTCGGCGGGGTTGACCTGTCGCGGCTGGACCGGGAGCTGCGCGGCCGGCTGCGCCACTGGGCAGGGCAGCGCGCCGCGGTGCGGCCGGCGGCGCGCGGCGCCGCGCCGGTGCGGGTGGTGCGGGCGGCAGGTGGCTGCGACGTAGTGGTGGTGGGCGCCTCCACCGGCGGGCCGGATGCGCTGGCCGCTTTCCTGGCCGCGGCCGGGCGACTGCCGGTGCCCTGCGTGGTGGCGCAGCACATGCCGGCCGATCTCGGGCCGGACCTGGCGCAGCATTTGGCGCGGCTGTCCGGCGTGCCGGTGGGCGTGGGGCGCACCGGGCAGCGGCTGATGTCAGGAGAGGTGACGCTGATCTCCGGTGGCACGGATGGGCATCTCGCGCGCGGCGCCGGCGGGCCGGAGGCCGGGCTGGTGTTGCGGCTCGCGGGCGGGGCTGCCGCGGTGCATCCTTCGGTGGACCTGTTGTTCCAGTCGGCGGCACTGGTGGCGCGACGGGCGCTGGGCGTGGTGCTGACCGGGATGGGGCGCGACGGCGTGGTCGGGGCGCGGGCGATGCAGGACAGGGGGATGCCGGTGCTGGCCCAGACGCCCGCCAGCTGTGTCGTTGCCGGGATGCCGGGCGCGGTGATCGCCGCCGGGCTGGCGATCGAGACGGCGGACCCGGCCGGGCTCGGCCGGCGTGTGGCGGGGCTGGTGGAATGAGCACGCTCGACCGCGATCTGCTCGACGCCTTCGTGCCGGAGTTCGAGGCGGAGGCGGTGCGCCTGGCCATGGTGCGCGATGCCCTGGCGGCGTCGCGGGCGCTCGACCAGATGCGGGCGATGGCCGCGGCACTCGGCGCGGCGTCGCTCGCCACGCTGGTGGACCGGGCGTCACAGGCGCTGGAGGCGCTGGACTGGCCGGCGCTGCACCAGGCGGCGGAGGCGCTGGCGCGGCAGGCACGGGTGGTGGGCGAGGCCGGCGGCGATGTGGCGCTGGCGCCGGAGTCACCTTCGCAGGCCGCCGCGCCGGAGGCACCGGCCGCGCTGCTCGATGCGGAAATGCTGGCGGCGCTGGCGCCCGAATTCGCAGCCGGCTGCGACAGGCTTGCCGGCGCTGCGGACGCGGCAGCGGCGGGGCGGGCGGTGGATGGCTTGCGCGCGATGGCGGGGGCGGTGGGCCTCGCTTCGCTGCTGCGGCTGCTCGACCGCGCGCCCGGGCTTCTGGAGCCCTTCGACGCAGACGGCCTGCACAGCCTTTCCACCGAACTTGCGGCACAGGCGGCCCGCATCGTCGCGGCGGGTGGGGACATGCCGGAACCCGTCGGCCGGCCGCGCAAGCGCGTGCTGGTGGTGGATGACAGCGCCATGATGCGACGCCTGGTGCGGGAGACCCTGGCGCTCGACGAGGACTTCGAGATTGTCGGCGAGGCCCCGGACGGCCTGCGGGCGCTGGAAGCCCTGCGCGATCTGGCGCCGGACCTGACAATGCTCGACATCGAGATGCCGGAGCTGGACGGCATGGGCGTGCTTCGGCGCTGGGCGCTGGAGGGCGGCGGGGCGGTCGTCATCGTCTCCTCCGCCGCGCGGCCCGGTTCGGCCACGGCGGTGGAGGCGCGGCGGCTTGGCGTCGCGGGCATCGTCGGCAAGCCATCCGGCGCGCTCAGCCCGGATCTGCGCGAACGCCAGGGGGTGGCACTGCTTCGGACGGCACGGCGGGCCGCCGGCCTGCCGGTGGAGGCCGCGCGATGATCGAGGACGAGGCGCTCTGGCAGGAATTCGCCGGCGAGTCCGAGGATCACCTCGACACCATCGACCGCATCCTGTCCGCCGGCGGCACAGGTAGGGACGAGGTGGACCGGCTGTTCCGCGCCTTCCATTCGCTGAAGGGCATGTCGGACGCGCTCGGCGCGCCGGGGCTGAAGAACGTGGCGCATCGCTGCGAGGACCTGCTCGGCCTGTCACGCAACGGGCGGCTTGTGGTTTCCGGTGCCGTGGCGGAGGCGCTGCTGGCGGCGGTGGATTCGCTCCGGCGGCAGCGGGCGCAGGTGCTGGAGACGCATCGGGACGTGCCGGCCCCGGGCGAGCTATTGGCGCGGCTTGGCGCCCTGGCCGAAGCCGGGCCGGCCGCTGCGGTGGCACCGCCGCAGCCGGTGGCCCCGAGGATGGAGGCGGGCACGGCGCTGCGCGGGGCGCTGGCGTCCCGCTTTGCCGAGGCGGCGCCGTTGCTCGCCGGTCTCGCCTTGGAACGCCGGGCGGAGGCGCTGCGCGAGGCAGGCGAATTGGCCGAGGCCGCGCGGATGCTCGGCCTGTACCGGCTGGCGGCGGCAGTGGAACGGCTCGCCGGCGGCGGCGGCCTCGCGGCGCTGGGCGCGCTGCGGCGGCTACTCGGGCTGCTGGAGGCGGAAGTAGGCGAGCCTGCCGGGGTGGCCGCCCTGGTGGGGCCTGCGGGCGGCGAATCGGCGGCGCTCGGGCCGCTGCTCGCGGGGCTTGCCCTGCAACTGGATGCGGCGCTGGCGGGCGGCGATGCTACCGCCGCGATGGCCGGCGCGGCCATCGCGGCGGAAATCGCGGCCGGCTTCGGGCTGGGCGGGCTGGAGCAGCTTCTGCTCGCCGTGCAGGACCTGGCCGATCGCGGCACGGACCCGGATGCGGCGGCCATCCTGGCGGCGCAGGGGCCGGCGCTGGTCGAACGGCTGCGCAATGCCTCCGAAGGCGGGCTGCCGGCATTGCGCGCGGTGGGGGAGGCACTGCCGACGACGGAGGCGACGGATCCGCGCATCCCCCCCAGCTTCGCGACGCTGCTGGGCGCGGAGGGCCGTCGCCGGGTGCTCGCCGCGGTGGAAGGGGGCCGCCCGCTGGTCCGCCTGCGCCTTGCCCTCGGCCTGCCGGCGGAGCTTGAGACGGCCATCGCCGCGGTGCTGGCCGCCGAGGCCGAGGTTCTGACCAGCCGGACGGTGCTGGACGCCCATCCGCCGCATCTCGACATGTTGCTGGCCGGTCCTCCGGAGTTCGAGGCGCTGTCGCGCGCCCTGGCGGCGGCCGACCCGGCAGGGCTGGCGGTGCTGGACCTCGCCGCCGCGGCGACAGGTCCTGCACCGGAGGTGGTGGCACCTGCTGCGCCGGTGACGATGCGCGTGCGGCAGGAGACAATCGACCAGATCATCGCGCTGGAGACAGAGGTGCGCGCAGCGGCGCTCGCCCTTGCCGAAACCTTGGATGATGGCGGCGCGACGGAGGCGCTGGCGGCGCTCGGCGCGCTCGAACGCCGGCTGCCGGGCGGGCCGGCGCGGGAGCTGGGTGTGGCGCTCGGCCGGCTGCGGCAGTTGCAGGAAATGCTGGTGCGGACGGAGAACCGTCTCGCGGTCGGCATGCGGCGGCTGGACGATGCCGTGATGGAACTGCGCGTGGTTCCCATCGGCACGCTGTTCGCCCGGCTGCCGCGGGTGGTGCGGGCGGTGGCACAGGCGGCGGGGCGGGAGGTGGAATTGCTGCTGGAAGGCGAGGACGTCACCATCGACCGCAGCCTGGTCGAATTGCTTGCCGACCCGCTGCTGCACCTGACGCGCAACGCGGTGGACCACGGCATCGAGCCAGCCGAGGCGCGCGAGGCGGCCGGCAAGCCGCGCCGCGGCACGCTGCGGGTTTCCGCCGCGCGGCGCACCGGGCAGGTCCGGGTGCGCGTCTCCGAGGACGGGCGGGGGATCGATCGTGCCCGGGTGCTCGACCGCGCCGTGGCGCGCGGTGTCGTCAGCCCGGAGCAGGCGGCGCAGATGACAGAGGCGGAGGTCTTCGCGCTGCTGTTCCGGCCGGGCTTCTCCACCGCCGAGACGGTGACCGAGACCTCCGGCCGCGGGGTCGGCCTGGATGTGGTGCAGGATGCGATCCGCCGGGCCGGCGGCACCGTGGAGATTGCCAGCCAGCCGGGGCAGGGCACCAGCTTCACCCTGCTGCTGCCGCTGACCGCCGCGGTGCAGCCGGTGCTTCTCGTGGAGGCTGCCGGCCACTCCTACGCGCTGCCGGCGGCGCGGGTGGAGGCGGTGCTGGAGGCCGGGGCTGCGGCGGGCTGCGAGGTGCTGGGGCTGGCCGCTCTGATCGGCACCGAGGGACCGATCGGGCCGGAACGCGCCATGGCCGGTACCATCGTCATCGTGAAGTCGGGCGGCCGATCCTTCGGACTGGCGGTGGACCGCGTGCAGCGGCGGACCGACCTGCTGCTGCGCCCGCTGCACCCGGCGCTGGCGGCGCTGCCCGGCATCGGCGGTGTCGGCGTTCTCGGAAACGGAGAGCCGGTGGTGGTGCTGGAGCCGGATGGCTTTGCACCAGACGTGTCCGGCTGACCCTGCGAATCCGGCCGCCTGCGTAACAGCCTTCCCGCTTCTGGACGGGGGGCTTTCGCAGGGCTAGACGCGGCAGGCCGCGCCGGTGCCGGGCGATTCGCCCCGGCTTCATCACCCGGTATGTAAAAAGGGACTTGCCCGTGATTTCCCGACGCCACGCGCTCGGCGCTGGCAGCCTCGCGCTGCTCCTGGCCGCCTGCGAAACGCCCACCAGACCCCGCACGCTGCCGGAGGACGGCACGATCGACCTGCTGACCCTGCTGCGCGGCAAGCCGGAGCATCGTCGCTTCGCCGCGCTGCTGACGGTCAGCGGTGCCAACACGCGGCTCGGCCTGCGCAGCGGCGCGGTGACGCTGTTCGCCCCGGTGAACGAGGGCTTCAACGGCCTGCCGGCACCGGTCCTGGCGCTGCTGGACAATCCGCCGTCCAGCCCGACGGAGGCGCAGCGCGCCCTGTTGCAGCCCATCGCCTTCGCCAACGCTGCCTTCGGGCTGCTGCGCTTCGCGGACATCGCGGCGCGGCGCAACACCGTGGTCACCTGGGACCGTGCCCGCCTGAACGTCCAGCCGACCGGCACACGGACCGCGACCCTGACGCGGGAGGGTGTGACCCTGGCGGCCGGGCGCCCGCCGGTGGCCATCACCCGTGGCGAGGTGCTGGCGGCCGACGGTGTGTTCCATGTCACCAACGCGCCGGTGCTGCCGAACTGAGAGGTCTCTGACCAGCGGCATCATTGGGTGACGTGCGGCCGGCACGGCCAGCCGAGCGCCCAGACGGGCGCCCAGACGGAGGCCCAGACGGGCGCCGCGGCCAGTGCCGCGCAGCCAAGCGGCCGAAGGCCGGGCCCGGCGTCTCAGGGCGCGAAAAACACAGCGGTCATCGAAAATGACCGCTGGTTTCAGCCCTGGTAGCGCAACGCCAGGGCGGTGATGTCGTCCGCCTGTGGCGCGCCGTCGGCGAAGGCCGTCACGGCGCGCAGCACCATTTCCACCAGCGCGATCGGTTCGGCGCCGGCCTCGACGAGTGCCGCTTCCAGCCGTTCACGGCCGAAGAAGCCACCGCGGTCGTCCTCGGCCTCCGACACGCCGTCCGAATAGCAGAACAGCGCTTCGCCCGGCGCGACGCGAAAGGGGTCGGAGGCGTAGCCGATGCCCTCCATCACGCCGAGCGCCGGCTGGCGGCGCAGGCCGGTCAGCAGGCGCGGCGCGGCGCCCGGGGCGACCAGAAGCGGAATGTCGTGGCCGGCGACGGCGATGCGGCCTTCGCCGGTGGTGCCATCGATGATGCCCAGCACCACCGTGACGAAGGTCTGGCTTTCGTTGTCGGCGGCCAGGTCGTCATTCGCCATGGCGAGGATGGCGCCGGGGTCGGGGCTTTGGCCATCCGTCGAAAGCCGCTTCGCGGCCGCGCGCATCAAGCCGAGGGTGCGCGCCATGGTGAGGCCGGCGGGCGCGCCCTTGCCGGAGACATCGGCCACCGCGAACAGCATGTGGCGCGCATCCAGCCGCAGGCAGTCGTACAGGTCGCCACCGACCTGTCGCGCCGGCACCATGGCGGCGTGCACCGTCAACGTTCCCGTGGCGGCGGCCGCGAAATCGCGCGGCACCAGCGAAAGCTGCGCGGCGCGGGCCGATTCCAGCTCCGCCTCCAGCGCCGCCAGCCGCGCATCCGCCAGGTCCCGCAGTCGCTTCTTCTCCAACACGGCGCCGAGGCGGGCGCGCAGCAGCGGTGGGTCGAAGGATTTCGGCAGGTAGTCCTCGGCGCCCAGTTCGATGCAGCGGACGATCTTCTCCATCTCGGTCAGGGCCGAGATGACGATGACGGGCGGCGCCGCGCCGCGTGCCGCACGCAGTTGCTCCAGCACGCCGATGCCGTCCAGGTTGGGCATCTCGAGGTCGAGCAGCATGATGTCAAAATGGCCGCGTTCCAGCGCCGCGAGGCCCTGCAATCCGTCCTCCGCCATCGTCACGTTGGGATAGCCGAGTTCGGCCAGGCGCCGCTTCAGCACCAGCCGGTTGAAGCTGCTGTCGTCGACGACGAGGATCGCGACATCCTCGCCGGGCGCCACCGTCTCGCTCACGCGCGCGCGCCCTTTTCCGAGGCCATGGCTTCGACGACGCTGCGGGTCTCCGCCGCGAGCTTCGACAGGTCGATCATGGTCACGGTGATTTCCTCCGCGGCGGTGGCGTTGGACTGGCCGATGCGGGACAGGGTGCTGACCCGGTCGGTGATGGAGGTGACGGTCGCCTGCTGTTCCTCCATCGCCACCGCGATGGCACCGGCGAGGCGGGCGGATTCGGTGACCAGCTTCTCCAAATCGTCCATCGCCTCCCCCACCGCGGCGGCGGTGCCGCTGCCTTCGCGGGTGCGGCGGCCGGCGACGAGGACCACGTCGGCGATTTCCTGCGCCAGGCTCTCGCTGCTGGCGGCCAGGGCACGCACTTCTTCCGCCACCACGGCAAGGCCACGGCCGTGTTCCCCGGCGCGCGCCGCCTCGATGGCCGCGTTGATCGCCAGGATGTTGGTCTGCGTCGCGATCTTGGCGATGGTGCCGGCGATGCGCGTCACCCGCTCGGTATCCTCGGCGACGGCGTCCACCAGCTCGATCAGGCTGCGCAGCTTCACCAGGTTCTCGGCCAGCAGAGCCTTCGACTCATCAGCGCGGTCGCTGCTGTCCTGAGTCGTGCGGCCCACTTCCCGCACCGCATCCTGGGTCTGGCCGAGCGCTTCCTCGACCTGACGCAATTCCGCGAGCTGGGTCATCGCGCCGTCGGAGACCTGGCCGATGGCGTCGGAGGCCTGGGTGGTGGCGACCGCGGTGCGGCGGGCGTTTTCCAGCGCCGTCTCGGTCAGGTTGCGTGCGGCGACCAGGTTCTCGCGGAACACCAGCACGGCGCGCGCCATTTCGCCCACCTGGTCGGTGCGCTCGGAACCCGGCACCGCGGTCTCCACCGCGCCGCGCGACAGGCGGACCATGGCCATGGCGAGGCGTGACAGCGGTTGCGCCAGCAGCCGGACCAGCACCACCCAGACCAGGGCGCAGCCGATCAGCCCGGCCCCGGCGGCGGCCAGGACGATGGTGCGCGCTTGGTCCTCCAGCTGGTGCGCAGCCTCCAGCGACTCGTCGGAACTGCGCTTCACCTCGGTGCGCGCGACGCTGGCCACACGGTTGAAGGCGGAGGCGAAGTCGAGCCATTCCTCGTGCAGCGGGCCGAATTGTGCCCGTTCCCGTGCGGCGAAGGCGGCGCGGACCTGTTCGGTGAATTCCGGCAGCCGGCGTGCCATGTCGACGCCGCCACCAAGCACGATGGGGTCGATCTGCGGGCCGAGGATCGCCACCATGCGGTCGAAGGATTCGCCGATGAGCTGCCCGTTGCGGACCATGCGCTGCGCGCTGGGGCCGGGCTGCAGGACGCCCGCGATGACGCTGGCGAAGGCCGAGGAGAAATCCGCCACGTTCAACGCCAGATCGTCCACCGCGGCATCGGCATTGCGGTCGCGCAGGCCAAGCTGCTCGATGATGACGACCTGGCGGGCGACGACGATGAGGGCCGCGCCGGAGAGCAGCCCGACCACCATCAGCATCAGCAGCGAGATCAGCCCGGCGCGCACGCCGATACGGCCGAACCAGGCGCGGATGCGGGAGGCGCCGGGTTTCTGCAAGGTCATGGCTCGGGGCGGGTCCGGTGGAATGGGGGCGTGGCCTTCTTGACCTGGGCGTGAGGCTACAGGCGGCGCGAGGTGGCAACAAGCTTGGCTGGTTCGGGGAGGACCGTTTGACGAGCCGGGGCGCAGGTTCGATCCTGCGGCCGGCACACTGCCGGGAAAGGGAAACGCGACCATGGCCGAGCATCCGTTCACGCTGGAAGACCTCGAGACGCTCCGGCAATGGGATACGCCCACTATCTGCAATGCGCTGGAGACCGTGGTTCCGAGCCGTCGCGGCCATGGCTTTACGGTGCGGCCGCTGGTCGCCGCCGACCGCAAGCTGCCGCCGATCTGTGGGTTGGCGCGCACCGGCACCATCCGCGCCGCGGCACCCTCCGGCCGTCCGGCCGAACAGGACCGCGCGGTGCGGCTCGGCTGGTACGAGTATGTCGAGCGTGCCTCCCTGCCGACCATCGTGGTGCTGCAGGACCTGGACGACACGCCGGGCGTGGGCGCCTTCTGGGGCGAGGTGCATTCCGCGGTGCACAAGGCGCTCGGCGCGCAGGGCGGCGTCACCAACGGCTCGATCCGTGACCTGGATATGCTGGCGCCGGGTTTCCAGCTGCTGGCGGGGGTGGTGAATCCCTCCCACGCCTACGTCCACATGGTGGCCTACGGGCAGGAAGTGGCCGTGCATGGGATGCATGTGAAGCATGAGGACGTGATCCACGCGGACTTCCACGGCGCCGTGGTGATCCCGCATGAGGCCGTGCGGCTGATCCCGGCCGCGATCGAATTGGGCGCGCGACGGGAGAAGGTGATCCTGGACCTGTGCAAGGACCCGGACTTCAGCGCGGCGAAGCTGGCCGAGGCGATCGGCCGGGCCAGCGAAATCCACTGATGCGGTCGGCTCTGGCCCTGGCGCTGCTGCCGGGGCTGGCGCTCGCGCAGGAGGTGGCCTGGGAAACGCGGGTGGTGGAATGGGCGCCGGCGCTGCGCGCCTGCCTCGCGGACCGGCCCGGCGCCATGGTGGTGGCGGCGTGGGAGGAAGCCGGGGGCGTGGTCGCGCGCCTGCTGCTGCCGGATGCCACGCGGCAGGATTGCGCCGGCACCGCCCTACGGCCTGCTGGTGCGGCGCGGGCTGATGAAGGCCTGCGCGCCTTCATGCTGGAACGGCGCTGCGTCGACGCCTGGCGGGTGGTGGACCCGGACGGGCGAGAACTCGGCTGGCTCGCCTATCCCGGCTGCGGCTGAGGCTTACTCCGGCACATCCATGGCCTCCGCCAGTTGCGGGCCGCCGGTACGGATGGTGTCGCCCAGGGTCTGCACCGCCTTCGCCAGCACCGTGCCACCGACCTGGCGCAGCAGGTAGACGCCGAGGATATGCGTCTTCGCCGCCGGCGTGATCTTCGCATCCTGGTCGAGCCGCGCGATCTGCTCGCCGAGCTCGCGCTGCTCCTCAACGCTCAGCCCTTCGACCAGGCCGAGGCAGAAGGCGGGCAGGGTGGCCTTGGCCTTCTCGAAGTCGATGTCCTGCATGCATTCGGCCACGGTATCCGCCCTGTCGGTCGCCTGGCTGCGGTTCACCAGCCGGTCGGACCCTTCCAGGAAGGTCTTCAGCATGGTGGAGGGGCCGATGCCGACATCCGCATCGCCGATCCGGGCGGTGAACAGCGAGCTACGGAAAAAGGCGATGGCGCCGAAGGCGGCCAGCAGCGTCTCGACCAGCAGCTTGTTCGGGTTGGCGGCGTCGATCACCTGGAACTGTTGCACCAGCGCCAGCGCGATGATGCCGGAGGCGACGTTGATGCAGATATAGGCCGCGGAGGGCCGCATCCCGAGCAGGCGGGACGGATCGTCGCGGTAGCGCGCGATCAGCTCCCCGAAGCCGACCGCGCCGGCGAAGAAGGCGACGGAGCCGTATTGCGCCAGCACATGCCTGTCCCAGGCGATGCCCGCGCCTGGCGCCGCCCGCAGCCACAGCACGAACAGGATCAGGCCCAGGCCGAGCGCCCCGGCACTGCCCAGCGTGACCGCCGCGCTGCGCGAGGCCTGATGCCTGGTGCGCGCGGCCTGCCGCGCCGGATCGCCCGCGAGCACGAAGACGAAGGCCCCGGCGACCAGCGCGACCAGTCCGATCAGCACCAGGTCCCGCACCGTCCCGGCGGCGGCGAGGCCGCCGACCAGCGGCACCAGCGGCACGGCCAGGACGAGGATGACGAGTGCGATGCGGGCCCGATCGGGCATGCGGCAGGCGCCTCCGGTGCTGCGGCGGAACGACGCGCCGAGCGTAGCGCCGTGCCAGAACGTCCCGCAACCGGCTTTAGCTGGCCGGGACGGCGGCCTGCCGGCCCATCTCTGTCAGGGAGAATTGGCCGCGGTTGTTGCGAACCAACCCGTTGGTCTCCGCCGTCTTCAGGACCGGGATCACTTGGCCCAGCCCCACCCCGAGCGTGCGCGCCAGGTCGACGATCGAGATCTCGGCGCCCGGTTCGCCGGGCAGCACCTGGAGGACCGTCTCCAGTTCCAAGGTGGGTGCCGGTTCAACGGCACTGGCCGGGCGCGGCGCGCCCTTGATGAGGGGCCCACGTGGCGCCGCGCTGCTGGAGTTCAGCGTGTCAAGGAAGGTTCCGAAATAGTCCGTCTTCCGCACCTGATCCTCCCTTCGCTTCACCTCATCGATGTCGCCACGAGACTATGGTGGCCGCGCGCTGCCCGATCAAGCGGATCGCTACTGCGCCGCACGCCCGGCGCTGAAGGCCAGCGTCATCTCATCAGTCCGCGCCGCATAGGTGAAGCCGCGCCGCATCGCCCAGGTGTTTACCTGGAAGTACAGCGGCACCAGCGCCGTGTGATCCACCAGCGCCATCCGCGTCGCCTGCTGCGTCAGGGCGCGGCGCTGGTCGTCGTCGATGGTGGTGCGGGCGCGCTGGATGATGGCGTCGATCTCCCGGTTGGAGAACCTGCCGCGATTGGCGCTGCCGAGGCCGAGCGTCGTGTCCCAGGTGTGGATCTGCGTCTCCAGCATGCCGAGCAGTTCCGGGTTGGGCGAGAAGCCGGCGAGGTTGGCGGAGTAGCGCAGCTGCGCCGCCTCGCTGAGCCACATTGATCGCGTCTTGGTCTCGACGGTGGTGGTGATACCGAGCCGGGTCCACATCTGCGCGATGGCCTGCACCACCTGCTCGTCGTTGGTGTAGCGGTCGTTCGGGCCGTTGAGCTGGATGGCGAAGCCGTTGGGCAGGCCGGCCTCGGCCAGTAGGCGGCGCGCCTGGTCGAGGTCGAAGGGCGGCGGCGTCATGTCCGGGGAGGTGCCGAAATAGCCCGGTGGGCCGAGGTCGCCGGCGGCCAGGGCCTGGCCCTGCATGATGCGGGAGACGATGGCGTCCCGGTTGATGGCCAGCGACAGGGCGCGGCGCACGCGGGCATCCCGCAGCGGGTTGTCGATGCGGCCGCCATCCTTGGCGCGGACGAAGGGGCTATCGATGCGGTCGCTGTCCAGCGTCAGGAAGATCAGCCGGTTGGAAGGGCTGTCGGCGACGCTGAAGCGGGCGGGCTCCCCGCGGAACCGGGCGAAGTGGTCGGGCGGGACGATCTCGATGAGGTCCACGTCGCCGGCCTGCAATGCCGCGACGCGGGCGCCGGCATTGGCGATGGGGCGGAATTCGGCGCGGGCGAAGGCGGGGGCGGCGCCATGGAAGGCAGGATTGCGCTCCATCACCACCGGGCTGCCGGGCTGCCAGGAGACGTGGCGGAAGGGGCCGGTGCCGATCATGGCGCGGCCGGCATTGTAGTCCGCCGTGGTGGCGCCCTCGCCGTGCTTCTTCGAGACGATCATCACCAGCGCCAGGAAGTTCGGCAGCAGCGGCGTGGGCTGCGCGGTGTGCAGACGCAGCGTGGTCGCATCCACGGCTTCCACCCGCGTGATAGGGCGCGTGGCGTAGCGGAACGAGGAAGGCGAGTTCGGTACGTCGCCGGCGCGGGACAGGGTGAAGGCGACATCCTCCGCCGTCACTGGCTGGCCGTCATGGAAGCGCGCCGCGGGGTCGAGCCTCACCTCCCAGACCAGCGGCTCGATCGCACGGAGCGACGTGGCGATGGCGGGGCGCAGGTCCTGCTTCGCGTCCTGTTCCATCAGCGGCTGGAAGACATGGCGGGCGAAGGCGATGTTGGTGATCAGGCTGGCGAAATGCGGATCGAGGCTGGTCGGCCCGGCCTCCACGCCGATGCGGATGTTGTCCTGTGCCAAAGCGGGCGCTGCGAAGAGCGCCGAGGCCAGAAGGGCGGCGCGGAGGGAGCGGATCATGCGGCGTGGTCCTTGGGGAGGAGCGGGCAGAGGCGATGCGGGGCGGTGCCGGCTTCCGGCCGCCAGCCCCCGGGGCAGGGGTGGAAGATCGGCGTGGCGAAGGCGGCACGCACCGGTACGGCACCGGGCCAGCCGGGCATCCAGCGATCGCCCTGCGCCATCGCGACCAGCAGCGCCACCGGCGTGACTCCGGCGGCGGCGAGCAGGGCCAGCCCGGCCTGGGCGGAGGTGCCGGTGGAGATGACGTCGTCTACGAGTAGCACGCGGCGCCCCGCCAGCCGGTCCAGCAGCCGCGGGTCAAGCCACAGGCGGCGCTCGGCCGGGCTGGTGATGGAGTGGACGGATACGGAGAGCCGGTTCTCGTACCAGCGCTTGCGCGACCACCCCGGCGCGACCCAGTTCAAATGGCCGAGCGCTTCGGCGACCAGCGGCGCGAAGACCTGGCCGAGCGAGGGGAGGCCCACCACCACATCGGCGGCGAAGGGGCGCGCGGCCTCCGTCATCCAGCCGGCCAGGCGCCGTACCACGGGGAAGCTGGCCTGGTTGGCGATCAGGCCCGCTACGGCAAACTCAGACAGATCGCGCAGCGGCAGGTCCAGCACGCTGCCATCCGGCATGGCAGCGGGAAAATGCTCGCGGTAGGGCGGCGGTGAGCCACCGGGCGCGCCAAATTGCTGCCAGAACCGCATCAGCCATCCGCTTTATCGAGAGGCACCAGCGTGCCACGCTCGGCGGCGTATCCGCAACCTGCGCAAAGGGGACAGGTCCGCATGAAGCCCAGCCTGAGCCTGACCTTCCGCGCCCAGGCCTACAACAATGCCTGGGCCAATCACCGCTTGCTCTCGGCGTGCGCGAAGCTGGATGCGGCGGAACTGGCGGCGCCGCGGACCGGCTTCTTCCCGAGCCTGATCGCGACGCTGAACCACATCCTGATCATCGACTGGTTCTACGTCGATGCGCTGGAAGGTGGCTGGCTCGGGCCGAAGGCCTTCGCGGACCCCGTGCCCTGTCCGAAGCTGGCGGATCTGCGCACGGCGCAGGCGACGGTGGACCGGCGACTGATTTCGCATTGCGAGGCGCTGGACGACGATGCGCTGGCCACCGAGGTGCGCGTGAACCGCGACACGCGGGTGCAGGTCGAACGGCGTGACCGGCTGCTGCTGCACCTGTTCCAGCACCAGATCCACCACCGCGGCCAGGCGCATGCCATGCTGTCCGGCACCGGCGTGACGCCGCCGCAACTGGATGAATTCTACGCCGCCGAGGAAGCGCCCCTGCGCGCCGCCGAGTTTGCCGAACTCGGCTTCACCGAGGCCCGAATCTGGAACGGAATCTGGAGCCGAAGCTGATCATGCCGCGCCCTGACGACTTCGCCGACGCCATCCCGGCCATGACCATGTGGCGCCAGGATTTCCACCGCCATCCCGAACTCGGTTTCGAGGAGGTGCGCACCTCCGCGCGTGTCGCGGAACTGCTGCGCGGCTGGGGGATCGAGGTGACGGAGGGTATCGCCCGCACCGGCCTCGTCGGCACCCTGCGTGGCGCGCGCGCGGGCAACCGCTGCGTCGGGCTGCGCGCGGACATGGACGCGCTGGCGATGACGGAGTCCACGGGCCTGCCCTACGCCAGCACCACGCCCGGCCGGATGCATGCCTGCGGGCATGACGGCCACACCGCGATGCTGCTCGGCGCCGCGCAATGGCTTGCGGCGCACCGCGAGCGCTTCGCCGGCACCGTCCATCTGGTGTTCCAGCCGGCCGAGGAATCGCTCGGCGGCGCGCGGGCGATGGCGGAGGACGGGCTGTTCGAGCGCTTCCCGATGGAGGCGATCTACGGCCTGCACAACCTGCCCGGCCTGCCCATGGGAACTATCGCCGTTCCGAAGGGCGCCGTACTGGCCAGCAGCGACACCTGGGAGGTGACGTTCCGCGGCATCGGCACACATGGCGCCAAGCCGCATCTCGGCCGCGACGCGACCCTGGCGGCGGCCCAGTTCATCACCGCCATCCAGGCGATCGCGGCGCGGGAGGTCGATCCGCTCGGCACCGCCGTGGTCAGCGTCGGCCACATGGCGGCGGGCGACCCGGCGGCGCCGAACGTGATCCCGGCCAGCGTCTTCCTGCGCGGCACCGCCCGCGCGCTGGAGGAGACGGTGCGGACGCATCTTGAGACCCGCCTGGCCGAGATCGCCCACGCCATCGCAGCGCTGCACCGGCTGGACGCCGCGCCGCGCTACATCCGCCGCCTCGCCCCCACGGTGAACCACGCGGCGCAGGCGGCCGTGATGGTCGCCGCCGCCACCGGCACGGCCGACGCCGTGCGCGACGACCACCCGCCGATCACCGCCGGCGAGGATTTTTCCGAATTCCTGGCGCGGCGGCCCGGTGCCTATGCCTGGCTCGGAACCGGCGACCCGGCGCATCCGGAGGGCTGGCACCACAACCCGTATTTCGACTTCCCGGACGCCGCCCTGGCGCATGGCGCCGCCTTCTGGTGCAGCCTGGTGGAGGCGGAACTCGGATGACGCCGCGCCCGACCATCATCGACTGCGATCCGGGAACGGACGACGCCATCGCGCTGTGGCTGGCGCTGGCCTCGCCGGAGCTGGATGTGCGGCTGGTGACGGTGGCCGGCGGCAATGTCGGCCTGGACCGCACCACCGCCAATGCCCGCGCCATCGTGGCGCTCGCCGGGCGCGACATCCCGGTGGTGGCCGGGGCCGAGCGATCCCTGATGGCGTCGTTTCGGGCAGAAACCGCGGTGCACGGCGATGATGGGCTGGGCGGGGTGCGGCTGCCGGAAGGCCCGCCGCTGGCACCGGGCATCGCGGCGGATGCGATCCGCAATCTGCTGCGCGTGGCACCCGCGAAGTCCTTCACCGTGGTCGGCCTGGGGCCGGTGACGAACCTTGCGCTGGCCCTCGCCACCGAACCGGCGCTGGTCGACCGCGTCGCCGAGATCGCGCTGATGTCGGGCGCCTGGTCGGAGGGCAACATCACCCCCGCCGCCGAGTTCAACGCCTGGAACGACCCCGAGGCGCTGGCCATGCTGCTCGGCCTCGGCTGCCGCCTGTCCATGGCCACGCTGGACCTGACAGCGCAGGCCTTCGTGACGCCGCAGGTGATCGAGGATCTGGCGCGGCACCAGGGCGGGGCCTGCTGGCAGGCGGCGCTGGCCATCCTGCGGGCGTTGCCACCGTCCCGCCGCATGGGCCACAGGGGCTTCCCGCTGCACGATCCCTGCACCATCGCCTGGCTGGTGGCGCCAAAGCTGTTCGGCGTGCGCGATGCTTATGCGGAGGTCGATTGCGGACCCGGCCCGGGGCGTGGGCGCACGGTGATCGATCGCTGGGACCGCCTGCGGCAGGTGCCGAACCTGCTGCTGCAGGAGACCTTGGACGCAGCCGGCTTCTTCAGGTTGCTGGCCGAGAGGATTGCCCGGCTGCCGTAGGCCCCGGCTGCCTCAGGTCTCAGTCCGCCACGCCCTGCGCCAACCTGACGGATCGCGGCTTCGCCTCCTCGCCCTGCGCCGGGCGTTCCGGCGGCGCCTCGATCAGCGGCAGGGTCGCCGCCGCGGTCTCAAGCACCAGTCGCAGGCCCGCCGTGCTCGGGTCATCGCCGTGCAGGTCCTTCTGCAGCGCTTCCGTCACAGCGCCCAGGCGCCGGGCGCCAAGGGTGCGGGCGGCGCCGAGCATGCGGTGCGAGGCGTGACGCAGGCGCGGGATGTCGCGGGTGATGCCCGGCGAGGACAGGGTTTCATAGCCGAAGCGGATCTCGGAGACGAATTCGCTGACCACCACGTCGGCGGTCGGGCCCAGGTCGGCCGTCAGGTTGCGCAGCACCGCCTCATCCAGCAGCGGCTGCTGCACCCCGGCGCCGGGGGTCGCGGCGGCGCCCGGCATCGCATCACCGGCCGCGAGGCGGGCGACGGCGGCAATCAGCGATTCGCGGTCGATCGGCTTGGCCAGGTGCCCGTCCATCCCGGCGGCGTGGCAGGCGGCAACCTGTTCCGGCAGGGCGGAGGCGGTGACGGCCAGAACCGGCACGCGGCGCCGGGCGGTGTCGAGCGCCCGGATGCGGCGGGTCGCCTCCAGGCCATCCATCACCGGCATCTGCACGTCCATCAGCACCACGTCGTAGGCCTCGCGCTCCACCGCGGCCAGCGCCTCCGCGCCATCGGCCGCGCTGTCGACGCGATGGCCGGCGCCGACCAGCATGGCGCGGGCGACCATGCGATTCGCCGCCACATCGTCCGCCACCAGGATGCGGAGGCTGCGGCCCGGATTGGCCAAGGCAGGCTCGGCCGTGGGGGCGGCGGCGATGGCGGCGGCGGCCGGCAGCGGCACCTCCTCCAGCGGCAATTCCACCCAGAAGCGCGCCCCCCGGCCAGTCTCGCTGTCGCAGCCGATCCGTCCGCCCATCGCGGCCGCGAGGCGCGCCGAGATGGCGAGGCCGAGGCCGGTGCCGGTGCCCTCCTGCGCATTGGCCGGCAGCAGTTGGGAAAAATCCTCGAACAGCAGGTGGCGCTTTTCCGGCGGTACGCCCGGGCCGGTATCCTGCACCTCGATCCGCAGGCCGGGCCGGCCTTCGCCGAGCGGCGTCGCGCGCAGGTCGACCTTGCCGCCGGGCGGCGTGAACTTCACTGCGTTCGACAGCAGGTTCAGCAGCATCTGCCGCACCCGCAGTTCATCCGCGGCCACCGCAGGCGGCGTGCCGGGCGCGATGTCGAGCTTCAGGGTCAGCCCCTTGCGATCGACCTCCGGGGCCAGGAGCCCGGCACAGCCTTCCAGCAGCGGCCGCACGGCCACGTCGCGCAGGTGCAGGTCGAGCTTGCCGGCCTCGATCTTGGACAGGTCGAGCAGGCTGTTCACCAGCTCCAGCAGGTGCTTGCCGGCCTCGTGCAGCGTGCGCACCTGGTCGCGCTGTTCCTCCGTCAGCGCCGGGTCGCGCAGCAGCACCTGGGCAAAGCCGAGCACGCCGTTCAGCGGTGTGCGCAACTCATGCGACATGCGCGCCAGGAACTGGCTCTTCGCCTCGCCGGCGGCGCGGGCGTTGTCGCGGGCGGTGGCGAGATCCTCCATCGCGCGCTTCAGCGGCGTGATGTCGGTGCGGATGCCGACTGTGCCGCCATCCGGCGTGCTGCGCTCCGTGATCAGGACCCAGCGGCCATCCGGCAGCAGGCGCTCGATCGGCGGGTTGTTGGCGTGGCGCCATTGGTCCATCTCGGCGACGAAGGCCTCGATATCGCCCACCGCCTGCGGATACTGCCCGCGCCGCGCGCCTTCGCGCATGATGTCGCGGAACGCCGCCCCGGCTTTGATGAAGGGGGCGGAGATCGCGTAGAATTCCTTGTAGCGCTGGTTGCAGGCGATCAGCCGGTCGTCCGGCCCGAACATGACGAAGCCGTCGGACATGCTCTCCAGCGCATTCTCCAGCGTGGAGCGCCAGCGCGCCCGTTCCGACTCCACCTTTTCCCGCTGCCGCAGGCCGAGCAGCAGCGCCGCGGCCAGCGCCAGCACCAGGGCGGCGAAGGCGCCGGATACGAACAGCGCGCGTTCCCGATCCGTGCTCCAGCCACTCAGCGCCGCGTCGATCTCGATCGTGGTGACGATCGAGAGCGAGGGATACAGCGTTGGTCGCACCGAGATCAGCACCGGCTCGTCGTTGAAGCGGCTGCGGGCTTCCCGCACCCCTGCCAGGGCGGAGGCCGGCTGCGCCAGACGGCGGCCGATACGGGTCTCGTCATGCGGCAGGGCGGCAAGCAGCGTGCCGTCCTCCCGCTCCAGCGTCGTGCGCAGGCCCGGCGCGCTGCCGCCGACGCCGAGCAGGCTGCCGACCATGGGCACGGGCACCTCGGCCACGGCAGTGACCATGCCGAGCACCGGCATCAGCACCGGGCGGGCGAAGAACAGCGCCCATTCGCCGGTCGCCGGGTTCTGCACCGGGCCGCCGATCATGACGCTGCCGGCATTCGGCGTGGCGTCGGTGAACGCCGGCCCGAGCGGCAGCGGCAACGGGCGGCGGCGCGACACGGCCAGCGAAGTCGCGATGGGCATGCCATCGGCCCGCACCAGCAGCACGTCGCGGAAGGTGAAGTTCTGGTTGTTCAACTCCCGCATCACGCGGCCGGCGGCATTGGCATCGAAGCGGCCGTCGCGGGCATAGGGCGCCAGAATGGATGGCAGGCCGGCCAGCATGGCATCGACCTGGACGAAGCTGCGGTTGATCGAGGACTCGACAGCGCGTCCCACCCGCTCCGCAGTATCGGCGGCGTTGCCCAGCGCCGCCCTGCGGGAACGTTCGAGCAGCATCGCCGTGGCCACGACCTGCGCCAGCAGCAGCAGGATCACGGCGGCGAGGACGGCGAGCCGCAGCCGACGGGCGTTCTGCATCTATTCGGGCCGAGCTCGGATGCCGAGCACCGGCGCCAGGTGCTCGTTCCAGGCATCGACGCAGTCCAGGCCGCAGCGGTTGACCCAGCGTGGCAGCACAACCTCGGTTAGAAGCTGGCGGCGGCGCTCGTCATCCGCCTGGCTGACCGGCACCACCGTCATGCTGCCGCGGCGCCCGGCGGTGCAGGAGGGCAGGCCGGCGTTGCAGGCCAGGCCCTCGCCGGTCTCGCGATCCGCCGCCGCCCAGATCTGCAGTTCCAGATCGCTGACACCCTGGCGAATGATGGATTGGATGTCGGCCGGCACGGCGGCCCAGGCGGTGCCGCTGGCGCCGAAGATGGAGATGCCCCAGGCCAGCGCCATGGAATGCACATGCGTCGTGACCTCGTGCAGCCCGACCGCATTGCCGGACAGGGTGCCGGTGATGGCGCATTCCACCACGCCGCCCCGGATCGCCTGCACCACCTCCGCGAAGGGGATCACCACCGGCGTGGCGCCAAGCGCCTGGACCATCTCCGACTGGCCGACCGAGGAGGTGCGGATTCGGCGGCCGGACAGGTCCGACAGGCCCGAAAAGGGACGGGTGCAGAACACCACCTGGGCGGGGTAGGTGTAGATGCCCAGCAGCTCGATCTGGTAGCGTTCCCTCAGCACCTGTTCGACATGCGGGCGGAAGGCGGTCACGGTCTGCCGCAGGCTTGCCATATCCGGTGCCAGCGCTGGGAGGTCGACCGCGTTGAACTCCGGCTCCTCGGTCGAGACCACGGCCAGCAGCGCGGTGCCGAACGGCACGACGCCGAGGCGCATCAACTGCAGCATTTCCTGGCCGCGGATTCCGCTGCGATCAAATGGCGCGATTTCCGCCTGGACCCGGCCATCCGTCAGTTCCCCGATGCGGGACCGCCAGAACGGCTCCTCGTACCGGACATACTGGCTGACATTGGCAAGGCCGCCGACGATCTTCAGCCGGATCGGCGCCGGATCCTGCGCCCGCCCGGTTGCGGAGCCGGCCAGGAGCATGGCCAGAGCGACAAGCAGTAGGCGAAGGCGGCGACCTGCTGTCGGCATGCGGGGACTCCCTGGCTCAAGCCTGGCCATTTCCCCGGCATCCTCCGGGGTCATACTGGAGCCTTATAGCAAGCCCGTTAACGATTGCAGCAACCATAACGCGAGTGCGCCTACAGGAAATCGCGTTTATTTCGCTCGCGCAAGGCCAGCCAGCGCTTCGAGCTGCACGCGCCTCACGGCAGGACTTCGCGCAGCCACCCCTCGGCTTCGGCCGGCAGGCCGGACCAGGCGGCCTTCGGGCCGACACTGGAGACCAGAAGGAACCCCGATTCAGGATATCCGCGCCGTGCCAGGGCGCGCTGGAAGTGGCTCAGCATGTAGTCTGGCGACAGGTCCGTGGACACCAGGATGGCATCGCTGCCGAGCGCCCAATGCGCATCCGCAATCTCCCAGACCGCATCGCGGACCGCCAGGCGCATGCCATCCATCGCCGCATCCGCTGGCGTGTCCGAAGCCCCTTCGGGCCGGTGGATGACGATCGACAGGGTCATTGCAACCTCCGCCCACGAAGCCATGGGGCTTCCGCCCCGCCGCATCCTCTATGCGCCGAGCGGCCATCGCATGCAATCCGATGCAAGTTTGTGGTGCAGCAGACCGGGACGGGGCTGGTGCGGCGCGCGTCGGGCGGCGATGCTGGCCTTCATGCAGAACCCGACCCTGATCGCCGCCCATCGCGGCGGCCTTTTCCTGTGGCCCGAGAACAGCGCCACCGCCTTCCGCAACAGCGCGCAACTGGCGCTGGAACAAGCGGAATGCGACGTTCACCTGACCGCCGATGGCGAGGTCGTGGTGATGCACGACGCCACGCTGAACCGGATGACGGACGCGAGCGGCCCGGTTGCCGCGCTGACGGCGGCGCAGTTCGGCACGCTGCGGGTGCGCGGCGCGGCCGGGGAGGCGCCGCCGACGCTCGCACACTATCTTGCGATCCTGGCCGGCAGCCCGGTGGCACCGCGCATCGAGATCAAGGCGGATACGGCCGGGCGGCCCTATCCCGGCATTGTCAGGAAGACGCTGGCCGGTCTGGATGCGGCCGGGCAGCGCCGCCGCGCCTGGATCATCGGCTTCCACGCCGGCACGATGGCGGAGGCGCAGGCCGCCGGTGGGCTCGCGGGCGTCGCCTGGCTGCTGGAGACCGCGACCCTGCGCGACCTGGGCCTTCCGGGCCTTGTCGCCACCGCCCGGGCCTACGGCTTCCCCGAGGTCGGCATGCATGAGAGCGTCATCAATGCCGAGCTGGTCGCCGGGTTGCGTGCTGCGGGGATCGGCATCGGCGCCTGGGGCGGCAATCATGCGCCGAGCATCCGCCGGATGCTGGACCTCGGCGTGGACATCTTCGCCACGGACGACCCGCCTCTGGCCATCCGGATGCGCCAGGGCGGCTGAAACGGGCCGTTGCGGCCGGCCCGGAAGCCCGCCTAAGCTCCCGCCAACGAAAACGGCGTTCCGGGGAGCGCGTCCATTTGAGTGATGATTCGCCGATCCTGGCGGTGGATGGCGTCAGCCTGCGGTTCGGCGGGGTACGGGCGCTGACCGACGTATCCTTCGCCGTGCGGCCGGGCGAGATCTTCTCCATCATCGGGCCGAATGGCGCCGGCAAGACCTCCATGGTCAATTGCGTATCCGGCCGCTACCGCCCAACGGAAGGGCGGATCGCTTTCGATGGGGCGGACATCACCCGGCTCGGGCCAAACCGCCGCGCTGGGCTCGGCATCGGACGCACCTTCCAGAACCTGGCGCTGTTCGGGCACATGAGCGTGCTGGACAACATCATGGTCGGCCGCCACCACCTGCTGAAGGCGGGTTTTCTGCGCGGCATGCTGTACTGGGTTGGCGGTGCGCAGAAGGAGGAACTGGCGCATCGGCGCGAGGTCGAGGAGATCATCGACTTCCTGGAAATTCAGGCGGTGCGCAAGGCGATGGCCGGCACGCTGCCCTATGGCCTCCGCAAGCGGGTGGAGCTGGCGCGCGCCGTGGCGCTGAAGCCGAAGCTGATCCTGCTGGATGAACCGATGGCGGGCATGAACCTTGAGGAGAAGGAGGACATGGCCCGCTTCATCACCGACCTGAACGCCGAATGGGGCATGACCGTCCTGATGATCGAGCACGACATGGGCGTGGTGATGGACATTTCCCACCGGGTCATGGTGCTCGATTTCGGCCGCAAGATCGCCGAAGGCCTGCCGGAGGAGGTGATGGCCCATCCGGAAGTGCGCCGCGCCTATCTCGGCGAGGACCTGCCCGAGCCGGCGGCGGAGTCGGTGACGGCATGAGTGCACGCGCATGAGGGCACGCTCATGAAGGCACCGGCGCTGGATACGCTGCCGAAGCTGCTGGCGCGCAACGCGGCGGAGCATGGCGCGGAGGTGGCGCTGCGGGAGAAGCAGTTCGGCATCTGGCGGTCCTTCACCTGGGCCGAATACCAGGCACGTACCGCGGCGATGGCGCTTGGGCTGCAAGCGCTCGGCATCGGCGCCGGCGACGTGGTCGGGCTGATCGGCGACAATCGGCCTGACTGGGTGATGGGCGAGATCGCCGCGCATGCGGTGGGCGCGCGCAGCCTCGGCCTGTACCGCGACGCGCTCGATGAGGAAGTGGCCTACCTGCTGAACCATGCCGGCGCGAAGCTGGTCTTCGCCGAGGATGAGGAGCAGGTCGACAAGCTGCTGAACGTCTTCGACAGCGTGCCCACGCTGCGGCATGTGATCTACGCCGACCCGCGCGGGATGCGGAAGCATGCCGACGCACGGCTGATGTCGCTGGAGGCGCTGCTGGAGGCCGGGCGTGCGGCGGAGGCGGCGGCACCTGGTGCCTATGACGCGCTGGTGGCGGCGACGGATGGCGAGGCCATCGCCGTGCTGTGCACGACATCCGGCACCACGGCGCGGCCGAAGTTGGCGATGCTGACGGCGGGCGCGCTGATCCGGCATTGCCGCGCCTATTTGAAGGCGGACCCCAAGGGGCCGCAGGATGAATATGTCTCCGTCCTGCCGCTGCCCTGGATCATGGAACAGATCTACGTGCTCGGGTGGGGGCTGATCGCCCGGATGAAGGTGAACTTCGTCGAGGAGCCGGAGACGATGATGGCCGATTTCCGCGAGATCGGGCCGAGCTTCGTGCTGTTCGCGCCGCGGGTGTGGGAACAGTTGGCGGCGGAGGTCCGCGCGCGGGTGATGGATGCCTCGCCGCTGAAGCGCCGCATGTTCGACCTGGGGCTGAAGCTGGCCGGCGGCAAACGTTCGGCGGCGGCGGATGCGCTGTTGTTCCGGGCATTGCGGGACCGGCTGGGATTTTCAAACCTGACCTCCGCCGCGACGGGTGGTGCGGCGCTGGGGCCGGAGACATTCCGGTTCTTCCAGGCGATGGGCGTACCGATGCGGCAACTGTATGGCCAGACGGAGCTGCTCGGCGCCTACACGCTGCACCGTGCCGGGCAGGTGGATTTCGACACCGTGGGCGTGCCCTTCGACGAGAGCATCGAGATCCGCGTCGACAAGCCCGATGCGAATGGTGTCGGCGAGATCGTCACGCGGCATCCCAACATGTTCTCCGGCTATCTGGGGGCCGAGGACCCGGCGGATGTGCGGGACGGCTGGCTGCACACCGGGGATGCCGGGTATTTCGACAAAGCCGGGCAGCTTGTGGTGATCGACCGCATTAAGGATATCGCCGAGACGAAGGGCGGCGACCGGTTCAGCCCGCAATACATCGAGAACAAGCTGAAATTCTCGCCCTATGTGGCGGAAGCGGTGGTGCTGGGCGCCGGGCAGTCGCACCTGGCGGCGATGATCTGCATCCGCTTTCCCATTGTCTCCAAATGGGCGGAGCGCAACCGCATTGCCTTCACCACCTATTCCGACCTGGCGGGTCGTCCGCAGGTGCTGGACCTGCTGCGGGAGGAAGTGCGCCGCGTGAACGAGACGCTGCCACCGGCGCAGCGGCTGCGCGACTTCGTGCTGCTGTACAAGGAACTCGACGCGGATGACGAGGAACTGACGCGGACGCGCAAGGTTCGGCGCGGCGTCATCGCGCGCAAGTACGGCGACATCATCGCCGCGATCTATGGCGGCGCGGACAGCATTCCGGTGGATACCACAATCGCCTTCCAAGACGGCACGACGCAGCGAATCCGCACGACGCTGGCTGTGGTGCGGCCCGAACCAGCCTCGGCCGCGGCGCGGCCGGAACCTACCACCGCCGCGGCCTAGGAGAAGCTGATGGACTGGGCGCTGCTGCTGCAACTGACGTTGAACGGACTGATCGTGGGCGCGCTGTATGGCGTGGTCGCGATGAGCTTCGTGCTGATCTATAAGGCCTCCCAGGTGGTGAACTTCGCGCAGGGCGAGTTCCTGCTGGTCGGCGCCTGGGTCTGCTGGTGGTTCCTGACCGAGTGGCAACTGCCCTTCTACGCCGGCTTCCTGTTTACCCTTGTCTTCATGATGCTGTTCGGCCTGGTCTTGCAGGTTGTCGTGCTGCGGCCGCTGATCGGTGAGCCGGTGATCAGCGTCATCATGGCGACCATCGGCCTCGGCATCTTCTTCCAGGCGCTGATGAAGTGGATCTTCGGCGTCTTCGCCAAGCCGTTTCCGCCAATCTTCGCGATGGAACAGGTGCGGGTGATGGGGCTGGAGGTGCAGACCGTCTATCTCGCAAGCCTTGGCGTATCCCTGCTGATCATGGCGGGTTTCGGCTGGTTCTTCAAAGCGTCCAAGCATGGTCTCGCGATGCGGGCCACGGCCTTCGACCAGCAGGTGGCGCAGTCGCTCGGCGTGTCCGTACCCAAGGTTTTCGCCATGTCCTGGGCGATCTCGGCGGTGGTGTCGGCGGTGGCGGGCGTGGTGGTGGGTGTGGTGAACGGCGTCTCGAGCGCGCTGTCCTTCTACGGAATCAAGGTGTTTCCGGCGGTAATCCTGGGCGGGCTGGATTCCGTCCTGGGCGCCGTTCTCGGCGGCGTCATCGTGGGGCTGCTGGAGAACTGGGCGCACTACATCGACAGCCAATGGCTGAACTGGGGCAATATGTTCCAGATCGCGCCCTTCTACGCGCTGGTGCTGATCCTGCTGATCAAGCCCTACGGGCTGTTCGGCACCAAGAACATCGAGCGCGTCTGAGATGACAGCGCTCACCCCTTGCGGCGACTGGCGCGCCAGCTATCGCGCCGATACCACCATCTTCCCAACGCGCAACAGTCGCATCGCCGTGATCCTGGGCATCGCCATCCTGTGCCTGGCGCCGCTGGTATTCGGGCGCTACGAGCTTTCGCTGCTGATCAACATCGGCTTCCTCGGCATCGCCGCGCTGGGCTTGAACATCCTGGTGGGCTTTACCGGGCAGATCAGCATCGGCCACGCCGCCTTCTTCGGGCTCGGCGCCTTCATCTCGGCTTATCTGCACGAGCGCTACCACGTGCCGGTGATGTTGTGCATTCCGCTGGCCGGCATCCTCACCGCCCTGGTGGGGCTGGTGTTCGGCGCGCCGGCGGCGCGGCTCAAGGGCCTGTACCTGGCTATCGCGACGCTGGCCGCGCAGTTCATTTTGGAGGATTTTTTCGCCCGCGCGCAGTGGTTCACCGGCGGCGTGGCAGGGCGGATGACGGAGAGCCCGGTGCTGTTCGGCTTCGCCTTCGACCGCGACGAAACCTATTTCTACCTCACGCTGTTCTACGTCATCATCATGTTCCTGGGCGCGGCGAACCTGATGCGATCGCGCGACGGACGCGCGCTGGTGGCGGTGCGGGACCACTATCTGTCCGCGGAGATGATGGGCATCAACCTGGCCTACTACCGCACGCTGAGCTTCGGCATCGCGTCGTTGTATGCCGGCATCGGTGGCGCGCTGTACGCGCACTACCTGCTGTTCGTCAGCGTCGAGGCCTTCAATATCCTGTTCTCCATCCAGTTCCTGGGCATGGTCATCATTGGCGGTCTGGGCTCCGTCATGGGCAGCCTGATGGGCGCGGCCTTCATGGTGATGCTGCCGGAAGTCACGCAATGGGGCGCGGATGCGCTGGCGGGCGGTGCGATCGATCGCGCACTGCGCCTCGGCGCCAGCATATCCTTCCTGCGGGAGATGGTGGTAGGTGCCGCCATCATCCTGTTCCTGATCTTCGAGCCCGATGGGCTCGCAAGGCGGTGGCGCCTGATCAAGGCGTATTGGAAACTCTACCCGTATTCGCATTAGCTCTGGGGAGGAACGACAAGATGAAGATGCAGGCCCTGGCCTTCGGTGTGGCGATGGCGGCTTCGCTGCCGCTGGCGGCGCAGCCCATTCCCGTCGGCCATCTGATGGACAATTCGGGCGCGACCAGCGATGTCGGCCAACCTTATGGGCAGGGCGTGGCGGATGCGCTGGCCTGGGTGAACCGCAGCCGCAACGGCGTGGCCGGCCGGCAACTCAACGTCTCCGGCTTCGACTACGGCTACGCCGCGCCGCGTGCCGTCAGCCAGTATCAGGCCTGGACCGGCCGCAACCGCGTCGTCGCCATCCAGGGCTGGGGCACGGCGGATACCGAGGCGCTGGTGCGCTTCGTGACGCGCGACCGCATCCCCTATATCAGCGCCTCCTACTCCGCCGCGCTGACTGATGCCGCCGGGCGCAGCGGCCGGCAGGGCGTGGAGGCGGCGCCTTACAACTTCTTCTACGGGCCAAGCTATTCGGACGGGCTGCGTGCCATGTTGCAATGGGCGGCGCAGGACTGGAAGGATCGTGGCCAGCAGGGCCGGCCGAAATACGTCCACATGGGCGCCAACCACCCCTACCCCAATTCGCCCAAGGCGGCCGGCGAGGCGCTGGCCGCGGAGCTTGGCTTCGACGTGCTGCCGGCGATCCAGTTCGCGCTGACGCCTGGCGATTACACCGCGCAATGCCTTGGCCTGCGCAATGGCGGCGCGAATTACGCCTATCTCGGCAACACGGCGGGCTCCAACATCTCCGTCCTGCGCGCCTGCCAGACGGCCGGCGTGCAGGTGCAGTTCCTCGGCAACGTCTGGGGGATGGATGAGAACGCGATGAAGGCGGCGGGCGCGGCGGCGAATGGCGTGGTGTTCCCGGTGCGCACCGGCGCGGTCTGGGGTGGCGAAGCGCCCGGCATGGCGCAGGTGCGGGAAATCAGCCGGGTTTCGGATACGGCCGGCACGGCCTATCGCCCGGTCCACTACATCTCCGGCATCTGCTCCGCCATGCTGATGGTCGAGGCGATGGAGACGGCGGGGCAGGGCGGCGAGATCACCGGGGAGCGCATCCGCGATGGCTTCTATGCGCGCCAGAACTGGGTGCCGCGCGGCTTCGAGGGTGTCTGCAACCCCTCCACCTTCACGCGGGAGGATCATCGCGGCACGCTGCGCGTTGCGCTGTACCGCGCCAATGTCAGCGGCGACACCTCCCAGGGCAGCGTCACCGACCTGATGCGGGCGGGCACGATGAAGATCGAGAACATCGCGACGATCGAGCTGGATCGCCGCGCCGACTGGCTGGGCTGGTGAGCCTTTCCGGCGAAATGGCGAGGCCTGCGCCGGTGGCAACACCGGTGGAGGCGTTGCTGCTCGAGGTCAACAACATCGAGGTCGTCTACAACGACGTCATCCTGGTGCTGCGCGGCCTGTCCCTGGCCGTGCCGCAGGGCAAGATCGTGGCGCTGCTCGGCGCCAATGGCGCGGGGAAATCGACCACGCTGAAGGCGATCTCCGGCCTGCTGAAGTCGGAGGATGGCGAGATCACGCGCGGCGACATCCGCTTCGCCGGTCAACGCCTGAACGGCATCGAGGCGCATGAGATCGTCCGGCGTGGAATCTTCCAGGTGATGGAAGGCCGCCGCATCATCAGCGACATGACCTGCCTGGAGAATTTGCGCCTGGGCGCCTTCACCCGCAGCGACAATGCGGAGATCCGGCGCGACATCGAGATGGTCTATGGCTACTTCCCGAGGCTGAAGGAGCGCACCGGCCTGGCCGGCTACCTCTCGGGCGGCGAACAGCAGATGCTGGCGATCGGGCGCGCGCTGATGGCGCGGCCGAAGCTGATCCTGATGGACGAACCATCCATGGGGTTGTCGCCACTGCTGGTGAAGGAAGTGTTCGGCATCATCCGCCAGCTCAACCGCGACCTCGGCATCACCATCCTGCTGGTCGAGCAGAACGCCCGCATGGCGCTGTCGGTGGCATCCCACGGCTATGTCATGGAACAGGGCAAGGTCGTGCTGGATGGCAGCGCGGAGGAGCTGGCGAACAACGAGGACGTGAAGGAATTCTACCTCGGCGGCCACGGCGCGGACCGCAAATCCTTCCGCAACCTGAAATCCTACAAGCGACGGAAGCGGTGGCTGTGACCGATCACTACGACGACCGCGAGACGCAGACCGCGGAGCAGCGGGAGGAAGCCCTGGCCGATACGCTGCCGCGGCAGATCGGCCATGCGAAGCAGTATGCGCCGGCCTATGCCATGCTGTTGGCGGACCTCGAGCCGCGCGCGGTGACGGACCGCGCGGCGCTGGCGGCGCTGCCGGTGACGCGCAAGTCGGACCTCATCACGGCGCAGGCCGAAGCACCGCCCTTCGGCGGCTTCACGGCGCTGAGCCTGGCGCAGGTGCCGCGCGTCTTCGCCTCGCCCGGGCCCATCCATGAGCCGCAGGGCGTCGGCACCGACCCCTGGCGCTACGCACGCGCCTTGCATGCCACCGGGCTGCGGCGCGGCATGCTGCTGCACAACTGCTTCGCCTACCACTTCACACCGGCCGGGATGATGCTGGAGGAAGGCGCGCGGGCGCTGGAATGCCCGGTGTTTCCGGCCGGCCCCGGCAATACTGAAAGCCAGGCGCGGGCGGCGGCGCATTTTTCCGCGCAGTGCTACAGCGGCACGCCGGATTTCCTGAAGTCGATCCTCGAGGCCGGCGATGCGCTGGGGCTGGACCTGTCCGCGCTGAAGCTTGGCCATGTGACAGGCGGCGCCTACCTTCCGGCGCTGCGGCGCTTCTATGCCGATCGCGGGCTGGTGGTGCGACAGAGCTACGGCACCGCCGATGTCGGTCTCATCGCCTATGAGTCGGAGGCCGGTGAGGGCCTGATCTGCGACGAGGATGTGCTGGTCGAGATCGTGCGCCCCGGCACCGGCGAGCCGCTGCCGGAGGGCGAGGTGGGAGAGGTTCTCGTCACCTCCTTCTGCGCCACCTACCCGCTGATCCGCTTCGCAACCGGCGACCTGTCCGCGGTGCTGCCGGGTGCCTCGCCCTGCGGCCGCACCAACATGCGCATCCGCGGCTGGATGGGCCGTGCCGACCAGGCGGCGAAGGTGCGTGGCATGTTCGTGCGGCCGGAACAGGTGGCCGAGGTGATGCGGGCGCATCCCGGCCTGGGGCGGGCGCGGCTCGTCGTCGGCTTGGACGGCACGCGGGACACCATGGTGTTGCGCGTCGAGACGCCGGTGCGCGATGCGGCGCTGGCTGAGAGCCTGGCCAATGCACTGAACGCGGCGACACGGCTGCGCGGCGTGGTGGAACTGCTGGAATCCGGCGCCCTGCCGAACGACGGCAAGGTGATCGACGACACCCGCCCGGCATGACATTCCGCTGGAACATCCCGGCGCGCTGCAACATCGCCGAGGAAGCCTGCGACCGCTGGGCCGATGGCAGCGGCAGGTTGGCCCTGCTGCATCTGCACGACAGCGGCGCGGTGGAGCGGATCAGCTTCGACGAGTTGCACCGCCGCGCCTGCCGCCTCGCCAATGTCTTCCTGGCGCACGGGCTGCAGCGCGGCGACCGCATCGGCGTGCTGCTGCCACAGGGACCGGAGGCAGCGGTGGCGCATCTGGCCGCCTACCGCATCGGCGCCATCGCCGTGCCGCTTTTTCTTCTGTTCGGCGAGGATGCTTTGGCCTTCCGGCTCAGCGATTGTGGCGCGGCGGGGCTGGTGACCGATGGCGCCGGTCTGGCCAAGGTCACCGCCATCCGTGATCGCTTGCCGGAGTTGACGAAAATCTTCGCGGTCGGCGGCGGCACCGGCGCGCTGGACCTGGCGGCGGAAATGGCGCGGGCGCGGGACAGCCACGCCTGCGTCGCGACGGGCCCGGACGACCCTGCGCTCATCATCTACACTAGCGGCACCACCGGCAGCCCGAAGGGCGCGCTGCATGGGCACCGGGTGCTGCGCGGGCATCTGCCGGGCGTGGAATGGCCGCAGGACGGCTTCCCGCAGCCGGGCGACCTGTTCTGGACGCCGGCGGATTGGGCCTGGATCGGCGGGCTGCTCGACGTGCTGCTGCCGAGCCTGTTCCACGGCGTGCCGGTGCTGGCGCATCGCATGCAGAAGTTCGACCCGGATTTTTGCCTGTCGCTGATGGCGCGGCACGGCGTGCGCAATGCATTCCTGCCGCCGACCGCGCTGCGGATGCTGCGCGCGGTGCCTGACCCCGCGCGATTCGGGCAACGGCTGCGCAGTGTCGGCTCGGGTGGGGAGACGCTGGGGGCGGAGATGCTGGAATGGGGCCGCGGCGCCTTCGGCGTGACGATCAACGAGTTCTACGGCCAGACCGAATGCAACCTGATCGTGGCCAATTCCAACAACATCTTTCCCGTGCGCCCAGGCAGCATGGGGCGAGCCGTGCCGGGGCACGAGGTGGCCATCCTTGGCGAGGACGGACGGCCGCTTCCGCCGGGGGAGGAGGGCGTGCTGGCGGTACGGGCGCCGGACCCCGTGATGTTCCTGCGCTACTGGAACCAGCCGGAGGCGACGGCACGGAAATACCTCGGCGAGTGGCTGCTGACCGGCGATCGGGCACGTCGCGACGAAGACGGCTATTTCACCTTCGTCGGGCGCGACGACGACGTGATCACCTCGGCGGGCTACCGGATCGGTCCGGGTGAGGTGGAGGATTTCCTGCTGACGCACCCCGCGGTTTCGGCGGCCGCCATTATTGGCCTGCCGGATCCGCTACGGACGGAACGGGTCGCCGCCGTCATCGTCGCCAGGCCCGGTGTCGAGACCGGCCCGGTGCTGGCCGCGGAACTGCAGGACTACGTGCGCACCCGCCTGGCCGCGCATCTGTATCCGCGCCAGGTGGAATTCGTCGACGCACTGCCGCAGACCGCGACCGGCAAGATCATGCGCGGCGTCCTGCGCCGCCGCTATGCGGAAGGGGACTGAGGATCATGGCCGCGAACCAATTGCCGATGCTGGACTTTGACCTGGGCGACGAGGTGGACGCGCTGCGCGACAGCGTGCGCGCCTTCTCCGAGGACCGCGTTGCCCCCATCGCCGCCGAGATCGACCGCACGGATGAATTCCCTCGCCACCTGTGGCCGGAGATGGGCGCGCTCGGCCTGCACGGGATTACGGTTGAGGAAGAGTATGGCGGCGCCGGCATGGGCTATCTGGCGCATTGCGTGGCAATGGAGGAAGTCTCCCGCGCCAGCGCATCCGTCGGGCTCAGCTACGGGGCGCATTCGAATCTCTGCGTCAACCAGATTCGCCGCAATGGCAACGCCGACCAGAAGCAGCGCTATCTGCCGAAGCTGATCTCGGGCGAACATCTCGGCGCCCTGGCGATGAGCGAGCCGGGAGCGGGGTCGGACGTGGTGTCCATGAAGCTGCGGGCGGAGAAGCGCGGCGACCGCTGGGTGCTGAACGGCACCAAGCTGTGGATCACCAACGCCCATTATGCGGAAACGCTGGTGGTCTATGCCAAGACCGATCCCGAGGCCGGGCCGAAGGGTATCACCGCCTTCATGATCGAGAAGGGCTTCAAGGGATTTCGGCCCGCCCAGAAGCTGGACAAGCTCGGCATGCGCGGCAGCCCGACCAGCGAGCTTGTGTTCGAGGATTGCGAGGTGCCAGCGGAAAACGTGCTCGGCACCGTCGGCGGTGGCGTGCGGGTGCTGATGTCGGGGCTGGATTACGAACGCGCCGTGCTGGCCGCCGGGCCCATCGGCATCCTGCAGGCGTGCCTGGACCTGGTGGTGCCCTACATCCACGAACGCCGCCAGTTCGGCCAGGCGATCGGGGAGTTCCAGTTCATCCAGGGCAAGGTCGCGGACATGTACACCGCGCTGAACGCCTGCCGCGCCTATGTCTATGCGGTGGCGCGCGCCTGCGACCGGGGGCACGCCAGCCGCAAGGACGCGGCAGGGGCCATCCTGTTCGCGGCGGAGGCGGCGACCAAGGCCTCCCTGGATGCAATCCAGATCCTCGGCGGCAACGGCTACATCAACGACTACCCGGCCGGGCGCCTGCTGCGCGACGCCAAGCTGTACGAGATCGGCGCCGGGACCAGCGAGATCAGGCGCCTGCTGATCGGGCGTGAAATATTCCGCGAGAGTGCCTGATCCGCCAGCGCCTCGGCGGCAGCTTCGATTCGGGCCTGGCATGCCGTGGCAGGTTTGCGGCCCAAGTGCCTGCAAAGCATCACGCCTGCTTAAGGAGGCTTCGCTCACGGGCGCGGCGCGGCTATAGAGCACGATCACGCTGGCCCTCCAGCTTTACCTCCGGCCGGGAAATCCCCTTACGCGATGTCCGCTGCGTCCAGCCCGCACCCCCCGCGCCTCGAGCCCTTCCGGCTACGGGGGGCGAATTTCAACCTGCTGGTGATGCGGCTGCTCGACCATCGGGTGGAGGCGCTGGTGCCGGCGCTCGGCGACCAGTTCCGCCGTGCGCCGGGTTTCCTGCGTTTTGCGCCGGTGGTGATCGGCCTCGATGACATTCCGGCGCGGCCGGAGGATGTCGATTTCAACGGCCTGGTGCAGGGGCTGCGCGCCATTGAGATCGTGCCGATCGGCACCACCGGCGGCACGCCGGAGATGCGCCACGCCGCCCAGGGTGCCGGCCTGCCGCCGCTGCGCCAGGCGGGGGGGCGTGAGGAGGATGTGGCGCTCGCTGCCGCACCGCCCCCCATGGCGATGCCGCAGCCGATGCCGGCGGTCGAGCCACCGCCGCCACCTGCCGCGCCGCGGCCTGCCGCCATGGTGGTGGACCAACCGGTGCGGGCGGGGCAGCGCATCTGGGCGCAGGGCACGGACCTGATCATCGTCGGCACGGTGAACCGCGGCGCGGAAGTGCTGGCGGATGGCAACATCCACGTCTATGGCCGCCTGCTCGGCCGGGCCATCGCCGGTGGGCAGGACAATGCGGAAGCGCGGGTCTTCGCGCTGAATTTCGATCCGGAACTGGTCTCCATCGCCGGCTACTACGCGGTGCGGGAAGGGCTCGGGGATGCGCCGATCGGCAAGACGGTGCAGGCGCGCCTGGTGGGCGAGCACATGCGGTTCGACCCGGTCGGCTGAGGCCGGCGGGGCGTCGGGGATTGGGGTGGCGGCGCATCGTGCGAGGCGCGCGCCTGGATGTATCGAGTACCGGCTTTTCGGGGGTTGAGCATGGCGGAAATCATCGTCGTCACATCTGGCAAGGGGGGCGTGGGCAAGACCACATCCTCCGCCGCCATCGCGACCGGCCTGGCGCAGCGCGGCAAGCGCACCGTGGTCATCGATTTCGATGTCGGGCTGCGCAACCTCGACCTCATCATGGGGGTGGAGCGCCGGGTGGTGTTCGACATCGTCAACGTGATCAGCGGCGAAGCCCGGCTGAACCAGGCGCTGATCCGCGACAAGCGCGTCGATACGCTGTCGATCCTGCCGGCCAGCCAGACGCGGGACAAGGACGCGCTGACCAAGGAAGGCGTCGGCAAGATCATCGAGGAATTGTCGAAGGACCACGACTTCATCATCTGCGACAGCCCCGCGGGAATTGAGAAGGGCGCGCTGCTGGCGCTGTACTTCGCGGACCAGGCCATCGTGGTGACGAATCCGGAAGTGTCCTCCGTCCGCGACAGCGACCGCATCCTGGGCGTGCTGCAATCGAAGTCGAAGCGGGCGGAAGACAAGCGGGAGGCGGTGAAGGAACACCTGCTGGTGACGCGCTACGACCCCAACCGGGTCGAGAAGGGCGAGATGCTGAAGCTGGAGGATATCCGGGAAATCCTGGCGATCCCGCTGCTCGGCGTGATCCCGGAAAGCGAAAGCGTGCTGAAGGCGTCCAACACCGGCAACCCGGTGATCATGGACCAGGAAAGCGCCGCCGGCATGGCCTATAAGGACGCGGTGGGGCGCTTCCTGGGCGAGAAGATCGACCACCGGTTCCTGGAGCCCGCGAAGAAGGGCTTGTTCTCACGGCTGTTCGGGGGGAGGGCGGCATGAGCTGGCTCGCCGATCTGTTCAAGGCGCGGAAGGTGGAAGCCCCGCCGACCGCGTCCCATGCGAAGGAGCGCCTGCAGATCGTCCTGGCGCACGAACGCATCGGGCGGACGCGGGAGGATTTCCTGCCGAAGCTGCAGATGGAGATCGTCGCCGTGGTGGCGCGCTACGTCGCCATCGATCCCGGCCGGGTGAATGTCTCGCTCGACCGCGGCGGGGACATGTCCACGCTGGCGATCGAGATCGACCTGCCGGGGCCGGCCAATTCGGGCGGGCGTCGCGCGGCGGCGGGCTGAGCCGGACGTGTGGACGGTGCCGTCAGGCGCCGTCCAAGCAGCGCGGCAGGCGGGACAGGCCGCCGAGCAGGGCCAGGACCGTTGTCGCCTGACCGCGGCCGAGGTTGTATTCGGCCTTGAGCCAGGCGGTGACGTGGGTCGCCTTCACGCCCGGCTTGAGCGCCCCGCCTTCAAGAAAGCCCTTGCTGGCTGCGAGGCGCCGGAAATCCTCGGGGCGCTTGCCCGTGCGGGCGTGGATGCTGTCGAGATGAGCCTGGAAGGACATCGGCACCGCTCCTGTCTTTCAAGGTATACGGAGATCATGCCCGGTTGGATGCACGACCGCGGTGCTATCTTCGTTTTGACCAAGCCTGTTCAATCGCGGCGACGGCACTGCCAACACCATCCTCGCTCGCCATCGCGGCGCCGAGGCACTTGGCGTTCCGCCGCATGACCGGATCGTCTACCGCGAGACGGACGGCCTCAGCGAGGCGGTCCACACTCAGGGCGCGGCGCGGGATCGGGGCGGGACCGGCACCAAGGGAGTGAACCCGGCGGCCCCAGAAGGGTTGGTCGCCGAAGAAGGGGCAGATCACCGAAGGTCGCCCGGCGCGCAATCCCGCCGCCGTGGTGCCGGCGCCGCCATGGTGGACCACGGCGGCCATGCGCGGAAACAGCCAGCCATGCGGTGCGCCGTCCAGGACGTGGACGCTGGCGGGAGCCTGCCCGGGGTCCAGGCCGCCCCAGCCGGTGGCCAGCACCGCGCGCTGCCCGGCCTGGGCCGCGGCAGACATGGCCAGTTCCGCCAGAGGCCGCGCATCCTCGGCCGGCAGGCTGCCGAATCCGACGTAGACGGGCGGTGGGCCGGCGGCGAGGAAAGCCAGCAGGGCCGCCGGCGGCACCCATTCCGGCTCCTCCAGCACCCAGCTTCCCGTGACGACAGCCTCCGCCGACCAGTCCCAGGGCACCGGCACCAGGCTGGGGCTGTAGGCGTAGAGCACCGGCGCCGGACGGCCGCGCAGGCCGAGCGAGGCGCCCGGCGGCAGGCCCAGCACCTCCGCCCGCCAGTGCCGCAGCGCGCCACCGGCCACCCAGTCGCCGCCGCGTCGCATCAGGACATGGCTGGCGCGGTTCAGCGGGCCGAGGTCGGCAAAGGGCAGCAGCGGGCTTGGGAAAGCTACGGTCGGCGTCAGCCCCGGCAGCGGCAGGGCGACGAAGCCGGGAATGCCCAGCGCGTCCGCGATCGACATGCCGCCGAGCGCCTTCGGGTGCGCGACGATGATGTCGGCGCCTTGCGCGGCCTGCCACTGCGCATCCAGCAGGCGGCGGAACATCGGCCGGGCGGCGCGCAGCAGCCGGCATTTCGCCGCCAGCGCGTGGCGGCCGCCGAGGGCGGCGCGGCCGATGGGCGTGTCGATCATGTCCAGCATCTCGCCGGGCAGCGGCGCGAAGGGCAGGCCATGGTCGCGGACGAAGTCGGCGAAGCGTGGCGCGGTGGCGAGGCAAGGCTCGAAGCCCGCCTGGCGCAGCGCGCGGCCGAGGGCCACGAAGGGCTGCACGTCGCCGCGGGTTCCCAAGGTGTGGATGGCGACGCGCCGGGCGCCCGCCATCAGGGATCAGCGGGTGGCCCGGCTTCCGCGGCCAGGCGCGCGAGCGGCACCCACGCCTGCCAATGCAGCCCTTCCGCCCGCCAGTCCAGTTCGAGCCGTCCACCCAACTGCCGGCGAATGGTCGCCTCCACCAGGGTCGAGCCAAAGCCGCGCCGGCTGGGGGCCACGGTCTCGGCCCCCCCCGTCTCGCGCCAGCTCAGATGCAGGGTCCAGACGCCCTCAACCTCGCTCAGCGACCAGGAGACGGCGAGGTGTCCCTCCGCCACCGACAAGGCGCCATACTTCGCGGCATTGGTGGCAAGCTCGTGGAATGCCATCGACAGCGCCTGCACCGCGGCCGGCAGGACCGGCACGGGCGGCCCATCAAGCGTCGCATGCGGTCCCTCCGGCGCCTCGCCACCGAGGAAGCCGGGGCTGCCGAGAAATGGCTTGATTTCCCCCATCACCACCGCCCGCAGATCGGCCCCCACCCAGCGCCCCTGCGCCAGCAGGGTATGGGCGCGGGCGAGGGAGGCGACGCGGCCCTCGACGGTGCTGGCGAAGGCGTCGGCATCCTCCCTGGGCGTCAGGCGTAGCGCCGCCTGCACGATGGCCAGCGCGTTCTTGGCGCGGTGGTCCAGTTCGCGCGACAGCAGCGCCTGGCGGTCCTCCGCCTCGCGCCGCGCGGTGATGTCCTGCGTCGTGCCAATCATGCGGATGGCCTCGCCCGTGGCCGGGTCGCGTTCGGCGGCGTGGCCCTGGCTCTCGACCCAGCGCCAGGCGCCGTCCGGGCGCAGGAACCGGTAGGCGACGCGGTAGCGCTCGGCCCGCCCGAGGCGCACGGACTCGACGGCAGTCGTCAGCGCGACGCGGTCTTCCGGATGCACCCGATCGCGCCAGGCCGGATATTCGCCGAACTGCGCCTCGGACCCATAACCGAAGATCTCCAGCGTGCGCGCAGTGCGCATGGCGCGGCCCCGGCGCAGGTCGATCTCCCAGGCGCCGAGCTCGGCGGCCTCCAGCGCCTGGCGCAGCCGTTCCTCGCCTTCCCGCATCGCCGCCTCGGCGCGCTTCAGGGCGGTGACGTCGACATGCGCGCCGATCATGCGCAGCGCACGGCCGGAGGCGTCGCGCTCGATCTGCGCACGGGCCGAAATCCAGCGGATCTGGCCGTCCGGTTCGATGATCCGGTAGTCCTGTGCATATTCCAGATGCGGCGCGCCATCGGCGACGGCTTCGCGGAAGATCCGGTCGGCGCGCTCGCGATCCTCGGGATGCAGGCGCCGCAGCCAGGCTTCGTGGCTGGCCTCGCTCGGGCTCGGCGCGCGCCCGTACAGGTCGATGTATTCCGGCGAGCGGTCGATGGCGCCGGAGCGCAGGTCGATCATGAAGCCGCCGACGCGGCCGATGCTCTGGACCCGGCGATACTTTGCCTCCGCCTCGCGCAGCGCGGCCTCCGACGCCGCGAGGGCCAGTCGCAGGCGTTCGAATTCACGGACCTTGGCGGGCGGCACCGGGCGGGGCGGGGCGTCTTGCCAGGTGCCGCGGCTGGCGACGTCCTCCGCATGCGTGACCAGCGCCTCCACCGGGCGCAGCAGGCGGCGGCTCAGTGCGGCGGCGAGCGACAGGCCGAGGATGAGCGCCATCAGGCCGCCGCCGGCCAGCGCCAGCAGCGGGCCGCGCTGGGCTTCCAGGAAGGAGGCCTCGGGCTCGTTCACCCAGACCATCCAGCCGGGGGCGGAGGGAATGACATGGTAGGCGGTACGGATCGCCGCGCCATCCGCCAGGCTTTGGCCGCGCAGCACGCCGGTGCGGCCGAGCCGGTCGTCATCCGGCCGGGGCGGGCGCTGCTGGCCCACCAGGCGCGCCGGATCGGAGGAATGCGCCACCAGCACACCGGCCGCATCCGTTACGGCGACGGCGCCGCGGCCACCGGCGGCCTGGCCAGCCAGCAAGGCGTGCAGGCGTTCCGGCAGCAGCGGCATGGCGGCGACCCGCCAGGGTACGCCTTCGCGTCGCACCGGCAGCAGGACCATGGCGACCAGCCGCCCGCTGACCCGGCCGAGCGTCAGGTTGGTGACCATGGGCACCCCGGTCTCGAGCACGCGTTGCACCGTTCCGTTGCCGCGCGGCGGCATTGGCGCCCCCTGCGGCACCGCGGTGTTCAGGATCATGGTGCCGTCGGCGGCGTAGATGACAACCCAGGCGCCGAAGGCGGCGCCGGTGCTGCGGGCCAGGGCGGCGAAGGCCTCCGGCGCATCCTCCCGCACCGTATCAGGGGCGGCGGCAAGGACCGTGAGGGCGGCGATGCGGCTGGCGACGTGGGCATCCACCGCGGCGGCCAGCGCGCCGGCGGTGTCCAGCAGCCGGGTCTCGGCCGCCTGCCCGTGCCGGCGCAGGGCTTCCCAGGATGCCGCGGCACCGAAGGCGAGGGCAGGCAGCAGCGTGGCCAGGACCAGGCCGAACAACTGCCGGCGCAGCCCGGGCGCCGCGTGCCTCGGAACCGTCGGTTCGACATCCAGTGGCAGCGACCATTGGCCAGGGGACGTCGCGGGCGTCGCAGGCCCCTGGCTACGCTCGACGTTCATGAGATCCTTTGCGCGATGTGGCCAGGGACGTTCCGCCCGCCAGTCGGGTGTCACCTTGTCAGACGGCGTGCTGCCACGTCCACCACCGGCCGCCTGCCGGGGCAGCCTGCAACACAAATGTGCGCCGGGCCGCTGCAACCTATGCGTGTGTCGTGCCGTGCCGGCGGGTCCGGGGCGCTCGCCGGGGTTCATCGGCGGCCGAATGTGCCCATATGTCGGACATGATCGAACTCTCCGTCCTCGACCTCTCCCCGATTCCCGACGGCAGCGATGCCGGGCAGGCGCTGCGAAATTCCGCCGAGCTGGCGCGGCATGCGGAGGCGCTGGGCTACCGGCGCTTCTGGATGGCCGAACACCACAACATGCCGGGCATCGCCAGCGCCGCGACGGCGGTGGCGCTGGCGCATGTCGCGGCCGGCACCAGCCGGATCAGGATCGGGGCAGGGGGCATCATGCTGCCGAACCATGCGCCGCTGGTGGTGGCGGAGCAGTTCGGCACGCTGGCGGCGCTGCATCCCGGGAGGATCGACCTGGGCCTTGGCCGCGCGCCGGGCACGGACCAGCACGCGGCGCAGGCGCTGCGGCGCAACCTGCATGCGGACCCGGATGAGTTCCCGCGCGACGTGATGGAGCTGCTGGCCTATTTCGAGCCGGTGCAGCCCGGCCAGACGGTCCAGGCGGTGCCCGGCGCCGGCCTGCAGGTGGAGGCCTGGATCCTGGGCTCCAGCACCTTCGGCGCGCAGCTCGCGGCGATGCTGGGGCTGCCCTATGCCTTCGCGTCCCATTTCGCACCGGCGCAGATGATGGAAGCCGCGGCGGTGTACCGCCAGCGCTTTCGCCCCTCCGCCCGGCTGGCGGCGCCGCATGTGATGCTGGGAGTGAACGTGTTCGCGGCGCCGACCGATGCGGAGGCGCGGTTACTGTTCACCTCGCTCCAGCAGGCCTTCGTGAACCTGCGCACCGGGCGTGCGGGCAAGCTGCCGGCCCCGAGGGAGGGCTTCGCGGAGCGGCTCGATCCGCGGGCGCAGGCGATGCTGGACAATGCGCTGTCGTGTTCCATCGTCGGCGGGCCGGAGACGGTGCGGCAGGGGCTGCGGGATTTCGTTGAGCGAACCGGGGCGGATGAGCTGATGGTGACGGCGCAGATCCACGACCCGGCGGCGCGGCTGCGGTCCTTCGGCATCCTGGCCGAGGTGCATGCGGAGATGAAGCAGGCCGCCTGAGCCTTAATCCGCAGGAAGGATAATGAGGCTGCTGCGGTCGTGACCGGCCAGCAGCGCCAGCATGCTGCCGGCGGTGACTTGGACCGGCTGTGGGAAGGCGTGCAGGATCGGCATCCAGCCACCATCGGCCGCAGCCTCCGGGTGGTTGTCGAAGCCGATGCCCTGCGCCAGATCGAGTTGCATCCATTGCAGCACGCCGAGCGCCAGCCCATCCGCCAGTACCGCGACGGAGAGCGACGCCAGGACGGGATCGTGCGTCGGCGCCGTCAGGTCGAGGCGCAGCAGTTCCAGGTCGGGCGACAGGCGGCGCCATTGGCCCATCCGGCCATGCACCGGCAGCCGCGCCGGTGCCAGGGCGGCGAAGGGCGAGACGTCGAAGCCCGCGGCGCGCGTGACGCCGGCATAGTTCGCCAGCACTGGGCTTTCGATCAGGCAGCCGATGGCGGCGGCGGCGCGCGGGATGATGCGCGCGCCTGGGCGCAGCAGCCGGCGCTGCGCATCCTCGAAGGCTTCGAGCACGCCTTCCGCCAGCAGGTCGCTCGACAGGATCTCGGAGACCAGGATGTCTGCCCGGTCGGGCAGATCGTCACCAAGGACCAGCGCGGTGGAGGGTTTCGCCACCACCGAAATGGCGTCCGCGTGACCGTTCAGGGCGATGATGCGGCGCGCCGTATCGGCGATCAGCGGGACGGCTTCGCAGGTGACGATGCCAGTGGCGCCGGCGCGGGCGGCCATCAGGGACAGCAGGCCGCTGCCGGTACCGATGTCGAGGAGGCGCGCGCCCGGGCCGTCGGTCGCCAGGGCCTGGAGGATGGCGGCCTCGAAGGCATCGTTGCGAGCGACGTCGTTCAGCATGGGGATGTGCCAGAACGGCACCCGGGCGCCGATCAGGCGGCGCAGCTGGTGGCGCAGGTGCGGGTTGCCAGGATCGGCTGCGATGGCGCGGCGAAAGCTGGCGATGGCGGCGTCGGGCTGGGCGGCTTCCGCCTGTGCGATCGCCAGCGCGGCCAGGATCTGCGGGTCGCCGGGTGCGCGGGCATCGGCTTCGGCGAAGGCCGCCACGGCCTCGAGCGGCCGCGACAGACGGCGCAGCAGCAGCGCGCTTTCCAGCAAGGCGTCGGGGTGCGCCGGGTCGAGCCGCAGCAGCGCCTGCCATTGCAGCAGCGCGGCGTGCAGGGCGCCACGGCGCGTCAGGCTGCGGGCCAGCGCCTCATGCGCGGGAGCCTGCTGCGATGGGGGCACGCGGCCTCCTCCCGGTTCGTTCCGGACTCATAGCGCCATCGGTGGCGGTGCGGCAGTGGCGGGCCCGGGGAAAATATGGTGGGTTGCTGCGAACCCAGACGCAGGACCGAACCGCATGTTCTACAAGCCCGGCGACGGCAGGAAGTCACATGGACTGCCCTTCGACCCGCTGAAGGCCATCGTCGCGCCGCGGCCGATCGGCTGGATGTCGACGCTGGACGCCGCCGGGCGACCGAACCTGGCGCCCTACAGCTTCTTCAACCTGGTCCAGGGCTACCCGCCCATCATGGTGTTCGGCAGCGAGGGCCTGAAGCACAGCGCGGCGAATGCGGTCGCAACCGGGGAGTTCGTCTTCAACCTGGCGACGCGGCCACTGTTCGAGGCGATGAACACCTCCTCCGGCGCCCTGCCGGAAGGCGAGAACGAATTCGATGCCGCCGGGCTGACCATGGCGCCCTGCCACCTGGTGCGCGCCCCGCGCGTCGCCGAGAGCCCGGCGAGCATGGAATGCAAGGTGCTGCAGTGGATGGAACTGCACGACCTGGACGGCAAGCCGACCGATGGCTTCATGATCATCGGCCAGGTCGTCGGCATCCATATCGACGAGCGCTACATCATCGAGGGCCGCTTCGATGCCGTCGCGGCGCAGTCCATCGCCCGCTGCGGCTACCGCGACTACGCCCAGGTGACGGAAATGTTCGAGGCGCTGCGACCGACCGATGGCGGCGTCTTCACCACGACGACGAGCGACCGGACGTGAAGGTCGCGCCGGGCGTTGCCATCGTGACCGCGGCCGGGCGCGGCATCGGGGCGGCGGTGGCGCAGCGTCTCGCCGGCGATGGCTGGAAGGTCGCGGTGATGTCGCCCTCCGGTGCGGCCGAGACGCTGGCGGCGACGCTGCCGGATGCGCTGGGCATCACCGGATCCGTCACCGAGCCGGCGGACCTGGAACGGCTGGTCGCTGGGACGCTGGACCGCTTCGGGCGGATCGACGCGCTGGTGAACAATGCCGGCCACCCGCCGAAGGCGCCGCTGCTGGACCTGTCCGACGCGCAGTGGCATGCCGGCTTCGACATGGTGATGCTCTCGGCCATCCGGGCGCTGCGACTGGTGCTACCGGCGATGCGGGCGCAGGGCGCGGGCGCGGTGGTGAACCTGTCCTCCTACGCGGCGCTGGAGCCGGAGGCGGACTTCCCGGCGACGACCCTACGCGCGGCGCTAGGTGCCTGGACCAAGCTGGCGGCGGATGAACTGGCCCCGGCCGGAATCCGGGTGAACGCGGTGCTGCCGGGTTTCGTCGACAGCCTGCCGGAGAAAGCCAGCCGCCGCGCCCGCATCCCGATGGGCCGCTATGCGCGGGCGGAGGAGATCGCCGCCGCGGTGGCCTATCTGCTGTCCGACCAGGCCTCCTACGTCACAGGCCAGAGCCTGCGGGTGGATGGCGGGCTGACCCGGCACGTCTGAGGGCCCTGGCCGGGTTCAGCCGCGCTTCGCCAGCCCTTCCACCGCCGCGGCATGGCGTTCCAGCACCAGGCGGCGCTTGACCTTCATGGTGGGCGTCAGCAGGCCGTTCTCCACCGTGAAGGGCTCCACCACGGTGCTGGCGCGGATGCGCTCGATGTTCGACAGGCGGCCGTTCACGCGGGCAATGGCGGCCTGCACCTTATCCGCCATCCCGTCCGCCGGAACCACCAGGGCGACGATGGCGGGGCGGCCCTCGCCGGCGACGACGGCCTGGGTGATCTCGGGCTCGGCCATCAGCAGGCTCTCGAGCTTGGCGGGGCTGACCATGTCGCCGCCGAGCGTCTTGATGAAGTCCCGCTTGCGGTCGGTGATGCGGATGTAGCCATCCGTGATCTCGCCGACATCGCCGGTGTGCAGCCAACCATCGACAAGGGCGCGGGAGGTGCTGTCCGGGTCGTTCCAGTAGCCATCCATCACCAGGTCGCCGCGGACGCACAACTCGCCATCCTCGGCAATGCGCGCCTCGACACCTGGCAAGGGTGGACCGACGGTGCTTCGGCGGTTGGCCCAGGGCGGGTTGACGCTGATCACGGGTCCGGCCTCGGTCTGGCCGTAGCCTTGAATGACGGGCAGGCCCATGGCGAGGAAGAAGCCCGAGAGATCAGGGTCAAGACGGGCACCACCGGAGACCAGGGCCAGCAGCTTGCCGCCGAATCGCTCACGCACCTTGGCGCGCACCAGGCGGTCCAGCACCGCGTCCTGCACCTTCTCGAACAGCGACAGCGGCGGCCCGTCCATCTTCCGTAGGCCGAGTGCCAGGGCTTGGCGGAAAAGCTTCTGCTTCAGGCCGCCGTCCTTCTCCACCTGCGCCTCGATGCGGCCGCGCAGCACTTCGAAAAGGCGCGGGACGGCGGTTATGACAGTGGGCTGGATCTCCTTCAGCTCGGCGGCCAGGCGGTCCGCACCGCGGGAATAGACCACCTCCAGCCCCAGCGAAGGCAGCAGGAAGCCACCCACGGTGTGCTCGTAGCTGTGCGACAGCGGCAGGAAGGACAGGTATGGCGTGCCGTCCAGATGCAGGCGGGTGGCGATGCGGGCAACGCCTTCGCGGTTCGCCAGCATGGCGCGGTGCGGCAGCATGACACCCTTGGGCAGGCCGCCGGTGCCGCTGGTATAGACCAGGCAGGCGAGCCGGCCGGGCGGGATCAATTCGGCCTCGGCCAGCAGCATGGCCGGGTCGGCCGGCGTCGCGATGGCCGCCGACCAGTCGAGCGCGCCGGGCGCCCCGGGTTCCATGCAGATCGTCAGGTCGAGCGTCCGGCCAGCCTGGGCGGCGGCCTCCGCCATGCGTTCCGCCAGCCGATGGGTCGAGACGATGGCGACGGTGGCGCCGCTGTCGCGCAGGATATGGGCATGGTCGGCCACGGTGTTGGTGACGTAGGTGGGCACGGTGACGGCACCGATCGCCATGGCGGCGGTATCGGCGATGGGGAACTCCGGGCGGTTCTCCGAAACCAGCAGGATGCGGTCGCCGGGCGCGACGCCCCTGGCGCGCAGGAAGGCGGCCATGGCGGCGACGCGGTGGGCGTACTCGCCCCAGGTGATGGCGTGCCAGGCGCCGTCCCTGGCCCCGCCCTCCCAATGCCGCAGCATCGGCCTGGCATGCCAGCCGCGGGCCAGGTCGAGCATCATGTGCGGCAGGCTGGTCCAGTCCGTAGCGCCCGTCTTGGTCACCGTCTTGGTCACCGTCTTGATCCCCCCCTTCGGCCCGTTTGGCACGCCACGGCTTGGCCTTGACCGTCGCACGTCTATATCCAGGGGCAACAGCCGCCGGACACAAGGGACACCGTGACGATTAGCCAGGATTCCTCCGCCGAGAGCCTGCCCACATGGGACCTCTCGGATCTGTACGCCGCGCCGGACGACCCGCGCCTGACCGCGGACCTCGACCGGGCCGAAAACGAGGCCAAGGCGTTCAACGCCAGCCATGCCGGCCGGCTGATCGGCCTGTCCGGCGATGCGCTCGCCACCGCGATCTCGACCTATGAGCGGATCGAGGAAGTGCTCGGCCGGGCGATGTCCTATGCCCAGCTGGTGTTCTCCGGCGATGCGCAATCGGCCGAGAACGGCCGCTTCTACCAGACGGTGCAGGAGAGGGTGACGGCGATCAGCAGCCACCTGCTGTTCCTGACGCTGGAGCTGAACCGGCTGGACGATGCGGCGCTGGAGCCGAAATACCGGCAGTCCGCGGCGCTGACCCGCTTCCGCCCCTGGCTGCGCGACCTGCGCGTGTTCCGGCCGCACCAGCTTTCGGACGAACTGGAAAAGCTGCTGCACGAGAAGGAGGTCACCGGGCGGTCTGCCTGGAACCGGCTGTTCGACGAGACCACCGCCAGCATGCGCGTCGACGTGGCGGGGGAGGAACTGACCGTTTCGGCGGCGCTGAACAACCTGTCGTCGTCGGACCGCTCGGTGCGCGCCGCGGCGGCGAAGGGGGTCTCGGCCGCGTTCGGGGAGCGGGTGCGGCTGTTCTCGCTGATCACCAACACGCTGGCGAAGGACAAGGAGATCATCGACGGCTGGCGCCAGTACCCGCGCCCGACCAGCGCGCGCAACCGCGCCAACATGGTCGAGGACGAGGTGGTGGACGCGCTGGTCTCCGCCGTCTGGAAAAGCCTGCCGCGGCTGTCGCATCGCTACTACGCGATGAAGGCGAAGTGGCTCGGCCTGCCGAAGCTGATGCATTGGGACCGCAACGCGCCGTTGCCCGAAGACAGCGACAGCACGATCCCCTGGCCGGAGGCGGTGACCCGCGTGCGCGCCGCCTACGGCGCCTTCAGCCCGGAGCTGGAGCGCGTTGCAGCGCCGTTCTTCGAGAAGCCGTGGATCGACGCGGCGCTGCGGCCGGGCAAGGCTTCGGGAGCTTTCGCGCATCCGACCGTGCCGTCCGCGCATCCCTACCTGCTGCTGAACTACCACGGCCGCGCGCGCGACGTGATGACGCTGGCGCATGAGCTGGGTCATGGCGTGCACCAGGTGCTGGCAGCGCAGCAGGGCTACCTCATGTCCTCCACGCCGCTGACCCTGGCCGAGACCGCCAGCGTGTTCGGCGAGATGCTGACCTTCCGGGCCGTGCTGGACGCGGAAGCCGATCCCCGGAAGCGGCGCACGCTGCTGGCCGGCAAGGTGGAGGACATGCTGAACACCGTGGTCCGCCAGATCGCCTTCTACCGTTTCGAGACGCTGCTGCATGACGAGCGCCGCAAGGGCGAGCTTTCGCATGAGCGGATCGGCGAGATCTGGATGCAGATCCAGACCGAGAGCCTCGGCCCGGCCTTCGACTTCACGCCCGACTACAGCGTGTACTGGGCCTACATCCCGCATTTCGTGCACACGCCCTTCTACGTCTACGCCTACGCATTCGGCGACTGCCTGGTCAACGCGCTGTACGGCGTGTTCCGCGACGGGCATCCGCGGTTCCAGGAGAAGTACCTGGAGATGCTGCGCGCCGGCGGGACGAAGCGGCACAAGGAACTGCTGGCGCCATTCGGCCTGGATGCGTCCGACCCCGCCTTCTGGAACAAGGGCCTCGACGTCATCTCCGGCTTCATCGACGAGTTGGAGCGGGTTTCCGCGGCCGACGAGCTGGAAAGGACGGCCTGAGCCCATGCCCGATGACCGGCCCCTGGATCGAAACCAGTCGACGCTGTTCGGCGAGATGCGGCGCATGGTGCGCACCTCGGGCGCCGTGGGAGGAATCGCGGCGCGGGTGGCCGGGCAGCGCTTCCTCGGCATCAAGACCGACAAGATGGCGCATGCGGAGGATTTGAAGCAGATCCTCGGCGGGCTGAAGGGCCCGCTGATGAAGGTGGCGCAGTTCCTGTCGACGGTGCCGGAGGCGCTGCCGGAGGAATACGCGCAGGAACTCGCGACGCTGCAATCCAACGCACCGCCGATGGGCTGGTCCTTCGTCCGCCGGCGGATGCAGGGCGAGCTGGGGCCGGCCTGGCAGTCCCGCTTCAAGACCTTCAGCCAGGAGGCGGTGGCGGCGGCGAGCCTGGGGCAGGTGCATCGCGGCACGCTGCCGGATGGCCGTGAGGTCGCCTGCAAGCTGCAGTATCCGGACATGCCGAGCATCGTCGAGGCGGACCTGCGCCAGTTGAAGGTGGCGCTGAACCTGTACCGGCGGATGGACAGCACCCTCGACAATGCCGAGGCCTACCAGGAGCTTTCGGCGCGGCTGCGGGAGGAGTTGGACTACGAGCGCGAGGCCAGCCACATGCGCCTGTACGGCGCCATGCTGGCGGGCACGCCCGGCGTCGCGGTGCCCGTCGCGGTGCCGGAACTCACCACCAAGCGCCTTCTGACGATGAGCTGGCTGGAAGGCCGGCCAATCCTTCGCCGGCTTGAGGAAGATCCGCCGGAGGAGGAGCGCAACGCCTATGCCACCGCGCTGTTCCGCGCCTGGTACGTGCCCTTCTACCGCTACGGCGTGATCCACGGCGACCCGCATCTCGGCAACTACCAGGTGCGCGAGGATGCCGAGGTCGGCCACGGTGTGAACCTGCTCGATTTCGGCGTCATCCGCATCTTCCCGGCAAGCTTCGTCACCGGCGTGGTGATGCTGTACGAGGCGGTGCGCGACGATGACCGGGAGAAGGCGGCGGAGGCCTACCGCATCTGGGGCTTTCGAAATCTTTCAAAGGAAACCATGGAGGTCCTGAACCTCTGGGCGCGCTTCCTGTACGAGCCGCTGGTCGAGGACAAGGTCCGCTCCATCACGCCGAGCGAAGACCCGAGCTACGGCCGCAAGGTGGCGCAGACGGTGCATGAGGGGCTGAAGCGGACCGGCGGGGTGAAGATCCCGCGCGAGTTCCCGCTGATGGACCGCGCCGCCATCGGCCTGGGCAGCGTGTTCTTCCGCCTGCGCGCCAAGGCGAACTGGCACCGGCTGTTCATGGAACTGGTGCACGACCACTCCGAAGCCGCGGTGTCCGAACGCCAGCGCGCGGCGGTGCTGGCGGCGAAGGTGCCCGACAGCCTGGTGGGGTAACGACGGGCGGCCAGCGCGCCGCGAAGCCGCCTTGGCGTCCTCCTCGTCATCCTGCATTCCACGGCAGGGCCTTGAACGCCTGACGCGGAACGATGACGAGGGGATTGGCATGCAGATCAGGCGACCGCTGGGCCGGGTGCGCCCTGAGTGGGTGGACCATTACGGCCACATGAACCTGGCCTACTACCTGGTGGTGTTCGACCTGGCGACGGACGAGGTCTGGCCGGAATGGGGCCTCGGGCCGGGGCTGCGGGCGCGGGGCCTGGGCACCTTCGCCGTCGAATCCTGGCAGGGCTACCGGCGCGAGGTGATGCTGGATGCGCCGCTTGCGGCGGAAACCGCGCTGCTCGCTTTTGACGCCAAGCGCCTGCTGCTGCGGCACCGGTTGTACCATGCTGAGGACGGTTTTCTCGCGGCGGAGAACGAGGTGCTGTTCCTGTGCGTAGACCTCGCGACGCGACGGGTGGCGCACTGGCCGGAGGATGTTCTGACAATCTTCGCGAGGACGCGCGTGGAGGAACCCGCGCAGCGGCTGGCGCTGCGACGCGGGTGAGTCAGCGGTAGCCGGCGGCCTGCAACTCGAACAGCTCGGCATAGCGCCCACCCGCGGCCAGAAGCGACTCGTGCGTGCCATGCGCCTCAACCTTGCCGTCGGCGAGGACCAGGATGCGGTCAGCCATGCGGACGCTGGAAAAGCGGTGCGAGATCAGCACGGCGGTGCGGCCCTGGCTGAGTTCCTTGAAGCGGGCGAACACCTCGTATTCCGCGCGGGCGTCGAGTGCGGCGGTGGGTTCGTCCAGGATCAGCACCTCGGCCTCGCGCATGTAGGCGCGGGCGATGGCGATCTTCTGCCATTCGCCGCCCGAGAGTTCGACGCCGTTCTTGAAGCGCTTGCCGATCATCTGGCCGAGGCCTGCCGGCAGCCGGGCGATGACGGCATCCGCCTGGCTGCGCTGCGCGGCGCGGCTGATGCGGGCTTCGTCGTCGCGGGCGGAAATGCGGCCAACGGCGATGTTGTCGCCGGCGGTCAGGTTGTAGCGCACGAAATCCTGGAAGATGACGCCCATGCTCGCGCGCAGTGCATCGACGTCGTAGGCGCGCAAATCGTGGCCATCGAGCAGGATGCGGCCCTCATCCGGGTCGTAGAGCCGGGTCAGCAGCTTGACCAGCGTCGTCTTGCCGGCGCCGTTTTCGCCGACCAGGGCGACCACTTCGCCGGCCTGCAGCGTGAAGGACAGGTGGCGGACGGCCCAGCGATCCGCGCCGGGGTAGCGGAAGCCGACATCCTCGAAGACGAAGCCCTGGCGGATCGGCGATGGGATGGGCAGGGGGTTGGCCGGCGAGAGGATCTCGGGCTTCACCTCGAAGAAGGTAAACAGGTCGTCGAGATACAGCGCCTGGCTGGCTGTGGTGGAGAAGCCGGAGAGCAAGCCCTCCAGCAGGCTGCGCAGGCGGCGGAAGGACCCTGCCAGGAAGGTCAGGTCGCCGACGCTGAAGGCGCCCTCCAGCGTGCGCCAGACGATGAAGGCGAAGGCGGCGTAGTAGCCCACGGTGCCGATCGCGGTGAAGGCGCCGCCCCAGCCGGCCCGGCGCAGCGCCAGGCGGCGGTTGCCCGTGTAGAACGCGGCGGAAAGCTGGGCATAGCGGTCGATCAGAAAGCCGTTCAGGCCAAAGACCTTCACCTCCTTCGCCGTCTCCGCACTGGCGGCGGTGGCGCGGACGTAGTCGAGTTCGCGGCGTCCCGGGGTGCGGCCGTAGTCCAGCGCGTAGCCCTGTGCGTTGAAGTGCGACTCGCCGAGGAAGGCGGGGACCAGCGCCACCAGCAGCAGCACGATCAGCCAGGGCGCGTAGAACAGCAGTCCGGCGGCGAAGCTGGCGACCGTCACCATGTCCTGCACTTGGTTGAACAGCAGGCCCATCAGGCTCATCCGCCCGCTGGTCTGGCGTCGGGCGCGGTCCAGCCGGTCCTGGAAGGCAGCGTCCTCGAAATCCTCGAGGTCGAGGGTCGCGGCGTGGCGCATCAGGCGGATGGAGGCGGCGTTGGCGACACGCTCCCCCAGCAGCGTGTCTACCAGGGAGACGACCCGGCCGAGCACGTCGCCCAGGATGGCGAGCGCGAATTCGGCCGCGATCAGCCAGCCGAGCCAGTTCAGCCGGCCGGATTCCAGCCATGCGGCGGGGGTGGGGCGCGGCTGTTCGCCGAGCAGCAGCACCACGTCGTCGATGATCAGCTTGCCGACGAACAGCGCCGCCACCGGCAGCAGGGCGCGGCACAGGCGCAGCAGCAGCGAACAGGCGGTGAGCCAGGGACTGGTACGCCAGACCATGGCGAGGAAGGGCGCCAGGTTGCGCAGGGCGCCGAGGCGTTCGCGGAAGGACTTGCCGCTCATGCCCGGTTCACCACGAAGATGCCGGCGCCGACCAGGGCCAGGGCCAGCAGCAGGCCGGGCGTGATCGGCTCGCCCAGGATCAGCGCGGCGAAGACCACGCCGAAGGCCGGCGTCAGGAACAGGAAGGGGGCGAGGCGGGAGGCCGGGTGGCGGGAGACCATCCAGAACCATGCCACATAGCTGACGACCGCGACGCCCAGCACCTGATAGGCCAGCGCCAGCCAGACCACGGCGGTGGGCGCGAAGATGCCCGGCTCGCCCATGGCATAGCCGAGCGGCACCAGGAAGGCGGAGACCGCAAGCTGGTACAGCAGGGTGCGCTCCGGCGCGATGCGGGTCAGGCGGCTGGCCTTGATGGTGGCGATGGTGCCGCCCCAGGCGCAGCCGGCGAGCAGGGCGAGCGCATCGCCGTACAGCTGCGCCTCCCCGAGGCGGTCGGCGAACAGGATCGGCGGGCCGGCGAGGGCGAGCAGAAGGCCCGTCAGCTTGCGCCGGGTGAGCCGGTCGTCGGGCAGTAGGAAGTGGGTGGCAATCGTGGCGAAGAAGGGTGCTGTGTAGACCAGCACGGCGACGCGGGCCGCGGTAGTGTGTTGCAGCGCGGCGAAGATCGCCCAGAATTCCAGCGCGAACAGCGCGCCACAGAGCAGGCCGGGCGGCAGGGAGCCGTCCCGGCGGAAGATCCGGACGCCGCGGAAGTGGCACCAGGCGAGCAGCGGCGGGATCGCCAGCGCCGAGCGGAGGCCGGCCTGGACAAGTGGCGAAATGCCCTCGCCGCCCAGCTTCATCGCCACCTGGGCGAAGCCCCAGGCGGCGCAGAGTGCCAGCAGCAGCGTGGTGTCGGCAGGCGTCAGGCGGGTGGACGCGGTCACGCCTGGTGGCGCAACTCGCCGCCGACAATGGTGGCCAGGACGCGGGTGTTCGCGATGTCCTCGCCGTTCAGCACGTCCCGGTCCAGCACGATAAGGTCGGCGAGCTTGCCGATCTCCAGGCTGCCCTTGTCCGCCTCTTCCCGCTGCGCCCAGGCGCCGAGGGTGGTGTAGGCGTGCAGCGCCTCCAGGGGCGTGATCGCCTCCCGCGCGTCGAGGTCCGCTCCGGTGGTGGTGCGGCGGGTGACCATGGCGGCGAGGGCGGTCCAGGGCGAGACGCGGCAGACGGCGAAATCCGAATGGCCGGGGGCGGGGATGCCGGCATCGATCAGGCTGCGATGCGGCCACATGTGGCGCATCGCGTCCTGCCCGCGGTTCGCGGCATAGGCCTCGCCGAGTTCGTCCATGAAGCCGGTGGCGGAACTGTCGACGAATTTTCCCCGGGCGAGCCGCGCCAGGATCTTAGGGGTGACGTAGCAGCAATGTTCGACGCGCATGCGGTGGTCGGCCACGGGATGCGCCGCCAGTGCGGCTTCCATGACATCCAGCGCAAAGTCGATGCCGCGGTCGCCGACACCCTCGATCATCACCTGCAGGCCGGCGGCATGGGCGGCGGTAGCGCGGGCGGTGAGGTCTTCCTTCTCATACAGCAGCATGCCGGTGTTGGGGGTGGGCTCGCCCGGGATCGGGGCGCCCTGGTAGGGGTCCCAATAGGCGGCGGTGCGGCCGGAGGTGGAGCAATCCGGGCACCATTCCACGCCGATCAGCCGCAGCGTGTCGTTGCCGAAGCCGGACTGGATGCCGGCGGCGATCAGGGCCGGGATCAACGGCTCGTCGCGGCCGGAGGCGATGATGCCCATGCGCATCCGCCAGCGCCCCTCCCGCTGCATCTTCTGGTAGGCGCGGATCGCCTTGGCCGGAGTCAGGGAGTTGGCGACGGAGGTGATGCCGGCGGCGAGGCACTGGTCCTGCACCTGTTCCATGCCCTCCGCAATGTCGGCCTCGGAATCCTGGCCGTGCACGGCGTTGAGGAAGACATGCGCTGCCGTTTCCCGCACCAGGCCGGTGAAAGCGCCGCCCGGCAGGCGGTCGAAGCGGCCAAAGGGCGGGTCGGGCGTGTCCTGGGTCACGCCGCAGGCGGCGAAGGCGGCGGAGTTGGCGAGGCCGAGATGACCATCGGTGCGCAGGATGAAGATCGGCCGGCCGAGGCTGGCGGCGTCGAGTTCCGCCAGTGTCGGATAGCCGCCGGAGGCGCGCTCGTTGAGCCGGTAGAAGGCGCACCACTGGCCCGGCGCGGCGGCGGCGCAGCGGGCGCGGATGCGGGACAGCAGCGCGTCCCGGGTCTGCACGAAATCCGGCGAGACCAGCGTCCAGCTCCGCAGGCGCAGCGCGTAGGCATCGGGGTGCGCGTGGCTGTCGACGATGCCGGGCAGCACGCGGCGGCCCTCGGCGTCGATGATCTTCGTGCCGGGGCCGGCGAGTTCGCGCAGGTCGTCGGTGCCGAGGGCGACGATGCGGCCGCCGAGCGCGGCGAGGGCGGTGTGCTCGCTGCCAGCCGCATCCATGGTGGCGATGCGGCCGTTGAGGAGGAGAAAGTCGGGGCTCATGCG